>NZ_JBNJOJ010000018.1:0-90808 GCF_050113655.1 Vibrio sp. TRT 29B02
CTTGAGCTGCCGGAATACAGTGAAGAAGACGCATTAGCGGATGCAGAACTTGAACCTGCACAACAGCTCACAGAGCCTCAAGCAGAAGATGAAGCGTTTGAGTTGGATGACCTAGACTTGCCAGAGTTTGGTGAGGAAGAGGCATTGGCTGATGGGGCAGAAGCCCCAGCTCTCGAACCTGAAGCGCTTGTTGCTGAGTCAGTTGAAGAGCCGTCGCTGGAAGAGCCAGCCATGGTGTTCGATGAGCTTGAGCTGCCGGAATACAGTGAAGAAGACGCATTAGCGGATGCAGAGCTTGAACCTGTACAAGAGCTTGCAGAGCCACAAGCAGAAGATGAAACGTTCGAGTTGGATGACCTAGATTTACCAGAGTTTGGTGAGGAAGAGGCATTAGCGGACTCAGAACTTGCATCAGAGAAGCTTTATCAATCACCACAAGTGGATGATGAAAACATCGAACTGGACGACTTTGAATTGCCAGAATTTGGCGAGGAAGAAGCGTTAGCTGAGATGAGTGAATCGCACGGTCTGGCAAGCGAAGAACAACTTCAACAGCCTGCTGAAGAGCAAGAGATTGATTCCCTTGAGCGACCAGAATTCGGTGAAGAACAAGCCATTGCTGATGTTGAACTCGAATCGGAAAGTGTTCATCAAGCTCCGCAAGTAGATGATGAAAACATTGATCTGGATGATTTCGATTTACCTCAGTTTGGAGAGGAAGAAGCGCTTGCTGCACTGAATGTGTCGGAAGCACCAGTGAGTGAACCGCCATTTGAAGAGCCTGTTGGCGAGCAAGCGATTGAGTTTGATGCACTTGATTTGCCTGAGTATGGTGAAGAAGAGGCGTTAGCGGATCTGGATTCATCGGCTGAAGATCTCTCAGAGCAGCATGATGACTTTGCACTTGAACCCGTTGAACTGCCAGATCTCGAAGAAATACCAGCAGAAAGCGCTGCACGTGTTGATGCACAGGATATGGCACATCAGCAGTTCGATGAAAAAGCCTTTGATGAGCTGCTGGCGGAAGATGATCAGCCACACGGTGGATTCTCATTTGACAAGCCGATTGATGCGGTGACTTCTGACAGTGCAGGCATGGATATCGACGCGATGCTTGAAATTGGTGAAGACTGGAATGGTTTTAGTCTTTCTCCAGAGCAGCAGGCTACGATTTCGGACGAAATCCCTGATGATGAAAAAGATATCTGGTCTGTCGACAATACCCTTGAGCAGGCACTGGACGAGGATTGGGAAGATCAACCAGACCTTGACGAGTTTAATCCTCAGGAGCATACATTCCGCACCATCGACGAATTGATGGCGGAAGTCGAGTCAGAAGAGCAGCAAGAGATCGATGACGAACTCAAACTTGATGTTGGTCTACATGATTTTCCTGATGTTATTGGTGATATCGGCGATCACACTGATGTTGATGCGAACTCCGAGGCCGCGGGTAAACTCGATTTAGCCAAAATCTACATCGAAATGAGTGATTCACAGGGCGCAATTAAATTGCTTGAAGAAGCAATAGTTGACGGCAGTGATGAAATTCGACGTGAAGCGAAGAGTTTGATTGATGCGATAAACAATCGCTAATTGGTGAAATGACTAAGGGGGCAGTTTAGCCCCCTTATTTTTTGGTATATACTTCCCGCCCCATTCTTAGGTCAATCAATCCTGTGAGAACATCCCGATGAGAATTGCTTTAGGCATCGAATACAATGGTACTCAATACTATGGCTGGCAACGCCAAAGAGAAGTGAATAGTGTTCAAGAGAAGTTAGAACACGCATTAAGTATCGTTGCTAACCATCCAATTGAAGTCCAGTGTGCAGGACGGACCGATGCAGGTGTTCATGGGACAGGTCAAGTTGTCCATTTTGATACAACCGCAACACGTAAAATGGTGGCTTGGACAATGGGAGCCAACGCTAACTTACCCGATGATATCGCAGTACGTTGGGCTAAAGAGGTACCGGACGAGTTTCATGCCCGTTTTTCCGCTACAGCACGCCGCTACCGCTATATCATTTTCAACAGCGCACTGCGTCCGGGTATATTGTCTTCGGGTGTGAGCCACTATCACGGTGAGCTTGATGAAAAGAAGATGCATCAAGCCGCACAGTATCTGTTAGGCGAAAACGACTTTACCTCCTTTAGAGCGACACATTGCCAATCTCGCAGCCCATGGCGAAACATGATGCACATTAATGTGTCGCGTCATGGTCAGTATGTTGTTATTGACATCAAAGCGAACGCATTTGTTCATCATATGGTGCGCAATATCACTGGTAGTTTGATTTGTGTTGGTCGAGGAGAGCAGGAGCCGCAGTGGATCGAGTGGTTGCTTGCAGCCAAGGATCGCAAGTTGGCGGGAGCGACGGCGAAAGCGGAAGGCCTGTACCTCGTTGACGTTGATTACCCTGATGGGTTTGAATTACCAAGAGTGCCGATTGGGCCACTATTTTTGCCTGATAATCTGAACTAATTCGTGATAAATTGTCGAATGAATCAGGTCTTTAGTGTGTGAGAAATTGAGTCAGGAAATAGGTACAACCAGTTTTTTGTCTACACTTGGCATTTAATATGCTTTAATCCTCACGCGTAAATTCAGAATTTGTATCCTTCGCATTGAGCGCAGGAGTAGAGAGAAAAGGTCTTCCATGAGTTGGCTTGAAAAGATTTTAGAAAAAAGCAACATTGTTAGTTCACGTAAAGCGTCTATTCCTGAAGGGGTTTGGACCAAATGTACTTCATGTGAGCAGGTGCTTTACCACGCTGAACTAGAGCGTAACCTAGAAGTATGTCCGAAATGTGATCATCACATGCGTATGAGAGCACGTCGTCGCCTTGAAACATTCCTAGACGAAAATAATCGTGTAGAGATTGCTGACGAGCTTGAGCCGCAAGATAAACTGAAGTTCAAAGACTCGAAAAAGTATAAAGATCGCATTTCAGCAGCTCAGAAGAGCAGCGGTGAGAAAGACGCGCTGGTTGTAATGAAAGGCGAACTATTAGGTCAGCCTATCGTAGCTTGTGCATTTGACTTCTCATTCATGGGCGGTTCAATGGGTTCAGTGGTTGGTGCTCGTTTTGTTCGTGCAGCTGAAGCGGCAATGGAGAACAACTGTGGTTTAGTTTGTTTTTCTGCCAGTGGCGGCGCGCGCATGCAAGAGGCATTAATGTCTCTAATGCAAATGGCGAAAACCAGTGCTGCGCTAGAGCGTCTGTCAGCGAAAGGTCTTCCATTCGTATCGGTAATGACTGACCCAACTATGGGTGGCGTTTCGGCAAGTTTAGCGATGCTTGGTGATATCAATATTGGTGAGCCAAAAGCATTGATCGGTTTTGCTGGCCGTCGAGTTATTGAGCAAACGGTACGTGAAGACCTACCAGAAGGTTTCCAGCGTAGTGAGTTCCTGCTTGATCACGGTGCAATTGATATGATCGTTGATCGCCGCGAAATGCGTCAGCGTATCGGTGGCTTAATGGCGAAGATGAACAATAAACCATCACCATTGGTGGTTTCTGTTAACGATTCACCAAATGAAGCTGCTTATTCTGTACCAGAAGCGGACGAAAAAGGGTAAAGTAACTCACTAACAAGCAACCACAATTTATTGGTTAAAGTTAGATGAGTCTAAGCCAAATTCCTCAAGCCACATCTCCACTATCGATGTGGCTTGATTATTTATCAAACATTCACACCTCTGCGATCGACCTCGGTCTGGACCGTGTCCAAACTGTTGCCAAAGCAGCAAATCTTACCAAACCTGCACCGACCGTGATTACGGTTGCCGGAACTAACGGCAAGGGATCAACCTGCGCATTGATGGAAGCGATTCTATTAGATGCGGGTTATTCTGTTGGCGTGTATAGCTCTCCACATCTTATTCGTTACAACGAACGCGTTCGTATCAATGGTCAGGATCTATCCGATGAAAAACATGCTCAAGCATTTGATTTCATCGAGAAGCAGCGTGGTGAAGTGAGCTTAAGCCTATTTGAGTATGGGACGCTTGCAGCTTTGCGTCTGTTCCAAACTGAGAAAGTCGATATTGTGTTACTTGAAGTTGGGCTAGGCGGGCGTTTAGACGCCACCAACGTGGTTGATCATGATGTATCGATTATCACCAGCTTGGCCATTGACCATGTAGATTGGCTGGGTGACGACATCAATGTTATCGGTTACGAAAAAGCAGGCATCTATCGCAGCGGAAAGCCCGCTATCTGTGGGCAACCAAAAGCACCTGCCACCGTTGCAGCGCATGCAGATGATATCGGCGCTGAGTTGTATCAGGTTGGGATTCAGTACGACTACCAGTTGACGGATCTAAACACATGGCGCTGGGTACATGGCTCTTATCAGTTAGATGATCTACCAGTACCGGGTTTACCACTACAAAACGCCGCTACAGCACTAATGGCACTTGCAACAGCAAACCTTGAGCTGAGTGATGTAAACATCGTCAATGGTCTGCAAAACGCTCAATTGCCTGGTCGAATGCAAATTCTAAGTGATGAGCCAACCATACTGCTTGATGTAGCGCATAACCCGCATTCGGCACAATATCTCGTTTCTCGTGTTGCAGAGCAATATCAGAATAAGACGATTCACACTGTGGTAGCGATGCTGCATGATAAGGATATTAAAGCGACTCTAGAAGCGTTGATGCCGGTTGCCTCTTATTGGTACCCTGCGTCACTGACGGGGCCTCGTGCTGCTTCGGCGCAGGAGCTATGCCAGTACCTACCAAAGGGGATTGCCTATTTTGATGCGCCAGTTGCAGCATTTGAATCTGCACTGACAAAAGCAAAGGCGCAAGATGTCATCCTAGTTGTGGGCTCTTTCCATACGGTTGGAGAAGTCCTCGAGCATTGGCAGAACAAAGGAGAATAAATGGCAAGCAAGTTTCAAAATCGTCTAGTCGGTACCATCATCTTAGTCGCTGTTGGTGTCATCGTTTTGCCGGATGTACTAGACGGCAAGAAAACCCATTACAAGGAAGAGATAGCAAGTATTCCTCTCAAGCCCGAGTTGGATAGTGAGCTTGAAAGCTTCGAAATCCTTGATCCTGTTGATGATTCGCAAAGCCTTCCTCAAACCCCTGTCGAGGTCGTCGAAACGGGCTCTGATGGTGTCGCTGAAGATAAGCCATTACCCGTTGTCGTGAAAGAAATACCTGAGCGCAATGAGTATCAAGATACGGCATGGATTGTTCAACTTATGGCGCTCAAAAATGCCGACAATGCGAACAACTTGGTTAAGGACCTACAGAAGCGAGGCTACCAAGCGCATACTAAGCCGGAAAATGGTTTTACACGAATTATTATCGGCCCAGATGTGTCTAAGAGTAAATTGGAGCGTCAGATCCTAGAACTGGAAAAAATTACCGGTTCAAAAGGTCAATTGCTCAAATTTAAACCGCTAAACCCATAAGAAAACGTTTGCGTCAGCGTTTTTTCTGTTAAAATGCGCGCGAACTTAAGATGTAAGTACAGAATGAATCCGTTAGATATTGTCATTTTAGGTGTGGTCGGCCTGTCGGCTTTGATCAGTTTAGTGCGTGGTTTCGCTAAAGAAGCACTCTCATTGGTTATTTGGTTTGGCGCTTTTTTTATCGCCAGTCAGTATTACGCCAAGTTGGCGGTGTACTTCACCAATATTCAAGATGAGATGATTCGAAATGGAGCCGCAATCGCAGCCTTGTTTATTGCTACGCTAGTGGTTGGTGCAATCGTTAACTATGTGATTGCTCAGCTAGTGCAGAAAACAGGGTTGTCGGGTACAGACAGAGTGTTAGGTGTCGTTTTTGGCGGTCTACGTGGCGTTCTGATTGTGTCAGCAGCACTATTTTTTATGGATGCGTTTACATCGTTTCCAGACTCTGAGTGGTGGAAAGGATCTCAATTGGTGCCGGAATTTAGCCGCGTCATTGCCCCTTTCTTTGAACACTTGCAAGCAACGTCTAGTTTCTTATCTGGCGCGGTATAACGCGCCAGCCATTGTCGAAAATCGAGGGTTAAGACATGTGTGGTATTGTTGGAATCGTGGGCACTACGCCTGTAAACCAGTCTATCTATGATGCATTGACGGTATTGCAGCACCGTGGCCAAGATGCCGCGGGTATTTGTACCATAGAAAGCAATCGTTTTCGTCTGCGTAAGGCGAACGGTTTAGTTAAGGATGTGTTTGAAGCCAAACATATGCAAAGACTGCAAGGTAGCGTGGGTATTGGCCATGTTCGTTATCCAACGGCGGGTAGTTCGAGCGCGTCAGAAGCACAGCCTTTCTACGTGAATTCGCCATTTGGTATCACTCTGGCACACAATGGTAACTTGACCAATGCAGCAGAAATACGTGAGAAATTGTTTGAGAAAGATCGTCGTCATGTGAACACGACTTCCGACTCAGAAGTGTTGCTCAACGTGCTTGCACACGAGATTGATACCGTAAAAGGAAATGTTGCAGCGGAAGATGTGTTCCGTGCAGTGACCAATGTGCACCGTGCTATTCGTGGTGCGTACGCGGTAACAGCAATGATTATCGGTCATGGTATGGTGGCATTTCGTGATCCAAACGGCATTCGCCCTCTATGCCTTGGAAAACGTGAAATCGGTGGTAGTACAGAATACATGGTTGCCTCTGAGTCAGTGGCGTTGGATGCGGTTGGGTTTGACTTCATCCGCGATATCGCACCGGGTGAAGCAATCTATGTTACTTTCGATGGTCAACTTCATACTAAGCAATGTGCTGACAACCCAGTCCTTAACCCATGTATTTTTGAATTTGTTTACTTTGCTCGACCAGATTCGTTTATCGATAAAATCTCGGTATATAGCGCGCGCGTTGAAATGGGTAAGAAATTGGGTGAGCGTATCCGCGATGAATACAGCCATCTGGATATTGATGTGGTTATCCCTATCCCAGAAACTTCTTGTGATATCGCGCTGCAAATCGCACAAGCGATCGACATTCCTTACCGCCAAGGCTTTGTGAAGAACCGTTACGTCGGCCGTACCTTTATCATGCCTGGTCAACAGCAGCGTAAGAAATCTGTGCGTCGTAAGCTCAACGCAATCCGCTCAGAATTTAAAGATAAGAATGTATTGCTGGTTGATGACTCTATCGTACGTGGTACCACATCAGAGCAGATTATCGAGATGGCGCGTGATTCCGGTGCGAAGAAAGTCTTTATGGTTTCAGCTGCACCAGAAATCCGTTTCCCGAATGTTTACGGCATCGATATGCCGAGTGCAAGCGAACTCATCGCACATGGTCGTGACAACGATTCAATCTGTAAACAGATTGGTGCTGATGAACTGATTTTCCAAACACTGGAGGATCTTGTCGCAGCAGTTGGTATGGGTAACAGCGACATCGCTAAGTTTGAAACGTCAGTATTTAATGGTGAATACGTGACGGGTGATATCGATCAGAACTACCTTGATTTCCTTGAATCACTGCGTGGTGATGATGCAAAGACTCAGCGTGAGATTCAGCTAGATTTAGCGAACCTAGAACTGCATAACGAAGGCGCTTAAGAGGGCGCTACGCCCTAAGGGAGAGCTTGCATGTTGCGTAAGCAACTCAAGTTTTCTCGTTCTTTACTCAAAATAAAAAGGGTTGGCGCCAAGCGCCAACCCTTTTTATTTCTTGAATGCTTCAAGCGTTTAACTTCTCACGCGCATTAGTTGGCTTAACATAAACATCGCGGTAGCGCTGATCACGACAGAAGGGCCTGCTGGAGTGTCGTAGTGCCATGATAGAGTTAGACCAAGTAAAACAGCAATAGAGCCAATCAGTGATGCGAACAAGGCCATCTGTTCTGGTGCTTTGGCAAATCGACGAGCCGTCGCCGCTGGGATGATCAACAGTGAAGTCATGATCAGGGCGCCAACAAACTTCATACCAATTGCGATCACTAAACCGACCATTAACATCAGAATCAAACGCATTAGATCGACGTTGTGTCCCTCGACAGCGGCAAGGTCCTCATTGACGGTGGTTGAGAGTAACGAGCGCCAGAAAAAGCCCAATACAGTAGCAACGACGATAACGCCGAGATAAATATATGCGAGGTCTTGCGCTGTTACCGCTAACAGATCACCAAAGAGATAGCTCATTAAATCAATTCGGACGTTATCCAAGAAACTTACAGCAACCAGACCAAGTGATAACGAACTGTGGGCGAGAATGCCCAGCAAAGTGTCAGTAGCGACTTGCTGTTGACGCTGAAGTGTTACCAACAGGATTGCCAAGGCAAGGCAGCAAACCGTTAAGGCTAAGTAGAGATTGACGTCCAGTAAAAAGCCCAAGGCAAGCCCCATCAAGGAGGCGTGAGCGAGCGTGTCACCGAAATAAGCCATGCGACGCCAAACAACAAATGAACCTAGCGGGCCTGCGATCGCAGCGATCCCTAAGCCTGCAAGTATGGAAGGTAGCAAAAACTCAATCATGATGATGGCCGTGTGTATGATGGGAACATTGAGCGCCTTCACCGGCTACGGGTTGACCTGCTAAGTCATGATGATGGTGGTCATGCTGATGGTGATAGAACGCAAGAGATTGTTGCTGGGTATGTCCAAACAGCGCAATATAGCTTGGGTGCTGAGCGATGTCTGCGGGTGCGCCAGAACAGCAAATATGATGATGTAAACAGATAACATCATCGGTTTTTGCCATGACTAGGTGCAGGTCATGGGAGACCATAAACACGGCACAGTTAAAGCGGTGGCGAATAGTATCGATCAAATCATACAAATCGATCTGACCCTGAACATCAACACCTTGGGCTGGTTCGTCGAGAACCAACAAATCAGGTCTTTGTAGCAATGCTCGCGCAAGCAAGACGCGTTGATTCTCTCCGCCAGACAACGAATGCATATTACTCTTCGCCAAATGCTCAGCGCCGACTAATTTAAGGGCATCATTGAGCTCTTGTCGGCTGTACTTGCCAGCCAAACGCAGAAAACGTTCTACGGTAAGTGGCAGGGTGTCATTGAGTTTAAGTTTTTGTGGTACGTAGCCAATTTTGATTCCCTTGGCTTTGGATAAAGTACCGCTATATCGGCGCTGTAGTCCGAGTAAGACTTTTACCAGTGTCGACTTTCCCGCGCCATTAGGTCCGATAAGTGTAGTGATTTCGCCTCTGTTGAGGCGTAGACTTACCTTGTCGAGGACGGTTCGGTCTTCGAATTGAACGCAGATATCAGTAAGTTCGACCAATGTCGGCATGAATGGAACTCATTTGCAATTGTTTATTGTTATAATGTAACATTTGTCATTCCTTTAAACCAGTCTGTAATCTCGCTAGCTATGAAACGTTTTCTAATCGCCTGTACACTTTGGTTTGCAAGCCACTCTGTGGCTAACGCAACACAAGTGTTAACTAGTATTAAACCCATTCAACTGATTGCCATTGAAATCATGCAAAATACCTCATCTCCAGAGGTTATCTTGGCGTCTAATACTTCACCACATGACTATGCTCTGCGTCCGTCAGACGTGAAGCGCATTCGCAATGCTGATGTGATTATTTGGTTCGGAAAGGATCTAGAACCCTTTCTGAGTAAGGTGGTAGAAGGGCAGAGCAATGTCCTCACACTGAGCAAAATTGAAGGTCTAGAACTGAGAGAATATCAAGGTGATCATCATGATCATGATGGTCACGACCACGGCAGTCATGACCCCCATTTTTGGCTGGGTTATAAACCCACGATGCAAGTGGCAAAGGCTATGGCGGATATGTTAGCAGGGATGGATGCTGCTAACGCTCAAGTCTACGCTGATAATCTAAAAGTATTTGAAGACAAACTGGCTGCTCAGCAGCAAGCGATCGCAAAGCAACTTACTCCTATCAAACAGGATGGGTATTTTGTTTTCCACGATGCCTATGGTTACTTTGAACAAGATTTTGGTCTCAATCAGTTGGGTTTTTTTACGGTCAGCCCTGATCGCAAGCCGGGCGCCAAAACGTTGATCTCAATTCGTAAAGCATTAGCCAGTGAGCAGGCGAAATGTGTATTTTCTGAACCTCAGTTCACACCCGCAGTGGTAGAGTCTGTGACCAGAGGCAGCAACGCAAAAGTAGGTGTCCTTGATCCCATTGGCAGCGATGTTCAAGCCGTTTCTGGTGGCTACTTTGTCTTAAAACAGAACTTGGCGGATAGCTTCAGCCACTGCTTGCAGCGTTAACTTTATCGAAAGCCAAAGAGAGCGATTCTCTTTGGCTTGATTGGCATCTGTGAACTGATTGGAAAAGTCACGAGTTTTTTGCCATACGCGCTTGTTAATCTTGATAAATTTCCGATAATTATTGGCACAAAATAAATCAAAGTTCATGCCTTGTGCTGAACGTCCAATGTTAGCCTATTGATTCTTGCTGCTAGGGATAAGCCAATTGAATAAACTCTCGTCGATACTGTTGCTACTACTGCTGTTTTCGGGAGTTTCGCTAGCATCCAATTTCTCTCCCACGGTTTTCTATCCGTTGCCTATGCAGACTCAGGGAAAAGTGTTTGCGGCGAAACAGCTATTCACAGCTCACGGCGGAGGGATATGGCTGCAAGATGTGCGAAATCAAATCTTATTTTTTGATGGTCAGGCGATTACCCCTGAGATGGGCTCAGCACTTGACGAGGATACCGAGCAGGTCGCTTTCGTTGACAATGCCTTCTGGACATTTTTTCAGAATGAAATCTATCGCACCGTACCCAATCGAGAAAAAGAGCTGGTTTTCAGCTTAACCCCAGGAACCGAAATACTTCGAATTGGTGCCACAAAACGCTACATCTGGTTAGCTGATGAGAGCCACTTTTACACCTACCATGTTGATAGCGGTGAGTTTCAAACCTTTTCGTTGATGCAGTTGTACCAATACAACCAGTCAGCGAAAATCACGATTAACGATGCGGCGTTTATTAAGTCTCGTTGGGTGATTGCGACCAATGCGGGGGTTTACTTGTCGAATGGAGACGTTTACGAACACATATCAAGCTCTGCTAGCCATTACGTAGAGAAGCTGCACTATTCAGAAGTACGCGATGAGCTGGTGATCGGCTCGCTAGACGGCATTTTGATTTTTGATCCTGACCAGCCCCAGCAGCCGATCCAGCGGATTGCAGGGAATCACGTATTAAGTATCGCAGAGACGGCGCAAGAGTACTGGATAGGTACCGAAAAAGGGCTGTTTGTCTATGACTTTGTAACAGGTGAAATTCGTCGTTTTGAGCAGGGAGTGTGGGCAGGAAATGGGTTAGCGGGGGAAAAAATTTATTCTCTTCTTAATGACAATGCTGGTGGTATTTGGATTGCGACTGATAGGGGAGTCCGTTATTTCTCCCAATTTTCGGACAATTTTGAGCGTTACCCACACCAATATCTGTCGTTCAGTGACAGCAAAGAAAAGGTAACCAAGCTCCTGCGCAGTAAGAGCCGTGATGGTTACTGGATGTTAACCAATAAAAACGTCTATCGTGTTGAGCTTTCTAGCGCAGGGACACGCGACCTACTATATCAAGGCGTCGTCTATGATCTCGAAGAGAGAAATGGCGTCTTATGGCTTGCGACGGATAAAGGCATTGTTTGTATCGATGCAGGAAGTGGAGAGGTCATTGTTGACAACTTACCTCCGTTCCTAAAACAAACGAGTGTTCGCTTCATCGAAATGGGTCGAGACAATACCGTTTGGGGAGCAAGCAGCAACCAGTTGTGGAGCTATAACACCGCTAGTGAGCAATTGATCCAGTTTGGTTCTGAGTGGATGATCGAAAAGTTTCTGCCTGCTCAGCTCACACACATTTATGAGACATCTCAAGGTTATCTGAGCCTAGGTACTGAGCATGGCATCTACCTTCTAAAAGATGGTCAGGTTCGTTTTGTTGGGGAAAGTATTCCCTATGGCGAGGTCATTGATGTTGAGCAAGTCGAGGATAATCAATTATGGGTCGCGGGTCGATATGGCCTGTATCGCTTGAACTTATATAAAGAGCAAGTTCAGCCAATTACAATGGTTGATGGCCATGTAACTCCCAAGTGTTTGTTAAAAACCGAGCAAGGTATTTGGCTCACTTCATCGGGCGGGCTATCAAAATACGCGAACAATGGCAGCTTAATGCAGCATTACGGTGAGCCGTTTGGCTTGATCAGCAATGAGTTCCTTCCTGGATTTTGTAGCTACAGCACGGATAGTGAGCGTGTACTTCTGCTTGGCTCACGAACCAGTTTGGTCAAAGTGGACACCAACCAGCTTATCGCCAGTAAGCTGCCGGAAATCCAGGTGGTATTTAGTCAAATCAAGCGCAATCAAAAACTCTATTCGTTGGCGAATACGGAAAGTGCTCCGCTCCAGTTGAGTTACAGTGAGTCGGTGTTTTTTCAATTTGGTGTGATGCCGAGAGCCAATGATGTCACGCTTGAATATCGTCTCAATGATGATTCAGATTGGCAGATGCTCGATGGCAGTACCTTAACCATGGAACATATGATGCCCGGAAGCTATCAGTTGGAGGTAAGGGCATTGCATAACGGCACATTACAAAGTCGCAGTGCCCGCTACCAGTTTACGGTGGAACCACCATGGTTTTTGAGCGTGTATGCCATCGTAGGCTATATAGTGCTCGGCATTTTATTGTTGGCATCAACTGCGTATTGGCGTTCAAGAGTGATGTCAAAAGCAAACCGAGCACTAAAAGCTCAGGTCGCACTCAAAACCAATCAAATGCGCCATCAAAGTCGTATCTTGCTCAGTAACAACCAACAGCTACGTAAGCAGTTGCAGGTAAGAAAACTGATTTTTACTCAATCAGTGAGTACGTTAAAAGATAGACTCGAAGCGCAGGCAAAAAATGACAACAGCGATCCTCGATTGCTTGCTTTCTTGAATAGAGAATTAGAACTGCTGGTCAATGTGCGCTCGACTAATGGACAAGCACTTCCAGTTTATAACCTGACACTTATCGTTGAATCGGTGCTGCGCGGCTGGCAAGACGAGTTGCTAAAGGCGGGAGTTACCGTTCAGATTGAGGCGGATACAGATCTGTACGTTAGCGTCGATACTTTTAATCTTGATGAAATCTTTAACTTGTTGTTCGATGGTATTGTTCAGCGTTGCTACCGAAACCAAACAGTGATGATTCAGTTAATGTTGAGGAAAGGTCAGGTGGCATTTTCTATGCTAGACCAAGGCAAAGCGATAGAGGGCAGTAATACCACTTCAACAATGATGCAGAATATTCACTCTCTGGTCGAAAAGAGTGGCGGTAAGTTGGTTATCCACTCTTCTGAGGAGCGTAATCTGCTTGAAATGACGTGGAGCGCTAGTGAAGCCTTCGCAGAAAACTCAATCGTTACTGACGATGATAGTGACGATGATATCGAATTTCAGGATAACGATCCTTGGTTTGAAAAGGTCATTCTCCTCGTGAGTACCCACTATGCTGATCCTGATTTCAGCACTTCATCCGCAGCTAAAATGCTGTTTTTATCCGAGCGTAGCCTACAGAGACGCTTTAAATCCACTTTAGAAAAAACGTTTACAGAATATCTGACCGAAGTTCGATTGGACAATGCATGCCGTCGCTTACTTGCTGGTGAAAAGGTATCTGATGTCGCTTTTGAATGTGGTTTTAATGACCCTTCTTACTTTAGCCAAAGATTTAAACATCGATTTGGCATGTCTCCAACTCAGTTTATTGAAGAGCAAGAACGCTTTTAAACCATCAGATTAACATTGGTGAAAGTACGAGTAGCTGGTAGTGGTGGAATGCGGGCTAGAAGAAGCCGAAGAAAAAAAATATCGTGGCATAGCCGGGGGACTATACCACGGGTGTCAATGACACCTTCGCTTGCTGCCGGAGTGACGCTTTATGCGTCACCTCTGGAATTCAATGTTGTCTTTGGGATGGCCCCTCGACATGAGTAACTATATCCACTCCGACTTATTTTACTTATAAAATTAACGCCATCTTCCATGATAAAAACGACAGCTTTGTTAAGCTATTGTTTATCAATGTTTTATATGCCGTTCGGTATGTGTGGGAGGAATGATTTAAGTCGTGGCGGTGTAGAAAATGGTGAGTTTTGACGAAATTAACGTTAGGCTTTTTGACGTTTTGAACATCGCTATACTTGAAAACATTGATTTCAGACAAGATCTGTTACATGTATGAGAGATAGTATTGAGATCGGTAATAAAAATATTTCTCATTTATATATAGACGGCCTGTTTATGAAACTCTCACAATTACAACAAGGGCAAAAAGCAACCATCAAAGGTTTTTCTGAGCTTTCCAACGACGTAAGAAAAAAGCTGATGGTTATGGGGTTACTTCCGAATACAGAGATTACCTTAATACGTAAGGCGCCAATGGGTGACCCACTGCAAGTTGAAGTCCGTGGTGTCTCTCTAGCGGTACGCACCAAGATTGCAGACGCAATCGCAGTGGAGGTGGAATGATGGAGTATAAAATTCTAACGGTCGGTAACCCAAATAGCGGAAAAACCACCCTGTTTAATGGATTGACTGGTGCCAAGCAGCAAGTGGGTAACTGGGCAGGTGTAACTGTCGAGAAAAAAACAGGTAAGTATTCCCATTCTAGCGACGATTTTCTTCTCACGGACTTGCCAGGTATATATGCGCTTGATAGTGGTAATGATGGCAACAGTATTGATGAGTCAATTGCGTCTCGCGCGGTTCTAACCCACCCAGCCGACCTGATTATTAACGTCGTTGATGCGACTAGCCTCGAACGTAGTCTGTATATGACATTGCAGCTGCGCGAGTTGGGTCGCCCGATGATTGTTGTGCTAAATAAAATGGATGCGTTAAAGCGTGAACGACAAACGATAGATTTGAAAGCGCTAGAAAAAGTGCTCGGTTGTCCGGTGTTTGCGATTTCTGCCAACAATAAATCACAAGTTCAGTCTCTCAAAGAACGTCTCCACAAAGCGCTCATCCAGGGCGTCGCCCTTGACGAACTTCGCCTTAACTACGGCGAAGCATTTGAAGCGTCCATTGCAAGTCTAGAGTCGATGTTTGCAGACCAACCAGAAGTCTCTGCTCGAGCGTTGGCCATTCGAGCGCTTGAAAACGATCTGTTGGTGCTCAACTCATTACCGCAACTTAGCCGCGAGACCATCGTTGCAGAGCAGCGCAAAGCTGAGCTGGATATCGACTTGTTGGTGGCGGACGTAAAATATACGTTTCTTCATCAGCAATGTCAGAAGGTGCGCCGAAGTGAAGGTAAATTAAGTCATAGCTTCACTGAGCGAGTCGACAAGGTTATTTTGAATAAATGGATCGGCGTTCCTTTCTTCTTTGTTGTTATGTACTTAATGTTCATGTTCTCGATCAACATTGGTAGTGCTTTCATTGATTTCTTTGATATTGGTGTTGGCGCACTACTGGTTGATGGTGGGCATTACTTGCTTGATGATCACTTGCCGGTTTGGTTAGTGACGTTGATTGCTGACGGCGTAGGTGGCGGTGTGCAAACCGTAGCGACCTTTGTCCCAGTGATCGCCTGTCTCTATCTGTTCCTCGCTGTGCTAGAGAGCTCGGGCTACATGTCTCGAGCAGCATTCGTACTTGATAAAGTGATGCAAAAAATAGGTTTGCCGGGTAAGGCATTTGTGCCTTTGGTGCTTGGCTTCGGCTGTAATGTACCGTCTATTATGGCAACCCGTACCCTCGATCAGGAACGTGAGCGTAAGCTAGCGGCTTCAATGGCGCCGTTTATGTCATGTGGTGCTCGTCTGCCCGTATATGCACTTTTTGCCGCGGCATTCTTCCCTGAAAGCGGTCAAAACGTGGTGTTTTCACTATATCTATTAGGTATTGTCGCGGCAGTTATTACCGGACTTGTGCTTAAAAACACCCTCTACCCAGGTTCGAGTGACAGCTTGGTGATGGAAATGCCTGATTACGAATTGCCAACAATACGTAATGTGGTGATTAAAACGTGGCAGAAGTTGAAGCGTTTCGTTATGGGGGCGGGGAAAACCATCGTGGTTGTTGTCACAATTCTAAGCTTCCTAAACTCCGTTGGTACGGATGGAAGCTTCGGCAACCAAGACAGTGAAAATTCGGTGCTATCTACCGTATCAAAAGTAGTCACGCCAGTCTTTGCGCCAATTGGTATCGAACAAGACAACTGGCCTGCAACCGTTGGTATCATTACTGGCATTTTTGCAAAAGAGGCCGTGGTCGGTACGCTGAACAGCCTATATGCGCCAAGTAATGAAGAAGCGGGTGAATACGACTTGATGGCTAGCCTTGAGGAAGCCGTGATGTCGATTCCCGAAAATCTTGCAGGACTGAGCTTCTCAGACCCATTAGGTATTGAAGTTGGCGATTTGTCTGACAGCAATGCAGTTGCAGAAGAACAAGAGGTGGATGTGTCTATCTTTGGTAACTTAAAAGGACACTTTGTGTCCGGTAATGCAGCGTTTGCTTATCTTATCTTTATCCTGCTTTACACTCCATGTGTTGCTGCCATGGGCGCATACGTTCGTGAGTTTGGGGTCAAGTATGCTCGTTTTATTGCTGTTTGGACCATGGGACTTGCTTATGGTAGCGCTGCTCTTTATTACCAAGTGACACACTTTGGCGATCATCCAGTCATGAGCGCAGCATGGATCTCAGCGATTATTTTGGCTGGCTTTGTTACCTACCGAGCGCTAAAAGTTGTGGGTAACAAGCAAGTAGAACAGTTAGAGGCGCAAATTGCATGATACTGGCAGAGTTAAAGCAGTTTATTGATCAGCAGGGCAGTGTCTCCCAACGCGAACTGGCAAAAAAGTTCGGATTAAGTGAAGATGGTGTTGACGCCATGCTATCCGTTTGGATTCGTAAAGGGGTGATTTCTCGCCTTGTTGATACTAACGCCGCGAAGCACGTTATGAGGGTTAGGTATACCAAAGTGGATCCTAATGCGCTCGCTTTGACTGTGACCATGTAGACGACACTGAGTGACAATAAAAAACCGTTCATAGCGAACGGTTTTTTTGTATTCGAAACGATTTGAATGTTTAACCGCGCTGGAACAAGCTACTTAGTGATAATACATTGCCGATGCGTGTTTGCAGCTCTGCTTGCTCTTCTTCGCTGCGGAACTGACCAGAAGTGTTCCCCCAAAGCGGGCCAGGCCAAGCAACATCCTGTTTAAAACGGGCGATATGATGGATATGCAGTTGAGGTACCATGTTTCCCAATGCACCCAAGTTGAGTTTATCCGGCTGAAACGTGGCCTCCAAAGCTTGGCTAACGGCTTGAGATTCTAATAGAAACTGCTGTTGTTCTTGCATCGGGAGGTGATGCAGTTCTTTGAGATTGGCGCGTTTAGGCACCAAAATGACCCAAGGTACGGCATTGTCGCGATGTAAAAGTGCCACACACAGAGGAAAGTGACCAATGACTGTGGTGTCCTTTGCCAGTTGAGGATGAAGTTCGAAGCTCATTGTTGTTGTCCGATATTGTGTTAACGACATCAGTATACGTCAGATAAAACAAAAGGTTGACGCTTTCACGTCAACCTTTCAAATTTATTCGAAACTCGAAACTCGAAACTCGAAACTCGAAACTCTTACATACGTTCTAGAGTTTCGATACCTAGTAGCGATAGACCTTGCTTAATCGTCTTAGCCGTTAATGCGGCTAGCTTGAGACGGCTCTGTTTAACAGATTCGTCTTCAGTGTTAAGAATTGGACATGCCTCGTAGAAACTAGAGAACTGACCCGCTAGTTCGAACAGGTAGCTACACATGATATGTGGTTGACCTTCTCGAGCAACTGACTGCACCGCTTCATCAAACTGGAGGAGTTTCGCGATCAGGGCTTTCTCTTTCTCGTCGGTGACTTTGATTTCGCCGCCTAGGTCATCCATAGAGATGCCTGCTTTAGCGAAGATCGAAGATACACGAGTGTAAGCATATTGCATGTAAGGCGCAGTGTTGCCTTCAAACGCTAGCATGTTGTCCCAGTCAAACACGTAGTCTGTAGTACGGTGCTTAGAAAGATCTGCATACTTAACCGCCGCCATTGCAACAGTCGTAGAAATTTTTTGCTTCTCTTCAGATGCTAGGTCAGGGTTTTTCGATTCAATCAGGTTCGCTGCACGCTCTTCTGCTTCATCAAGGAGGTCAGCAAGGCGAACAGTACCACCTGCACGAGTCTTAAATGGCTTACCATCTTTACCCAGCATCATGCCAAACGCGTGGTGCTCTAGAGTGACCTCTTCAGGTACGTAACCGGCTTTGCGAACGATCGTCCAAGCTTGCATTAGGTGCTGATGCTGACGAGAGTCGATGAAGTAAAGCACGCGGTCCGCACCAAGCTCTTCGTAGCGGTATTTAGCACATGCAATGTCGGTAGTGGTATATAGGAAGCCGCCATCGCGTTTTTGGATGATAACGCCCATTGGGTCGCCATCTTTGTTCTTGTACTCTTCTAGGAATACAACTTGTGCGCCGTCATCTTCGACAGCCAAACCTTTTTCTTTTAGGTCTGCAACGATGCCAGGAAGCATGTCGTTGTACATACTTTCACCCATTACGTCATCACGAGTCAGTGATACGTTTAGGCGGTCGTAGTTACGCTGGTTCTGAATCATTGTGATATCAACCAGTTTCTTCCACATTTCGCCGCAGAATTCATCACCACTTTGTAGTTTAACTACGTAGTTACGAGCCTTAACTGCGAACTCTTCGTCTTCATCGTACAGTTTCTTAGATTCACGGTAGAACGCTTCTAGGTCAGCAAGTTCCATTGACACTTCGCCCGCGTCTTTCTGAACACGCTCAAGGTTAGCGATAAGCATACCGAACTGAGTACCCCAGTCACCGATATGGTTAGCGCGAATAACTTTGTGACCTAGGAATTCTAGTGTACGAACAACAGCATCACCGATGATGGTTGAACGTAGGTGGCCAACGTGCATCTCTTTAGCAACGTTAGGCGCTGAGTAGTCGGCAACAATAGTCTGTTGCGCTTCAGCAGCCACACCAAGACGGCTATCCGCTAGTGCTGCGTCAGCTTGCTTAGCCAGAAAATCTTCGCTTAGGAAAATGTTAATAAAACCAGGACCAGCGATTTCAGTCTTGCTCGCGATACCTTCAAGATCCAGAACATCCAATACTTTCTGTGCAAACTCGCGTGGGTTAGTACCAAGTTTTTTTGCAACGCCCATTACGCCGTTTGCTTGGTAATCACCAAACTGAGGTTTTGCAGATTGGCGAACCGCCGCAGGACTTCCTGCAGGTGCGCCAGCGGCTTCAAGAGCCTGAGATACTTTGTCATTAATAAGTGCTTGGATATTCACACGCGCTTCCTTCAATTCTGGGAATTGGTTGGCTATGCATTCTTAGTTATCCGGATGCTTAACGCACAATCACTGGATAATATCCACTGAGTGGAATGAATGCATATCTCGATCTAGTTCATAAATTTGGCGCACATAATACCAACTTTATTGCTGCGCTTATAGGGAGTGAACTGGGAAATTTTCTACTTTTCCTGACGATCTTGTTAGTATTGGGGGAAAATCAACGCATTGGATACCCCAAAATGTCACAGCAGCTGAAAAACGCGCAATTAATGCCTGCGCAGATGAAACTGAACCTCGAACAATTTATGCATAAAATTCAGAGTTTAAGCGATATCTTGCATATAAATCTTGCGCCTTTCCAAGCGGATCATATCGCGTTACGTATTAACGACCGCGAGTTAGCCGAATTAGCACATCAAGAGTGGCAAAAAGAGGGAAAAGTTATCTCTGAAGCTGAGATTAATGGTCGTCCGATCATCGTGATTCAGTTTGATACACCTGTGAAAGGTTTAGATTGGACGATTGAGTGTTTGGAACTGCCATATCCTGCTGAGGGTAAGACGTATCCTGAGCAGAGCTGGGAACATGTAGAGTTTGTGATTCCGTCACAAGCAACGACAGCGGAAGAGTACTTAGCTGATATTCAGCAACAATTTCCTCAACTAAGTCTTGCTTGGGACAGCCTTGCAGATAAGGGCGTGAAAGTAAAACTCTCAAGCCCGAAAGGCGAGGGGGAGCGCTTAAATAACCCAACAGTAGCATTCAAATATCAAGGGGTGTGCATCAAGTTACACCCGCACTCATTAAAGAGCATTGTTGAGTCTGAACAATCAGCCTAACTCGACATCTTTAGGCCTGAGTTGAAACTCTTCGATCGAACCAATCTCTAGGCCTAAGTCTAGCTTCTCGGACTCATGATGCGCATTACCTTGTGTGTGCATTATGAGCCTATTTGCGGTTCTTGGTTTGAGTTCATTGACCACGAACCGAATCATGTCTGTTCTGGTTAGTCTCTTCAACTCAT
The DNA here is from genome assembly GCF_050113655.1 of Vibrio sp. TRT 29B02. Taxonomy (NCBI): domain Bacteria; kingdom Pseudomonadati; phylum Pseudomonadota; class Gammaproteobacteria; order Vibrionales; family Vibrionaceae; genus Vibrio; species Vibrio sp. TRT 29B02. The sequence continues at coordinate 20,351 of NZ_JBNJOJ010000018.1, forward strand.
CAAGGACTAAGTCTCTTTGATTGAATTCAATATCTTTATTGCCAATCGCTACCCATAGTCGCTGAGCGCGACCGCGCAGTGTTGTGTCAGGCATGGCTATCTGGTTCCATAAGCCTCGCTTGCTGCTATGCCATTGATATTCATTGAGTTCTAACAATACCATGTAAAATGCATTGAGGAACTCATCAATGGAACGAATCAGTTCCGCAGGCGCTGCATTGGGTGATTGTACATATAGCGCGATACCTGGATGGCGATTAAGTGGCAGGTTGCCCGTCCCAACCATATATCCTAGCTGCTGCTTCGTGCGAATTTCATGGAAGAAGGTCGCAGACATCAAGTGATTTGCAAGTGAATAAAGTGCAATGCTGCGAGGGCTGGTGTCGTCGCATTGGTAGTAAAGAACGGTGGCTGAATCCTCTTGGTCACAAAACACTTCTCGTTGGAATGAGCCATTCTTGCCTAACATGACCAATGGTCTCAGCGCTTCTTCATACTGCTGATTTTGCACTCTCAAAGCATCTTTTAACGTCGTGCCGAGAGACAAAGCGTCTGCCTTGGTCCAATCCCCATAGACAAACATTTCAACATGCAGCTCAGCCAGAATCGAATCAACGAAACTAGACAGTTCATCGACATTGATGGTTTCCAACGCCTCTACCAGAACAGCATAGGGGGGATTGTTTGGCTGCAAAATGCCAGTTAATGCATTGAACAGTTGCGATATAGGGCGATCTTGAGCCGAATTCAACCAGTTTCTTAAAAGCTGTTGTTTTATGTTGTCAAAGCGAGTTTCGCTAAAGTCCCGTTGAGCGAAGCGACTGAGGATCAATCTCATCAATTCAGGCTGCTTTTGACTAAAACCAGAAATGGTGAGGGTTACGCCACCTTGATGGGCATACATGTTGTAGCCCATACCCGCGATCTCAGCTTGGTATGTGTTGGTTGCTAGGCTATCGAGGAACATCTCGACGCAAAGGCGCGTTTTAACAATGTTACGTGGATTGGCGACCGCATGAGGGCTGTCTATCGCAATGTAGATGACCCCTTTAGGCACACGAAATTCCGTGTCTTGCAGGTGCCAGAGTTTGAATCCGGGTAGCTCTTCCAGCACCTGTGGCGTTTCGTGCGGTGTCTCTAACGGCTTCGGATCTAAATCAAAGCAAATAAATGGGTTTTTATCCGGTAGAGCAAAGCTTAGGCTGCTGTTTTCTCTGAAAAACGCTTTTTGTTCGGCTGAGAGTGGCGTAACACCGTAGGGCGTAAAATACCATTTTGCTCTATTTGGGTAGTCATAACCCTTTGCGACGAGAGTCGCTCGTAAATTTTCAGGCGTAAAATAGTCTAATAGTGAGGTCAGAAGCTCAGGATCATAGTGATTCATCATGAAGTCACCATAGATCACATCCTGCTCACGATAGTGCTGCATGTTTATCACTAAATGGCTGACTAAATCGAGCGGTCGAGTCGGTTCTTGGAAACGGAAGGCGGACTCAAGAACGGCCTGTTTCTCAAGGTAGCGCCACTCTGCCATCCCATGTTCCTTAATCAGTGCAAGGTAACTGAATACCGCTTGGATAATGTCGTCGGTATGATCGAGTCCTTTTGGCGTTAACGCACAACTCACTGAAAACTCGCGATAGTTACTACCACTGGTACCGCCTCCGGCTGATAAAGAGGTAATCCAACCTTGCTCTTTGAGAGCCATCATTAGGCTACCACTGCCTTCGTAACCCAATAAATGAGCGAAATAGGTGAGGGGTTTAGATTGGTAATACTGATCCATGCTTGGCATTGGGAACGTCAGTATGAGTTTGCGTATCTCTTTTATCGGTTCAATGTTAACCAAGATGCCCGTCGAATCCTCTTGGCAATAAGGAGCGGTAATCTCTTTATTGACGAGTTTATGATTCGGAATGGCTGTGAATTTTTCAATACACCAAGATTCGAGTTGGTCGAGACCTTGAGGCCCTGTGATGGCTAGCGTCATCAAATCGGCTGAATACTGCTCGAAATGAAAAGCGACGATCTCATCTCGAATTGATTTGCCCTCTCTATCCCCCAGAGTTTCGAGGTTACCCACCGAAAATTTACTAAAGGGATGCTCGGGATTGACCAGCTCCTTTTGAACTTGATAAAGACGGCGAGAATCGTCATTTAATTTGAGTTTGTACTCTGATTCAACGGCTTGGCGCTCTTTGTCCAAGGCTTCCGGATTAAATAGCGGGGCGGTAAAAAATTGACTGAACCTATCGAGACCGGTTGCAAAGGCATTGGGTGAAACGTCAAAAAAGAAACACGTATGTTCTGTTCCCGTCCAAGCATTGTTGCTGCCGCCATGCTGGTTAATATAACTTTGGAATTCGCCAACTTTCGGGTATTTTTCTGTGCCGAGAAATAGCATGTGTTCGAGATAATGCGCCAACCCTTCTCGTTCGACGGGGTCGTCGAAGTGACCAACATTGACTGCTAATGCCGCTGCGGATTTCTGCGCACTGTTATCGTGGATCAATAATACTCGAATGCCATTAGTCAGAGTTAAGTAACGGTATTGATTGGTATCATTTGGACTAATGTGCACGATACATTCTCCGGAAATTAAGCGATGCTACTATGAGCGATAGGGTAATTATGACTCGGATACCGCTGACTGCAAACTATCTGTTTGAGAAATATGAGCAAAATGAGTGATAGAAATAGAATGATCTGACTTTAAAGAGTGTTAAGAAAGTCAGAGTCTTTCATCTTGGAGTTGATATAATTATTCATAGCTCAACAAACTATCGTGGCTAAGAAACATCGTCACACAATAATAAATCAAGCTGCCATACAAGCAGCCACATAACAATAACCGCATCGATGTGTAATGCGGGGATAGCATTAGGAATAAGCCATGAAAATTTTCATTATGCGTCATGGAGAAGCGGAACATTTTGCTGAAAGTGATGAGCAACGAGAGCTGACGGAGCGCGGCAGAAGTGCATCGCTAGCGGTAGCCCGAGTCTGTGCGGATAAAGGTTGCGCTCACTTTGACCGAGTACTTGTAAGCCCTTACATTAGAGCGCAGCAAACTTGGCAAGAAATCTCAGCTTGCTTCACAACTGATCATGTAGAGACATGCCCTGACATCACCCCTTACGGTGATTCTGAACAGGTAGCCGATTACGTTGCTGCATTGGTTGATCTACACAAATTGGAGAGTGTTCTGATTGTTTCGCACCTTCCTCTCGTTGGTTATCTAACCGCTGAGTTTGTTACGGATATGATTCCGCCAATGTTTCCGACATCGGGTCTCGTGTCTATTGACTACTCGCCACAGAAATTAACTGGCGAGTTGATGTTTAATATCCACCCATAGTTCGTTTGTGGCGTACTTCAGCCCAGTTTTTTTGAATTTGGTCGCTGTGTATGCCTAACGTCTCTTCGCGTCAACCTGGTGGGTGTTTGGTTGCCCATCCCTCAGCCATAAATTTGACAGGATTAATGGACTGGATATTGCATAGTCAAACCAAATTGTTCTTTTTATCCAATATTGTAGCTACCTAACTATGAAGTTTTCCCTGCCGTTTGCTGACAAGCTGCCTTCGATTCCACAACGTGCTATGCCAGCGATTGGTGCACCAGTCATGGTTTTGGCTACGTTGGCGATGGTTATATTGCCAATTCCTGCCTTCCTGCTCGACTTGTTTTTCACCTTCAATATCGCGTTGGCCATGGTGGTACTACTGGTAACGGTTTACACCCGAAGACCGCTCGATTTTGCTGCTTTTCCTACCGTGCTGCTGATTGCAACCCTCTTGAGGCTTGCTCTTAACGTTGCTTCTACCCGTGTTGTTCTACTCTATGGTCACGAGGGTGCTGGCGCCGCAGGTAGCGTCATTGAAGCGTTTGGTAGTGTCGTTATCGGTGGTAACTATGCGGTCGGTTTGGTGGTGTTCCTCATTTTGATGATCATTAACTTTATGGTTGTTACTAAAGGTGCGGGACGTATTTCAGAAGTTAGTGCTCGCTTTACCTTGGACGCGTTACCGGGTAAACAAATGGCAATCGACGCCGATCTTAATGCAGGCCTGATTGACCAAGACCAAGCAAGAACAAGACGTCAGGAAGTCACCAAAGAAGCAGACTTTTATGGTTCGATGGACGGTGCGTCAAAATTTGTTAAAGGTGATGCGATAGCGGGTATCTTGATCTTATTCATCAACATCATCGGCGGTTTGTCGATTGGTATGGTGCAATACGGACTTGGCTTTGGTGAAGCGATAGAAATCTATACGCTACTGACGATCGGTGATGGTTTGGTTGCTCAAATACCGTCGCTATTGCTCTCTATCGGAGCGGCGATTATGGTGACGCGCCAAAATACCGATGAAGACATGGGCCAACAGGTCGTGTTCCAGATGTTCGACAACCCTAAAGCACTAATGATCACCGCTGGTATTCTGGGTGTTATGGGGATTGTACCGGGAATGCCGCACTTTGCTTTCCTGTTATTGGCATCGTTGGCTGCGGGCGGCGCATACTGGATTAATTACAAGCAGAAACGCGCTGCGGAAAAAACATCACTTCCAACCACGACCGAACAAGATTCGCCAACGCCTAAGGAACTGTCATGGGATGATGTTCAGCCCGTCGATATTGTTGGGCTTGAAGTTGGCTATCGTTTGATCCCGCTTGTTGACCGAGACCAAGGTGGTGAGCTGTTAGAACGAGTGAAAGGGGTAAGAAAAAAACTCTCTCAAGATTTTGGTTTCTTAATCCCAGCAGTACATATTCGTGACAACCTTGAGCTGACACCGAACAGCTATCGAATTACCCTTATGGGTGTCGCGGTAGGTGAAGCAGAAATCAGACCGGATATGGAACTGGCAATCAACCCAGGTCAAGTCTATGGAATGATTGACGGAGAGCCGACGATTGACCCAGCGTTCGGCCTCGAAGCGGTTTGGATTCGTGAAGAGCAACGAGAGCATGCACAGGCGCTCGGATATACCGTTGTCGATTCGTCAACCGTACTGGCGACTCACTTGAGTCAACTGCTCACCAACAATGCATCTCAGCTCATTGGTCACGAAGAAGTGCAGAATCTTCTCGAAATGCTCGGACGCAGCACGCCTAAGCTGGTGGAGAGTTTTGTACCAGACCAGCTTCAATTGGGTGTTGTCGTAAAAGTGCTGCAAAATCTACTCAATGAGGCGGTACCGATCAGGGACATCCGAACCATAGTTCAAACCTTGTCCGAATACTCCAGTAAGAGTCAAGAACCTGACATCCTGACCGCCGCTGTTCGTATTGCACTTAAGCGACTAATTGTTCAGGAAATCAATGGTATAGAGCCTGAGTTGCCCGTGATTACCCTTATTCCTGAGCTGGAACAAATCTTGCATCAGACCATGCAGGCGTCTGGAGGAGAATCCGCAGGAATTGAACCAGGTCTCGCAGAACGACTACAATCTTCTTTAAGTCATGCAACACAAGAGCAAGAACTTAAAGGCGAGCCAGCAGTCCTTCTGACATCAGGTGTACTACGCTCTACATTAGCCAAATTTGTCAAAAACACGATTCCTTCGTTAAGAGTACTCTCTTATCAAGAAATCCCTGACGAGAAACAAATTCGCATTGTTCAAGCTGTCGGCAACTAGTTCTAATGCGTTGATATACGGAACATAATTTGAAAATTAAACGATTTTTTGCCAAAGACATGCGCACAGCCCTGCTCCAAGTCAAAGGAGAACTTGGTGATGATGCGGTAATCATGTCGAACAAAAAAGTCGCGGGTGGAGTAGAAATCGTCGCCGCGGTTGATGGCGATGGAGCGAATCGTTCTAGTAACAGCTACAACTCGAATCCACGACATGCACCCGTTCGTCAGGCTCCGGCGAGTTTGCCTGCTTCGAATAGAACGTTAGATGAAGATCGAGTCAGTCTCCAATCGCAAGCAGATTCGGGTCGATCCATGACCAAGCGTTTTGCCAGCATGCTTAAACAGTACAGCAATGGTAAATCGGCAACGGATGGTCGTGATGAGGAGAGCAATCCAGACTCCCTATCGGCGCTGCTACAACGGCAAAATGCAGCACGTTATGGTGATCGCGAAAATGTTCAAATTCAGCAAGATTCGCCTTTAGCGAGATTGATTGCCGAAGACCGCAGAATTCAAAAGCCAGCGGCAAAGCTCGATCCAACTCGTTATGAGCGTTCCCGACAGCCTGAAAACGTCGTCGCCAACGAAGACCTAGAAGAGATGAAAGAAGAGATGACCTCTATTCGTCGTCTTTTGGAACATCAGGTTTCGGGACTTATGTGGCAAGAGGTCGAACGTAGAGAACCTTTGCGTGCTATGTTGATCAAACGTCTTGAGCGCATGGGCGTGTCATCTGATCTTGCTGACCAGTTAGCTTGCTATATCCCAGAAGATACGCCACCAACCAAGGCATGGAAGGCGTTACTGGGGCTAGTGTCCGATCAAATTCCTATTGCTAAGCAAGATATCCTTAAACGAGGAGGCGTTGTTGCTCTGTTAGGTCCAACAGGTGTGGGCAAAACAACCACAGTGGCCAAGCTAGCGGCGCGAGCCGCGATGGAATACGGCGCAGATAACGTTGCGTTGGTTTCAACCGATACTTACCGTATTGGTGCGCATGAGCAACTTGCGATTTATGGACGAATTATGGGATGTCCAGTAAAAGTCGCTAAAGATTCCAAAGAGTTAGCCGATGTAATATATCAGTTAAGAAATCGTCGCCTAATTCTTGTTGATACGGCGGGTATGGGTCAGCGTGATGTAAGACTGTCGGAACAATTAGACACCTTGATGCATGAGAGTGGAGAGATGATCCACAGCTACCTAGTTTTACCTGCTACTGCACAGCGAAAAGTACTGCAGGAAACGATTGATCACTTTAAACGTATCCCGTTGTCTGGATGCATTATGACTAAGCTAGATGAGTCACTGAGTTTAGGTGAGTTTGTCAGTGTCACAGTGCAAAACGCGCTGCCAGTGGCTTATATCGCGAATGGACAACGAGTTCCTGAAGACATTGTTATAGCGCAACCAAAATATATGGTCGCTAAAGCAAATGAATTACTTGAGAAGTCGACAGATGATGAACCTCACTACTGGAATAGTGAAGCGGAGAGGTTCTAGGCGGCGGACGATTATGACGAAAATTATGATACAAGACCAAGCTAGCGGATTGCGCCGTTTAACGCAGCCTTCTTTAACAAAGGTCATTTCAGTGACGGGTGGTAAAGGCGGTGTTGGTAAATCAAATGTAACGTTGGGAATGGCTATTTCGATGGCTCGCCAAGGTAAGAAAGTCATGGTACTCGATGCGGACCTTGGTCTGGCTAATGTCGACGTAATGCTTGGCATTCGACCTAAGAAAAACCTTGGCCACGTGCTTGCTGGTGAATGCGAACTCAAAGATGCGATTGTAGAAGGGCCGCATGGAATTAAAATTATTCCAGCAACCTCCGGTACTCAATCGATGACAGAGTTGTCGCACGCACAACATATTGGACTGATCCGAGCATTTGGTAGCTTGGAAGATGAAATGGACGTGCTGCTCATTGACACCGCAGCAGGTATTTCCGATATGGTTGTCAGCTTTTCTCGTGCAGCGCAAGATGTGGTTGTGGTTGTTTGTGATGAACCCACATCGATCACTGATGCTTATGCTTTAATTAAACTATTGAGCAAAGACCATCAGGTACAACGATTTAAAATTGTTGCAAATATGGTCAGAAGCTACCGAGAAGGAAGAGAATTGTTCGCAAAGTTGACCTTGGTCACAGAGCGATTCTTGAATGTGAGCCTTGAGCTCGTAGCATGTATTCCGTTGGATGATAAAGTTAGACAAGCAGTGAAAAAGCAAAAGATTGTTGTCGACGCATTTCCAAGATCTCCAGCGGCATTAGCAATCGGCTCATTGGCAAGCAAAGCACTAACTTGGCCAATTCCGAAAACACCGAGTGGACATCTTGAGTTTTTTGTCGAACGCTTACTGAATAGACCAGAGATGTTAGAGGAACCATTTGGTGAATAAGGCGTTGACCTATGAACAGTACGCAAACCAAAACAGCCAGCGGGTATTTTTAGAGAAATACTCGGTGTTGGTGAAACGTATTGCTCATCATTTGCTAGGGCGATTACCGCCAAGTGTGCAAGTAGAAGACCTTATTCAAGCGGGGATGATCGGATTGCTCGAAGCCCAGAAAAACTACGACGGTAGTAAAGGGGCGAGCTTTGAAACTTATGCGGGTATCCGAATTCGCGGTGCGATGCTCGACGATATTCGCCGTGGAGACTGGGTTCCTCGGTCAGTGCATAAGCACAACCGAGAAGTAAGCCAAGCCATTTCAGAGTTAGAAGGGCAATTAAACCGTGACCCCAGCGATACAGAAGTCGCTCAGCACATGGGCATTAGCCTAGAGCAATACCATACGATATTAACGGATATTAACTGTTCACGTTTGGTCGGGATTGAAGACCTCGGAGTTTCAGAAGACGTCATTACATCCGATGATAGTGACGAAGAGAATGCACCTTTTCAGGGTGTCGCTGATGAATATTTCCGCAAGGCCTTGATAGACTCGATTAAATCTCTACCAGAGAGAGAAGCTTTAGTACTTTCGCTTTATTACGATGAAGAGTTAAACTTAAAAGAAATCGGTGAAGTAATTGGTGTTAGCGAGTCACGCGTTAGCCAAATACTAAGCCAATCAATGCAGCGTCTACGCACAAAGTTGAGTGCATGGACAAATAATGAGTAAAAATCACTGATCTCGAACTCAGTGGAGGCAATTTTGAATAAAAACATGAAGATCCTTATTGTTGATGACTTCTCAACAATGCGCCGTATCGTTAAGAACTTACTTCGTGATTTGGGTTTCAATAATACCCAAGAAGCGGATGACGGCTTAACGGCGTTACCTATGTTAAAAAAAGGTGAGTTCGACTTTGTCGTGACAGACTGGAATATGCCAGGTATGCAAGGTATTGACCTTCTAAAGCATATTCGAGCTGACGATGAGCTAAAACACTTACCAGTGTTGATGATCACGGCTGAAGCTAAACGTGAGCAAATCATTGAAGCTGCTCAAGCGGGTGTTAACGGCTACATCGTTAAACCGTTTACTGCTGCTACATTAAAAGAAAAACTAGATAAGATTTTTGAGCGCTTATAGTCAAGGTATTGACTGAATAGCGTGAAAGGCCAATTCAGAATGATTTCATTAGAACAGGCAAAGCAGCTCGTCGAGCTATTAGAAGATGGTCAACAACAAGAAGCGGATCTTCTTGTTAAAGACATATACGAAAACATCTCAAATCCGATGCTACAAGAAATTGGGGAATTGACTCGTGACTTACATGAGTCAATTAAACACTTTAGCGTTGATGAGCGAATGAGCGAGATCGCCAATGACGAAATCCCAGATGCAAGGGATCGCCTCCAGTACGTCATTGATAAGACCGAAGTCGCCGCGAATAAAACCATGGATGCAGTAGACCGTTGTCTACCCATTGCGGACAACCTGCATAATGGGCTTTTGCAAGTTCGTCCTCAATGGAATGAACTGATGCATGGTCGAATAGAGCTCGCCGAATTTAAAGCTCTGTGTCACCGAATCGACGACCTGTTAGGGGAAGTGGAAGGTGATAGCTCTGAACTTAGGGGACAGCTAACAGAGATTCTAATGGCTCAAGACTTTCAAGATCTAACCGGGCAGATCATTCGACGTGTGATTACCTTAGTCAACGAAGTTGAAGGTAGATTAGTCGAAATTCTGACTGCGTTTGGTTCTAGTCAGTTGGAACAAAGTGCACATAACAAGAACAAAGCATCGACAGACCCTGAGGGACCTATCCTTAATCCTCAAGAAAGGGATGATGCGGTTTCATCACAAGACGAAGTCGACGACTTACTCTCAAGTCTTGGGTTTTAGAGGTAACATATGAGCTACGATTTAGACGAAGACATTCTTCAGGACTTTTTAGTCGAAGCGGGAGAAATTCTAGAACTACTCTCAGAGCAGTTGGTTGAACTAGAAAATAATCCTGAAGATAAAGATCTATTAAATGCCATTTTCCGTGGTTTCCATACTGTTAAAGGTGGTGCAGGGTTCCTGTCGTTGACTGAACTCGTTGATACTTGTCACGGTGCAGAAAACGTGTTCGATATCCTGCGTAATGGCCAGCGTCACGTTGATGCTAGCCTTATGGATACAATGCTTAAAGCGCTGGATACGGTCAATGAACAGTTCCGAGCTGTACAAGATAGAGAACCGTTGCCACGTGCAGAACAAGATCTGTTGGATGAATTGCATCGCTTAAGCAAGCCTGCATCCGCTGATGAAGCAGTCTCCGCTCCCCCTGTTATTGAAGAAACCGTTCAAGCCGAGCCTGTTATCCCTGAGCCCGTCATTGAAACACCGGCACCTAAAGCTGACGTCTCTGCGGGATCTATCGATGAAATTACTCAAGACGAATTCGAAAGACTGTTAGATGAGCTTCACGGTGCAGGAAGTGCTCCTGGCACATCTGCCAGCAAACCAGCTGCACCAGCGACACCACCTCCTGCGGTGAGTGCAGAGATGAGTGGTGATATCACCGATGATGAATTTGAGAAACTGCTCGATGAATTACACGGTGTAGGTAAAGCGCCAGGAGAGAGTGATGCTCCGACCCCGCCGCCTGCGCCTGCACCAGCAGCCCCATCTATGGCTGGCGATAGCGATCTAATGACCGATGAAGAGTTTGAGAGACTTCTTGACGATCTTCATGGTTCAGGCAAAGGCCCGTCAATTGAAGAGCTAGATGCGGCGACTAAGCCTGCTGCCTCTAACCCTGCACCGGCTGCCCCAGTCAAACCAGCTGCGGCGCCACAACCAGCGGTAGCGACTGCGCCAAAAGAACAACCTAAACCGCCAGCGAAGAAAGAAGCCCCAGTTCCGGCGACTCAAGCTAAAAAGCCTCAGGCAGAAGCGACCGTTCGTGTTGATACCTCGACACTAGACATCATCATGAACATGGTGGGTGAATTGGTATTGGTACGTAACCGACTGCTGAGTTTGGGCTTGAATAGCAACGACGAAGAGATGTCTAAAGCGGTAGCAAACCTAGACGTAGTGACTGCTGACCTACAGGGCGCGGTCATGAAAACGCGTATGCAGCCAATCAAAAAAGTATTTGGCCGTTTTCCACGCGTTGTCCGCGACTTAGCACGTAGCTTGAACAAAGACATCACGTTAGAGATGCGTGGAGAAGAGACGGATCTTGATAAAAACCTTGTTGAAGCGCTAGCGGACCCATTGATTCACTTGGTGAGAAACTCAGTTGACCACGGCATTGAAATGCCAGAGGCGCGCGTTGCTTCAGGAAAACCAAGAACAGGTAAAGTGATCCTATCTGCATCTCAAGAAGGTGACCATATTGAACTGGCTATCGTTGACGATGGTAGTGGTATGGACCCTGATAAACTTCGTGGCATCGCCGTTAAACGCGGAATGATGGACGAAGACGCAGCATCACGATTGACGGATAAAGAGTGTTTCAACCTCATCTTTATGCCTGGTTTCTCAAGTAAGGAGCAAATCTCCGATATCTCGGGTCGTGGTGTAGGTATGGACGTAGTGAAAACGGCGATCAATACCCTCAATGGCTCTATCGATATTGACTCAGAAATGGGCAAAGGCACCAAGATCACTATCAAGGTACCGTTAACACTGGCGATTCTACCAACTCTAATGGTAGGCGTTGCGGGTCACCCGTTTGCACTACCGTTAGCGAGTGTGAATGAAATTTTCCATTTAGACCTGAGCCGTACAAACGTTGTTGATGGTCAGTTGACAATCATCGTTCGTGAGAAATCTATTCCACTGTTCTATCTACAAAATTGGCTGGCACCTCGAGCGGGTAAAGTTGAACTGCGTAAAGGCCATGGTCATGTGGTTATTGTGCAAATTGGTAGCCAGCGTGTTGGTTTTGTCGTCGACACCTTGATAGGTCAAGAAGAGGTCGTGATTAAACCTCTAGATAATCTTCTACAAGGAACGCCGGGTATGGCGGGTGCGACAATCACTAGTGACGGTCACATTGCACTTATTCTAGATGTACCAGATTTGCTTAAGCAGTATGCCGCTGCTTCGCGAATCTAAATCGCGAGATATAGAAGGACAAATATGGCGATCAAAGTATTAGTAGTTGATGATTCGAGTTTCTTCCGTCGTCGCGTGAGTGAAATAATTAACGCTGAGGCAAGGTTGGAGGTCATCGATGTTGCCACTAACGGTAAGGAAGCGGTTGAAAAAGCGTTAACTATCAAGCCAGATGTCATAACGATGGATATAGAGATGCCGGTCATGGACGGCATCACCGCCGTTCGAGAGATTATGGCTAAGTGTCCTGTACCTATCTTAATGTTTTCATCGCTGACTCATGACGGTGCGAAGGCAACGTTAGATGCGCTTGAAGCGGGAGCGTTGGACTTTTTACCTAAAAAGTTTGAAGACATTGCGCGTAACCGTGACGAAGCCGTCTCCTTGCTACAACAGCGCGTTATTCAGATTGCTTCTAAACGTGCTTCAATGCGACGTGCGGTTGTTAGACCAGCGGTGACGAAGCCGACAGCTCCTGCTCCGGCAACAGGACGTACACCACTTCGTCCAGCTCCGACGCCAGCGGCAAGACCATCGGTTGCAACCCGATTTAAAGCGAGCGGTAAGAAGTATCAATTGACTGCGATAGGCACCTCTACGGGTGGCCCTGTCGCGCTACAAAAAATATTGACACAATTACCTGGCAATTATCCTCATCCCATTGTTCTCATTCAGCATATGCCAGCGACATTTACGGCCGCTTTTGCTAGCCGATTGAACTCGCTATGTAAGATTCAAGTGAAAGAAGCGGAAGATGGCGATGTATTAAAACCGGGTGTCGCTTATTTGGCGCCAGGTGGTAAGCAGATGATGATTGAAGGTCGTCCTGGATCCGCCAAGTTACGTGTCATTGATGGTGGTGACCGCATGAACTACAAACCATGTGTGGACGTCACCTTTGGTAGCGCAGCTAAGATTTACTCTAACCAAGTTCTGTCAATGGTGTTGACTGGGATGGGTGCGGATGGTCGAGAAGGTGCACGAATGCTGAAAAGTGCAGGCGCGACAATCTGGGCTCAAGATGAAGAAAGCTGTGTTGTTTATGGCATGCCACAAGCCGTTGCAAAAGCGGGGATCTCTACCGAAGATTTACCGCTGGATCGAATTGCTGAGCGTATGTTAGTCGAAGTCGGTCTAGCATAGAGGTCATTCATGATTGTATGGAGTATAGCAAACCAAAAAGGCGGGGTTGGTAAAACGACGACCACCATTACGCTGGCTGGTTTGCTTAGTAAACAAGGTAAGCGAGTTCTCTTAGTTGATACAGACCCTCATGGGTCTTTGACCACTTACCTTGGTTACGATTCAGACACCGTTGCCTCAAGCTTGTTTGATCTGTTTCAGCTAAAAGAGTACACCGAGCAAAGTGTGATGCCATTAGTGATGAGATCCGATATTGAAGGTATCGATTTGATCCCTGCGCACATGTCTTTGGCGACATTAGATCGTGTGATGGGCAACAGAAGTGGTATGGGATTGATTCTCAAGCGTGCGTTATTGGCAATCAGAGGACACTATGACTATGTGTTGATCGATTGCCCACCGATTCTTGGCGTTATGATGGTCAATGCGCTTGCGGCAAGTGATCGTATTTTGATCCCGGTGCAAACTGAATTCCTAGCGATGAAAGGGCTAGAGCGCATGGTACGTACGCTGGCGATTATGCAAAAGTCACGCAATAAGTCATTCAAGGTCACCATAGTTCCGACCATGTATGACAAACGTACCCGCGCCTCACTTCAGACGCTACAGCAGTTGAAGAAAGATTACCCAAGTCAGGTTTGGTCATCGGCAGTACCGATAGACACTAAGTTCAGAGATGCCAGTTTAAAACACTTACCGGTGTCGCACTTTGCTTCAGGTAGCCGTGGCGTGTTTGCTTACAAGCAGTTGCTCATTCATCTAGAGAGGTTGGCCATCGATGACTAACCACTCATCGCTCTCAAGCGAACAAGCGCTAGATGATTACTTCTCTGCTCTCCTTGAAGAGAGTATGGAAGGCGACGAGCAACAAATTGATACGCAGGAATCAATACTATCCGTTGTCCCTGAACCTGATTTAGAGCCAATCGAGTTAGAACCGTTAGTTCAGTCTGTGGAAGAAAAGAGTTACTACCGTCTTCCAACAGAGGAAATTGAAGTACCAAAGTTAGATGATGTCGAGCGTCTGCTTAAACAGCTTGAATCGACCAACCCTGTCGCTGAGTTAGAACTTGAAGAAGTGATGGAGCAAAATACGCTCAACATCGCTCAAGTACAAACCAAGCCACAGATCGAAGAAGTTCAAGAGTGGGACATCGAAGAGATTGCGGTTGAAACTGTTGCCGAGCCCGACATTGTTGTTGAGCAAGAGTTTGACGCTCCTCAAGTAGAAATTGAACAGCCACAAGTGGATGTTGAAACCGTCGCTGACGTTGAACCTCAACTTGAAACACAGTCTGGCAATCGTGGATTAGGTACTTGGCATTCGACTCAGCGGGAAAGCGATTTTCAGGTTCTGTATTTTGACGTGAATAATGTCACTTTTGCCGTTCCACTTGATGAACTTGGCGGTATCCACCGCATTGCTGAACTGAACCATCTTATCGGTCGCCCAGACTGGTATTTAGGCCTTCAGACCAGTCGTGAAGCTCAGCTGGATGTTGTGGATACAGCAAAATGGGTGATGGCTGAAAAGCTCAAAGACGATAGTCACAAAGAAAAGTATCAGTACATAGTCATGCTCGGTGAGAGCATGTGGGGCTTGGCATCCACTGAGTTGATGGGTACCGAGTCATTGAACCCTGAAATGGTACGCTGGCGAGAAACGGCGGGTAAACGCCCATGGCTTGCTGGAATGGTTAAAGAAAAAATGTGTGCTTTGGTCCATGTTGAAGCATTGATAGCTATGCTTAATGCAGGGCTTGATGTCAAAGCACTAGATAGTTAGAACATTTATGCCGATTTAGGCTTAGAGAGGATAAGGTATGTCTCAAACTAATGAAGTAGAAGTAAGAAAAGAGCAGTCTAACGACGAAGTGCTTCAGTGGGTGACGTTCCAACTAGAAGAAGAAACCTACGGCATCAATGTAATGCAAGTACGTGAAGTACTGCGTTACACTGAAATCGCGCCAGTACCAGGTGCACCTGATTACGTGTTAGGTATTATTAATCTACGTGGTAACGTTGTAACAGTTATTGATACCCGCTCACGCTTTGGTTTGATGGAAGGCGAGATCACGGATAATACTCGTATTATCGTTATCGAATCTGAGCATCAAGTCATCGGTATTCTGGTTGATAGCGTGGCTGAAGTTGTTTACTTGCGTTCATCTGAAATTGACACTACGCCAAGCGTTGGTACAGATGAAAGTGCTAAATTCATCCAAGGTGTCAGCAACCGTGATGGCAAGCTGCTTATCCTAGTAGACCTTAACAAGCTACTGACCGATGAAGAATGGGATGAGATGGCTCACCTATAATGGATACGAGTTGGATGACCAGTGCTCCGGTGATTGCCGGAGCGATAGCCTTAATATTGTTGTTTTTAGGCTTAGCGTTATTACGACTAAAGCGTGGACAAACGCGCTCGTCTGAGCATCTTCGTCAACAAAACCGCCATTTAGATAAAGAGCTGCAAAAAACCAATAAACAGTTGTTGGAAGTAAGATCCGTTGTGGTAGGACTTGGGCAACGTGTCAGTGAGCAGCAGGATATCATTCAGCATTTAAACGAGCGTATTACCGAACTAGAGCAAGCGGACAATGATGGTCGCCTGTATTCTCGGGCGAGTAAGATGGTTCAACTCGGTGCTGACGTCAACGAGTTGATTGAAGAGTGTGAACTGCCGAAAGCCGAAGCGGAACTTATGATGTCGTTACAAAATAAAATCGCCGGCAAGGAAAAGGTACCACCGCTAGAAAGCAGTCCCGAAAGACGAAAAACAGCGGAACGAAAGCGCAGTAGCAGACGATAACAAAAAACGAAAAAGTGCCTAAGGGCACTTTTTTTATGTGTGTTTGTAACCATTTAGTGGTATTTACTAAGAGTTATGCTTAATTATTAACAGATTCTTACTTAGTTTCGTGATTCGTATAGGTCTAATTCTGTTTTGAGATGAAAAGGGTGTGGTAAGATACACCTTCGTAGTTTATCTAGTGATCCCACAAATGTTAGAAGTATCTCAATTGACAGCGATAAGAGACGAAAGAGTCCTCTTTGAATCTTTGTCTTTTACGATTAATTCCGGAGAGTTAGTTCAAATTGAAGGAAGAAATGGTACAGGCAAAACCACGCTGCTTCGTATTATTACCGGACTTGGTGATCGCGATAACGGCAGCATAAGCTGGAATGGTGAAGAGATTGAATCGAGTCGGGATCTATTTCACCAAGATTTACTCTTTCTCGGTCACCAGACTGGGGTGAAACGCGAGCTTACTGCTTACGAAAATCTACGTTTTTATCTAAGCATTCATTCACGTCAACCTTATGACAAACACACAATTTATAACGCGTTAACAAAAGTGGGCCTGGCTGGGCGTGAAGATGTTCCTGTCGGTCAGCTTTCTGCCGGACAACAACGACGCGTAGCGTTAGCAAGATTGTGGTTAAGCGATCATAAACTTTGGATTCTGGATGAACCACTCACTGCAATAGACAAGCAGGGCGTAAAGGTGCTTGAATCACTGTTTTTGCAGCATGCGGAAAGTGGCGGCATTGTTATGCTTACCACCCACCAAGACATGTTCGCAGACAACCCAAAACTTAGAAAAATTAAATTGGGTGATTAACCATGTTTGGCACTATTAATAGCATTATCAGACGTGAGCTTCTTATCGCTTTTCGCCGACAAGCCGATATTTTTAACCCGCTGTGGTTTTTTATTATCGTGATTACTCTATTTCCTCTCAGTATTGGTCCTGAGCCAAATTTATTAGCCCGCATAGCCGCAGGTATTGTTTGGGTTGCAGCCTTACTTTCTGCTCTTCTTTCACTCGAGCGATTATTCCGTGATGATTTCCAAGACGGTGCATTGGAACAAATGATGCTAATGCCTGTCCCATTGCCTATCGTAGTGATATCTAAAGTGATCGCCCATTGGCTATTGACAGGGTTGCCTCTGATATTGATTAGCCCGTTGTTGTCTGTTCTCTTGTCGTTGGATTTCAACACTTGGTCAGCGGTTGTTTTAACCTTGTTGGTCGGTACACCAACATTGAGCTTTATCGGCGCGATTGGTGTGGCGCTAACGGTGGGGTTACAAAAAGGAGGGGTTTTGTTGAGCTTATTGGTTCTTCCTCTCTATATTCCGATCCTTATTTTTGCGACATCAGCGATTGATGCCGCTTCATTGGGAATGGCGTACAACGGTCAATTAGCAATATTAGGCGCGATGTTTATCGGAGCAATGACGCTAACCCCGTTTGCAATCAGTGCCGCACTTCGAGTAAGTGTAAATTAGATGATTTCGATCAAGCACGAGTTTTCCCCTTTATATAAATTACAAAACTAATAATTGTTTAACAAATAGTTAGACAAACCTGAAGTAAGAGTGAGATCAACAATGTGGAAATGGCTCCATCCTTATGCCAAGCCTGAGTCAGCTTATCAGTTATGCGGTAAGCTCTTGCCATGGTTCTCTGTACTAGCACTGCTATGTTTATCTGTCGGTACTGTATGGGGGCTTGCCTACGCACCTTCTGATTACCAGCAAGGTGATAGTTTCCGAATTATTTATATTCACGTACCAGCCGCGATTTGGTCTATGGGGGTCTACATGTCGATGGCGATAGCCGCATTCATCGGCATTGTTTGGCAAGTACGTTTATCGGATATGGCAGCATCGGCCATGGCACCAATCGGTGCAGTGTATACCTTCATTGCTCTGATCACTGGTGCAATTTGGGGTAAGCCGATGTGGGGGACTTGGTGGGTATGGGATGCACGACTTACCGCTGAACTGATCCTGCTATTTTTGTACCTAGGTGTGATTGCTCTTTACCATGCATTCGATGACCAGAAAACAGCGGCTAAGGCTGCGGGCATTCTTGCCATCGTTGGTGTCGTCAATCTGCCTATCATTCACTTCTCAGTAGAATGGTGGAACACGCTTCACCAAGGCGCAACGATTACAAAATTTGAAAAGCCATCGATTTCTAACGATATGCTTTGGCCGCTATTACTGAACATTTTCGGTTTTGCCTTCTTCTTTGGTTCACTGGCTATGATCCGCTTACGCAACGAGATCATAAGCAAAGAGAGCCACCGTCCTTGGGTGGTGAAGCTGGCGGCGGATAAATCTCAGAGAGGGAGTTAAACATGCATTTTGAATCTTTGAGTGACTTCTTGGCTATGGGTGGCTATGCAGGATATGTGTGGACAGCGTTTGGTGTGACGTTTGGTGCCATGCTGATTTTACTGGTTGTCAGCCTGCATCGTGGCCGTTCGCTACTTAATGAAGTTCAAGCAAAAGTGGATAGACAAGCTCGTATAGATGCAGCTAAAAATTTGGAGAACACACTATGAACCCAAGACGTAAAAAGAGACTCGGCATTGTTGTCGCGATCTTTGTTGGTATCAGTGCAACCATAGGTTTGATGCTGTACGCACTTAATCAGAATATGGATCTTTTCTATACACCGACTGAACTTGTTAATGGTAAACCCGACGGCACTAAACCTGAAGTAGGCCAGCGTCTTCGTATTGGCGGCATGGTTGTCGTAGGGTCAGTGAAACGTGATACAGAATCTCTGCGTGTTTCATTCGACTTGCATGACGTAGGGCCTAAGGTAACGATTCTGTACGACGGTATCCTGCCAGATCTATTCCGTGAAGGGCAGGGTATTGTTGCACAAGGTGTACTGAAAGATGCGACGACTATCGAAGCATTTGAAGTTCTCGCTAAGCACGACGAAGAGTACATGCCACCTGAAATTGCGGAAGCAATGAAGAAAACGCATGAGCCACTTCAATACACTGAACAACAAAAACAAGGAAGCGATCAATGATTGCTGAAATTGGACATTTTGCCCTAATTGTCTCGTTGGCATTAGCTGTCTTGCTAAGTATTTTGCCAGCGGTTGGGGCATCACGTAACAACATTCTATTGATGAACAGCGCCAGACCTCTGTCTTGGGGCATGTTCTTACTTCTCTTCGTTTCATTTGGTGCATTGCTGTGGGCATTTTATACCAATGACTTTACGCTTAACTATGTAGCCAGCAACTCCAACAGCCAGCTTCCATGGTACTACCGTCTGACGGCAGTATGGGGTGCTCATGAAGGCTCGCTTCTACTTTGGGTGTTAATTCAAGCTGGTTGGACAGTCGCTGTGGCTTCGTTCAGTCGTGGGATGCCTCAAGAATCAGTGGCGCGCGTTTTAGCGGTGATGGGAATGATTACTGTGGGTTTCCTACTGTTTGTTATTCTGACGTCTAACCCGTTCTTGCGTACATTGCCATTCTTCCCAGTGGATGGCCGTGACCTGAACCCACTTCTTCAAGACCCTGGCTTAATCATTCACCCACCAATGCTATACATGGGTTATGTAGGCTTCTCGGTTGCCTTCTCATTTGCAATTGCATCGTTAATGACAGGTCGTCTCGACACGGCTTGGGCACGTTGGTCTCGTCCTTGGACTACAGCCGCATGGCTATTTTTGACGCTAGGCATCGCACTAGGTTCTTGGTGGGCGTACTACGAACTTGGTTGGGGCGGCTGGTGGTTCTGGGATCCAGTAGAAAATGCGTCATTTATGCCATGGCTAGCGGGCACGGCGTTAATGCACTCACTGGCGGTGACAGAGAAACGCGGTACCTTTAAAGCGTGGACTGTACTGCTTGCTATCTCAGCGTTTTCATTGAGTCTGCTTGGCACCTTCTTAGTTCGTTCGGGCATCTTGGTTTCGGTACATGCGTTTGCATCCGATCCCGCTCGCGGTATGTTTATTCTAGGCTTCTTAGTGTTTGTGATTGGCGGTTCGCTGCTACTGTTCGCAGTGAAAGGGGCATCAGTGCGTGTCCGTGGTAACTTTGAACTTGTATCTCGCGAGAATGCTCTACTAGCGAATAATGTGCTGCTTATTGCGGCGCTAGTTGTCGTACTTGTTGGTACGTTACTACCACTCGTTCACAAACAGCTTGGATTAGGTTCAGTATCGATCGGTGCGCCATTCTTTGACATGTTGTTTGCTTGGTTAATGATTCCATTTGCGTTCCTGTTAGGTATCGGTCCTCTGATCCGCTGGAAGCGTGACAATTTGTCTGGCCTAGTTAAACCAATGCTCGTGTCGGGTGTGGTATCTCTGGTCTTTGCTGCTGTGTTTGTTGTTCTTCTATCAGAACATTTCCAGTTTATGGCTTACCTAGGTTGGGTCATGTCTTTGTGGATCCTGTGTCTACATGGTTATGAACTTCATCAACGCGCGACGCATCGTCATTCGTTTGTCGAAGGTGTGAAGAAACTGCAACGCAGCCACTGGGCGATGATGCTTGGTCACCTCGGTTTAGCCGTTACTGTGATTGGTATTGCGATGGTGCAAAACTACAGCATCGAGCGTGACGTAAGGCTTGCGCCAGGCGAACATTTTGAAATCCAAGGTTATGACTTCTACTTCCAAGGTCTACGCGACAAAGATGGTCCTAACTACGATGGTTACATTGCTGACTTTGAAATTACTCGCGACGGCAAGTACATCAACACCTTACATGCTGAGAAACGATTCTATACCACCGCACGCTCTATGATGACTGAAGCGGCGATTGATCGTGGAATCACGCGAGATCTTTACATAGCGATGGGTGAACGTTTAGACGATAACAAGTCTTGGGCGGTACGTATTTACTACAAACCGTTTGTTCGCTGGATTTGGGCTGGTTCGTTATTGATGGCTCTTGGTGGAGCAATTGCGATCAGTGATAAACGTTACCGCTTTAGAAAGAGTGCGAAGAAGCAGGAGGCATAATGAATAAGAAGTTTCTGTTTATTCCCCTAGTGGCGTTCTTGGGCTTGGTGGCAGTCTTTGCCACCCAGCTAGTAAAAAACCAACATGGTGATGACCCAACTAAATTGGAATCTGTGTTAGTTGGCAAAGAGGTGCCTAAGTTCATGTTAGAAGACCTAGCTGAGCCAGGTAAACTCTATGATCAGGCAATTTTTAAAGGCGAGCCGCTACTACTTAACGTATGGGCGACTTGGTGCCCTACTTGTTATGCAGAGCACCAATACCTGAATGAACTGGCGTCTCAAGGCGTCAAGATTATTGGTATGAACTATAAAGATGATCGAGAAAAAGCGGTCGGTTGGCTGAATGATTTAGGCAATCCGTATTTGATCAGCTTGTTCGATGGCAACGGTATGCTTGGGTTGGATCTTGGAGTTTACGGTGCTCCTGAAACATTCCTAATTGATGCGAACGGCATTATTCGCTACCGCCATGTTGGCGATGTGAATACGCGAAACTGGAATGAGAAGCTTAAGCCAATGTATGAGGCAATGTTGGCGGAGGCGAAGCAATGAAAAAGTGGATTCTCGCTATCGCGACCAGTTTGTTGTTTGCGCTGACTGCTCATGCTGCAATTGAAGTGTATGAGTTTGATACATTGGAACAAGAGCAGCAATTTAAAGAGCTTGGCGGCACGCTTCGTTGTCCTAAATGCCAAAACAATACCATCGCGGATTCAAATGCCGAATTGGCTGTCGATTTACGTCAAAAAGTCTATGAAATGACCAAAGAAGGTAAATCAAAGCAAGACATCATCGATTATATGATTGCTCGCTATGGTAATTTCGTCACTTACAATCCGCCGTTTACAATCGCGACTTCAATCTTGTGGTTAGGTCCCATTGCCGTGGTAATGTTTGGTTTTGGTTTCATTCTTATTAGAAGCCGCAAAACCAAGACCAACACAAAAGCCGACAGCCAGCAGTGGGATGCCGATAAAGAAGCACGCCTAAAGGCTCTGCTTAATGAAAAGAATGATGGAGACAAGCAGTAATGACACTATTTTGGATAGCTTCAGTCATTCTTATTGCAATCAGTATTGTCATGATTGCCATGCCTTTCATTAAAAGAAAGAACAACAACGATGCTGAATTGCGTGATGAACTCAACAAAGCGTTTTATAAAGATCGTCTTGAAGAGCTGGAAGAAGAAACTGATGAAGGTTTGGTCGACAACCAGCAAGACTTGATTGAAGATCTTAAGCAATCATTGTTGGACGATATTCCAGCAGATAACGCCAAACAGCAGGAGAGTAACACCTCTGCGCTGGCCGTTATTGTGCCTTCAGCCTTATTGGTTATCGGTCTCTCTTATGGCCTTTACTTTAAGTTCGGTGCTTCGCAAGACGTTATGCAGTGGCAGCAAGTTAGTGCTAACTTACCCGCCTTGTCTAAGAAACTGATGTCTCCTGAAGGCGCAGCGTTAAGTGATGACGAGATGGCTGATTTGACGTTAGCATTGCGTACCCGCCTACATTACCAACCAGATGATTCTACTGGCTGGCTACTGTTGGGACGTATCGCATTGGCGAACCGAGATATCGATACGGCGATCGGTGCGATGAAAAAAGCGTACAACCTCGAAGCTCAGAATACCGACATCATGCTCGGTTACGCGCAAGCGTTGATGCTTTCACAGGATGATGTCGATCAGGATAAAGCACGCAATATACTCGGTAAGCTTGTTCAGCAAGATTACGTCGATTTGCGCGTCTTCTCCTTACTGGCGTTTGACTCATTCGAGCGTAAAGATTTTGCTGCTGCGGTTCGTTACTGGAGCATTATGCAACAGATGATTGGTCCTGAAGACAGCCGTTATGAAATGCTAAGCAGAAGTATCGAAAATGCACAAAAGCAGATGGGTCAACAAGTTGGTACTGGCAAGTCTGTCGCGGTAAGCATTTCGCTTGGTGCTGGTGTGAACGCTGATCCGAACTCATCATTGATTGTATCTGTGCATTCTGCCGATGGTTCACCAATGCCGGTCGCCGCTGCTCGTTACCCATTAGGCACTTTCCCAAGAACGGTAGTGTTGGACGATGGTAACAGTATGCTCCAAGACAGAAAGCTCTCTTCCCTTGATTCTTTAATGGTTCGTGTGCGCATCGATAGTGATGGAAACGTTGCAACGAAAGAAGGGGACTGGTTTGGTGAGAGCGAAGCCGTTAAAATGGGTGAACCAGTTGAAGTTATGATTAATAATCAGTATTAATAACTGTAGGTTATTCATTGCAGTAGGCCGGTGTTTTCACCGGCCTTTTTTATGGAAATTATAATAATGAAGAGTATCAACTCGCGGTTAGGGATTTTACTATGCGCAGTGTTAGCATTGTCTGGATGTGCCAGCACGCCTCCCGATGATGAGCAAGGCTTAAGCCAGCAACAAGCCTATGATCCTATTGAAGGTTTCAACCGTTCAATGTGGACCATTAACTATGATTATCTAGACCCATATTTCGTACGACCTGTCTCTTTGGCCTACGTAAATTACGTGCCAACTCCGATTCGCAGTGGCATCCGTAACTTTTTAGGCAACCTCGATGAACCCTCTAGCATGATTAACAATCTGTTGATGGGCAATGGCAGCAAAGCGCTTGACCACTTTAACCGCTTTTGGATTAACACCACGTTTGGCTTAGCGGGTTTAATCGATATCGCATCAGAGGCGGGCATCACTGACCATAATGAAAAAGCGTTCAGTGACGCAGTGGGTCATTACGGGGTAGGGAATGGCCCTTACGTTATGGTTCCGGGTTACGGCCCATGGACTGTCCGTGAAGCGACAGATGTTGTCGATGGTATGTATGTACCGTTGTCCTTTCTTAATATCTGGGCAGGGCTAGGTAAATGGGCATTAGAAGGAATGGAGACTCGTGCAGTGCTCGTTAACCAAGAAGTGCTGCTTGACAACTCGCCTGACCCGTATGCATTGACTCGTGATGCTTATATCCAGCGTCAGAACTTCAAAGCTGAAGTCGTTACAGATGACTACGATGAGGATCAAGAAGCGTTTTTGGATGAGTATCTCGAAGAGTTCTAAAGCGCTGGATATTGTTGATAAAAAAGGGCTTGGTCATCGACCAAGCCCTTTTTACTAGATATTTCTAATGATTAGAACGTGTAGTTAGCTTGTACACCGATTAGCCATACATCGCCTGAAATCTCACCCTCAAAGTTACCACCAGTAAATGCAGCAAATTCATCTGATTTATCACGTGGTTCTTTAATTGGCGCATCTTTGGCTAGGATATAAGTAAAGCCACCGTCTAGTGAGAATTGGTCAGTGAACTGGTAGCTAGCTCCTAGACTTAACCATGTGCGGTCAGTTTCAGGAATTGTTGTGGTACGGTTTTTATCATCAACAGCTGAAGTGTCATAAGCCACACCAGTTCGTAATGCTAGCTTAGCATCGTATTGATAAGTTGCACCTACAGCAAAGCGGTAGTTGTCTTTCCAGTTTTCCGTTTTTATCGTATCTGGACCAGTCGCGAATTGCGCTTGAAGCTCCTTAAATTTGCTCCAATCTGTCCAGTTGACGCTTGCATGAATCGATACTGTATCCGTTAGTTGGTGGAAGCTTGCAACTTCTAATGTTGCGGGTAGCGGAATTGAAAGTGTTCCTGGCTTCGATGGTGTGTAAGAAACCCCAGATGCAGTACCTTCAAAGTCCATCGTTACTTCTGATTTATAAGCTACGCCTATTCGGTTGTGTTCATTGATATCCCATGCGGCACCTAGTTGGTAACCCCATGATGTATCTTCCCCTTCCATATATTTAAGGGTTGTCACTGAACCATCTACCACGCTTTTAAGACTTGCACCAAAGTGTCCTTCGCCTGTCACATAACGAACACCTGCGCCAACACTGAAGCTGTCAACAACTTGGTAGCCAAGGCTAGCAACTGCTTCTACCGTCTTAACACTGGCTTTGTCACCGAAATGAAGAGCTGTGAAGCTTGATTCTAGTTCAGTTTCCATACCGTAATTAGTGCCAAGAGCAAAGCCAATAGCTAACTTGTCGTTATATTTGTGCGAGAGGTACAGATTAGGGATAACCGCACTATGAGCAATATCTTTTGAGGAGGTTGCACCGCGGCGATCACCCGTAGCAGAATTCGTTGTTACTTCACCGCTGATGTCGATGTTTGGATCAACATAAATCGCACCAGTAGAGATCTGTGTGCCTTCAAGGTAAGTCAGCATAGCAGGGTTGCGCCATTGTGCGCTTGCATTGTCTGCCATTGCTGCTTCGCCAGCGTATGCGCGACCAAGGCCTGTCGCTGAGTATTCTGCTAACTGGAAGCCTGCTGCGTTTACTGCCGCTGATGTTGATAATAGGCTACCCGCCACTGCGATAGATAGGAGAGTCTTATTCATTTTCATTGTAATGTTCGCTGAGTTGATTTGATATCAGTCGAGCGATCATAGGGTTAGAGTTATTACTTTAAAAATTAAAAACAATGTACAGATGGATTTTAGAGTTAAATGCTAACTATAATGCGTAGGTAGATGAAAATGCTGGATGTTAAGAGTGTGTTTCCAAAACTCAGCGAACACATGTGTTGTAGACAAACGTTTTTCGGATACAGGTGTAAGCTTAAATCGGCGTGGTTAATTGATAAAGTATTGCTGGAAGGGGAGTTTAACGCAATAAAAAGGGCCAGTAATTACTGACCCTTGGTATTAGTGCGTTAGCTTAAATTAGAATCTATGTGTGTACTGAACACCGAATAGCATTGCTGTGGCTTTAGTTGTTGTATCAAGTACTAGTAGGCCGTTGCTTAGAGTATCTTGCACTTTCTTTTCTTCACCCACTAGGTAAGTAAAGCCCACATCAATCGCCTGATCTTGGTTGAAGTGGTAAGTTGCACCAGCAGAGAACCATTGGCGGTCAGAATCAGGTACTGACACTGATGTGATTTCATCTTGAACGCCTTCATCAAACATATAACCTACGCGTGCTTCCCAGTTCTCGTTGATGTAGTAAGTACCACCGATTGAGTAGTGGAAGGTATCTTTCCACTTATACTCTTTGATTTCAGTACCATCAGTAGTCACTAGGCGATCAAATGCACTCCAACCGATCCACTGAACGCTGTAGTGAACTGCGAATGGTGTTTCATTGATACGGTGGTAACCAGAGAACTCAAACATATCAGGTAGTGGGATCTTTAGATCGCCAATGCTCGAATCGCCTTGGTAAGAAACAGTACCACTTACTTCTTTTTCTGGGCTGTAATGGTAGCTCAGACCAAAGCGGTTGTTTTCATCTAGTTCGAAAACAGTACCCACGTTGAAGCCCAATGCCCAACCGTCTGCGTCAACATTAACTAGGTCATCAGTCAGTGGTAAGCTCGGAACAACTGAAGAAGTGCCTGGAGATTGACGTTTAAGTTCACCTTCGCCATAGATAATATCTAGGCCGCCACCAACGCTCCATTGCTCGTTGATACGGTACGAAGCTGCAAGTAGGAAGTTCATTGTGGATACATTCGTTACACCACCAAAGGCATCTGCGCCTGGTGTAACAACAGCACCACCAAGGTGGCTAACGTTTGAGCCAGCACCCCAGCTACTATCAAACTCATTGGTAGTACCAAAGTTAGAATACAGACCTAAGCCCAAAGCAAGTTTTTCATTTACTGGGTGAACTAAGTAAAAGTTAGGAACAACAGATGTAGCATCGTTAGTTGTGTCTTGAATGCTTGATTGAGCGTTGCTACCGCCGATTGCAGCACCGTTAGTAGTAAAAGTGGAGTCTTTTACTTCTACTTCAGAATCGATAACGTTAAAACCTACTGAAACTTCAGTACGGTCAAATAGAGACATAGCAGCAGCGTTGCGTGACATAACCGAAGCGTTATCAGCAATTACTGCGTCACCAGCAAATGCACGGCCTAGACCAGTTGCAGATTGAGAGTTAAGTTGGAAGCCTGCAGCGAGAGCGTGTTGCGAAGCTAGAGTTGCGGTTGTGATAGTCACTGCTAAAAGTGATTTTTTAAACAGACGCGTCTTGTTCATTTTTGCTTTTCCTTTTTGGTTCGTCTCTAGTGGACGATATTATTTGAGCAAAAGCTCAGTGGTGGCTGATACTAGACTCAAGTATATGATATAGAAATCCGACCATTAGGTACTTTGGCAATAAAATTGTGTAAATGATGGCTATCTGGCAGGAAAATACTGACAAATGCACCTTTTTAGAGTTAGTGCTCTACTTTTATGCTAAAAAAATGGCCTGAGCGCGTTGCTCAAGCCATGATGTAGGTCACAAAATGTTACCAGTTTGTTAATTTTGAGGTTTAATGATATTTGACAGACTTTCAGCGATCTTAGCCACGTTTTCACCCTCTTCACCGACGAGGATTAAACTGTTTTTTCCCATAGGTTCGACAACCCCAGCCATACCATCTTTTTCAAAGTTGATTGCTTTATCTGATGCGATGCCTGTTAAGAACATCGTGACTTTGCCTTTTTCACCTTGAAATACCATGTGCACTGCGTTTGATTTACCGAACCCACAGTGATTAAGGTAATAAACGTGATAAGGGAAGGTGTCAGACAGTTGATGGTCAAAAGGTATCATCTTGGCGTTGATCTGTGAGGACTCGACGCGTTCATCCAACTTAGAGACAAACGGCTTTTCATCGATCACGTGTTTAATCGCTGTATTGGCCAGACTAGCTTGCGCTGGTGTGATGATAAGATTACCCCAGTTTAGTTGTCCCACGAGCAGGCCTGCAACAAAGGCGACTGAAGCGGCCATTGCCATCGCTTTGCGAGCGAAATTCGGTCTAACAATCTTGTCTTCCAGTGCAGAGCTTTGGTTGAACAAAATTCTATCAGCCAAATCTTCAGGAACTTCAACCGCCATTGCTTTTGCAATGCGTTTATCAAGATCAAGAATCTCATCAGCAAATTGGCGGTTTTGATCGCTTGCTGAGATAGCCGCATTAATTGACTCATCTCGCTGTTTAGGGTCGGACATAATGCGTCGACGGAATTCGAGTTCATCCATTTTGCTGCCCCCTTTGTGTATTGTCTGAATCTAATAACTCTTTCAGTTGATTGCGTGCCCTAAAGAGGCGTGTCATAACGGTATTCTTATTAAGGCCAAGAATGTCACCGATTTCTTCGCCACTAAATCCGCCAACAACTTGAAGAAACAGTGGTTCGCGGTACTCTTCTTCAAGCTTCATTATCTGTGCTTGAACCCATTGAGTTTGATGATGAGGATCATCAGAGGTCTTGGCATCATTACCATGATCTTCGATATCAACCAGATCAAATTGTTTACGTTCGAAGCGGCGTGCATTCTCTCGTCTCAAAATCGTAATGAGCCAAGACTTAGCGGCTTTTTCATCTTGTAAGCTATCGAGTGACTTCCAGGCTCTTAAGCAAGTCTCCTGAACCAAATCTTCAGAAATAGTGGGATCTTTACACAGCCAATATGCGTATCGATATAAGTCACGGTGATAGGCTCTTACAAGAGCTTCATATTTTCTTTGCTTGTCCATATCCGAGTTGACCGGATCTTTGGACTTTTTCTTTCCAAAAAATTGAATAATTGACACATGTGCCTCCATTGTTGCCATGTGATTTCTTATTTTTGTTTTATCCATGCCACAATCATGTCCAATGAGCGGTTACTGGCCACTGCGTTTTTACCGTAATTGCGCATGTTTGGTGTTATTCATCGCCGGATTAGACGTGACCTCACAACTATATTGGGAGATATATAAGTCCAACGACATAGAAATCGAACTAAAATTGATCTACTTCAAAATCTAGCTAACTCTAACGGTTATAGTAACACCTGTCATCTAGTCGGTGTTTACATCGACAAGTTGAGCAAGATGACACTTCCTTTTGAAGGCTGACTTTACTTTCTCCTAATCAGGAAACTGATTATTTCAATTGGCGTAAGTTAATTGCTTTTTTATATATTCCAACCACACAGTTTTGTGTGGTTTTTTTTTGCCTAAAATCTTAGTCAGAGATGGCTGTTAGCTTTGATTTCACTTGGCCCTGACTTATCGACCTACCTATGCTGTATTAATTGTCTCATCTAAACACGGTGAATGTGGAATCTGGCTTGAGTCACGTTTATTCAAACGAGCGTTTGATTGAATTAACAATCTCGTTACAATGATTCTGGTCAGACCTCTATCTATTAAGGAGCAACAATGGGCAAGCAGGAAGTGAAAACTCGCTCAGGAGAACGCGTGGCGATTGTCGCAGGATTGCGAACGCCTTTTGCACGTCAAAGTACAGAATTTAGCCAAGTTCCAGCGGTGGACCTAGGCAAAATGGTGGTGAGCGAAATGCTGGCCCGCACTGAAATCGATCCTAAGCTGATTGAGCAAGTGGTGTTTGGCCAAGTGGTGCAAATGCCAGAAGCGCCAAATATCGCTCGTGAAATTGTATTGGGTACCGGTATGCACATCCATACCGATGCTTACAGTGTCACTCGAGCATGTGCGACAAGCTTTCAGTCTGCGGTGAATGTTGCCGAAAGCATTATGGCTGGCACAATCGATGTAGGTATTGCTGGTGGTGCCGACTCTTCATCTGTCTTGCCAATTGGTGTGTCTAAGAAGCTAGCTGCAAATCTACTTGCTCTGAGCAAAACCAAAACGCTTAGCCAGAAGCTCAATATCCTAAAAACACTTTCTCTTAAAGACTTGATGCCAGTACCGCCTGCCGTTGCTGAATATTCGACGGGTTTGTCTATGGGCCAGACTGCCGAACAAATGGCAAAATCTCATGGTATTACCCGTCAGGCACAGGATGAGCTTGCCCATCGCTCTCATACCTTAGCTGCGCAAGCTTGGAATGAAGGAAAAATTGCCGGTGAAGTGATGACCGCTTTCCCTGAACCTTATAAAAAGTGGATCGCGAAAGATAACAATATCCGTGAAGATTCTACGATTGAAGGCTACGCGAAGCTTCGTCCCGCTTTTGACCGCCAATACGGTAGTGTTACAGCGGCGAACAGTACCCCTCTGACGGACGGTGCTGCCGCCATCATGTTGATGCGTGAAGGCAAAGCGAAGGAACTTGGCTTAGACATCATGGGTTATATTCGCTCATATGCTTTCTCTGCAATTGGAGTTGAAAGCGACATGCTGATGGGGCCATCTTATGCGACGCCAATGGCACTCGATAGAGCAGGAATTCAGCTCTCTGATCTCACCCTAATTGATATGCATGAAGCATTTGCAGCTCAAGCGCTATCCAATGTGAAGATGTTTGCCAGCGATAAATTTGCTCAACAAAAGCTAGGTCGATCTAAAGCAATCGGTGAGATTGATATGGATAAGTTCAACGTACTTGGCGGTTCAATTGCTTATGGTCACCCATTTGCTGCAACAGGCGCACGTATGATTACTCAAACTTTGAGAGAACTGCAACGTCGTGGTGGAGGTCTTGCTCTTAACACCGCTTGTGCTGCAGGTGGTTTGGGCGCGGCAATGGTATTGGAGGTAGAATAATGAGTGAACAAACCGCATTTAACTTATCAATTGATGAACAAAACATTGCTTGGTTAGCTATCGACGTACCGGGCGAAAAAATGAATACACTTCAAGCGGCGTTTGCTGAAGAAATGGAGTCAATATTCACGCAGTTGGCTGAAAAACAGTCGTCACTGAAAGGTCTGATTGTTCACTCCCTCAAGCCAGACAACTTTATCGCGGGTGCCGATGTCCGCATGTTGGACGCGTGCACCAGTGCGGCCGAGGCGCAAGCGTTGGCTGAAAAAGGTCAGCAAATGTTTCAGCAGCTCGCAGATCTACCTTATCCGGTAGTGGCGGCGATTCATGGCCCGTGTTTGGGGGGGGGTTTGGAACTTGCGTTGGCGTGTGATTATCGCGTCTGTACCGATTCTGATAAAACGCGCCTTGGTCTACCCGAAGTACAACTTGGCTTGCTACCAGGTTCTGGTGGTACTCAGCGTTTACCTCGCCTGATTGGTTTGCTGCCTTCATTAGACTTGATCTTAACGGGTAAGCAGTTAAGAGCGAAAAAGGCGAAGAAGCTAGGTGTCGCTGATGCCGTTGTGCCGAAGACGGTTCTGTTAGACGTTGCAAAAAGCTTTGTTGAGAAACATACAGGCAAAAGCAAGACAAAACGTAAAGCGTCGACCAAAGAGAAGTTGATGGCAAATACGGGTCTTGGCCGTAAAGTGATCTTTGAGCAGGCAGCAAAGAAAACACGCGCGAAGACTCGTGGCAACTACCCAGCTGCTGACGCCATCCTAGAAGTCATTCGTTTTGGCCTAGAAAATGGCTTTGAGAAAGGTCAGAAGAAAGAAGCTGAGCGTTTTGGTGAACTGGTTATGACTCCAGAGTCAAAAGCACTGCGCTCAATATTCTTTGCCACAACAGAGATGAAAAAAGAGCACGGTAGTGACGCTGAACCGAAAAAACTACAACGTGCGGCGGTACTCGGTGGTGGCTTAATGGGGGCTGGTATTAGCCATGTAAGCGTAGCCAAAGCAAAAGTACCGGTACGTATTAAAGATGTGTCTAACGACGGTGTATTGAACGCGCTAAAATACAACTACAACTTGTTTGAAAAGCAGAGAAAACGCAAGATTTTGTCGAAAGCTCAGCTTCAGGACAAGATGCTACAGTTGTCTGGTGGTACAGATTTCACCACATTCAACCATACTGACATTGTTATTGAAGCAGTATTCGAAGATTTGCAACTTAAGCAGCAGATGGTTGCTGATGTTGAAGAGAACGCGAAAGATAGCACCATTTTCGCCACTAATACTTCTTCGTTGCCGATCCATCAAATTGCTGAGAAGGCGGCGCGACCTGAAAATGTTGTTGGTCTCCACTACTTTAGCCCAGTAGAGAAGATGCCTTTGGTAGAGGTTATCCCTCATCAAGGGACGTCGGATGAAACCATCTCCAGCGTGGTTGAGTTCGCTCGTAAGCAAGGTAAAACGCCGATCGTTGTTAAGGACTGCGCAGGGTTCTATGTAAACCGCATTCTCGCTCCTTACATGAACGAAGCTGCACAAGTTCTAATGGCTGGTGAGCCTATTGAACAGCTTGATACAGCACTGCTTAATTTCGGCTTCCCAGTTGGTCCAATCACACTTCTTGACGAAGTTGGTGTCGATATTGGCGCTAAAATCATGCCTATATTGGTCAAAGAGCTGGGTGAACGCTTCCAAGGGCCTGATGTGTTTGACAAGCTACTGAATGATGGCCGTAAAGGACGTAAGAGTGGTAAAGGCTTCTACACCTATAAAGGTAAGAAGAAAGACGTCGATAAATCGGTGTATAAATTGCTCGCACTCAAGCCAGAATCCAAACTGGCTGAAAGAGAGATAGCTCTACGCTGCGTGTTACCAATGCTCAATGAAGCGGTGCGCTGTCTTGATGAAGGCATCATCCGTAGTCCAAGAGATGGCGATATCGGCGCGATCTTCGGCATTGGTTTCCCTCCATTCTTAGGTGGTCCATTCCGTTACATGGATCAAGTCGGCATTAAGAAGCTGGTTGAAATTATGAACGAACACGCGCAGAAATACGGCGACCGTTTTGCACCGTGTGATGGGCTGCTCACACGAGCGGGTCTTGACCAAGCATTCTACTGATTATCAAGAAATTTACGCTAGGCGAACCGAGAGGTTCGCCTTTTTTATTTGTGAGAGTTATTATCAAGAAGAAAAAACAAAAACGCTAAAAAGGATGTCAAATGGATGCTCTAGATTTACTGCTCAACCGTCGCTCAATTGCCAAGTTGTCAGAGCCCGCTCCAGAAGGTAAAGCACTAGAAAACATTATTCGCGCTGGTTTACGTGCCCCTGATCATGCAGGGTTGACACCATGGCGCTTTATTATTGCCCAAGGTGAAGGGCTTGGAAAGCTGTCCGAAATTCTGCTCAAAGCGGCGCAAGCAGAGCAAAGCGATCAAGCGGTGATCGACAAAGTAAAGAACGCACCTTTTCGCGCACCTATGGTGATCACTGTTATTGCGAAAGTAACAGAGCATGACAAAGTCCCAGCTTTTGAACAGCATCTATCAGCGGGTTGTGCAGTACAGGCGATGCAAATGGCGGCAGTCGCGCAAGGTTTCCAAGGTTTCTGGCGCTCTGGCGAATGGATGTTCCACCAAGAGGTGCGTAATGCGTTTGCTGTTGAGGGTGAAGATCAAATAGTCGGATTCCTTTATCTAGGAACCGCAGGCTGTACACCAATGAAGGTGCCTGACAGAGATTTGAGTAAGTTTGTTGAATACCTTTAACCGATAAAGAGAGAGCTTGGTTTATGCCAAGCTCTTTTCTTTTTAATGGATGTTGTAAGCAATAACAAAATCGATAAACAGACGTACTTTCTCAGGGAGGTGATCTTTGTGGTTGTACAACATATAGATGTCACGAGGGTTCGCACTCCAATCTTGAAGCACACGAACCAAGCTCCCATCTTCAATATATTCACGCAGCATAACATCTGGCATCAGAGTGATGCCTAAGCCTTCCGAACAAGCACTTCTAACCACGTTCAGCGTGTTCGCTTGAAAACGTCCTTTATCGTTATTGATGACGGTTTCGCCACTGTTATTCGACAATTGCCATTTGAGCAGTGGTGACCCTTTTAGAAGCGAGTGCTGATGCAGTTCCTCCGCATGCTTCGGCGCAGGATGGGCTTTGAGATATTTGGGGCTCGCCACCAAAATATCCGCCACTGAGCTGATTTTACGCGCGATAAGGCTTGAGTCACGTTGAGGGCCGACTCGGAAAATAACGTCCCACTCGGTTGGGTCAAGTTGCTCTGAGTGATTGCTGGTGGTGAGCTCGATGTTAATGTCCGGGTACTGGCACATAAACGCGTTAAACATCGGCATCATCATTCGTTTGGTCAAGTTCGACGGTGCAGTGATGCGAATTTTACCCGCGGCACCGCGGCACTCATCGGTGATTTCTTCCGCAGCGAGTGTTAGACGGTTGAGTAGAGGTGAACACTCTGCATAAAAACGTTCGCCAGCTTCTGTTAACGAGAGTTTACGCGCGTGGCGGTTAAGCAAACGAAGGTTTAAAGATTCTTCTAATGCCTGAATACGTCGCGTAATTGTTGCAACAGGAATCATTGTTTTACGCGAAGTTGCTGTATAGCTCCCATTTTCGACTACTAGTCTAAACAGGTTTAGGTCATCTAATTTCATTGTACCAGACACATATTTTTACGAATTCGATTAATTTATATCTATATCAAATGCTAAAGCTTGAGTCATATCAACAACTACAGCGAAATTTGATATCCCATACATATAGTATGCAACTCAGGTCAAAAGTGGAAGATTTGTATAAACAGCCTTTCGCGACTACTTTTTAAAGAGTGTTTGAAACAACTGACAACAATAAAAATAACGAAACGTTGTACCCCATGCAGTTTGTGAGGCGAAGGTTTATGCATAAGACAATCGAAGTTGGGACCAATGCGACAGTACCAGTCTCTGGTGGACAAAAAGTGATTATGCTGGTGGATGACGACCCGATTTTTCGTCGCATCACCTCAGGTTTTTTGCTTGCCCAAGGATACAAGGTCATTGAAGCAGAAGATGGTCTAGATGGCTTACAAAAATTACGTACTGGTGAACCAGATTTAATACTCTGCGACCTCTCTATGCCGATTCTTGACGGAATAGAGTTCGTTGAAGAGGTGAGTTTGGAATATCCATCACTCCCTTTAATCGTCGTTTCTGCAACGGATGAGATATCGGATGTGGCCAAAGCGCTCCGGTTTGGCATCAAAGATTTCCTCGCCAAGCCGATCAGTAATCACGCCCACCTTGCTTGTGCGATCGAGAACACGCTAGATGACTCAGACAACCATTTGAGTGACCAACGGGATTTTTCAAGCCAGTGGTTCAGAGTGGATAGTGGTGATATGCCGGAAGAACAAGAGTTACACTGGCATTTAGAGTATTTGGAAGACAACCCAAGTGCTGCGAAAGACCTGCTTCATGCGCTGTTGCCGGATAAAGATACTTCCCAAGGTGATTGGAAATGCAGCTACCGACTGCTTCAGTCCACAGATGTGATGCCGCTGGTTTTTGACTATGCGTGGTTGATGAACGGTCAGTTCGCCTTTTATATAGTGGATTCTGACAGCGAAGGTCAGCATGGTGCGGCAACCACCCTGATGATCAGAGCTCTTTTCCACGATTATCTACGTAACTTGAAGTGCTTTAATGCTGACTTGAAGGATATCGCATCTCTATTGGAGAAGGGCATTAAATGTACGGGATGCAGCACGCCAGTTCGGGCGCTATTTGGTATCGCTGACTTATCTGAAGGGGCACTCTCTTTGCTGCCTGCGGGGTTAGATGCCCAATGGTCAAATGGATATTTCAATCAGCATATTGCGGCCGGAGCTTTGTTAGGGCAGAACTGTGGTAAGAATTTTATCACTTCAGATTTACCCATTCAGTCTGCCTGTCAGTTGACGTTAAATTGCCTCGGTTCAAGCAGTTTTAGTCTCGATATTTATCAAGGAGCGAAAGCGTAGCGCAGAGCATCACAGTTTCCAAAAACCCTAATCTTAGTCAGTGTTTGTCACCGTCTGATTAGGGTATAGTCCGCCATAAACAAAAATAGCCTATTTCATTAACATTCAGTTAATGGTTTGGGCAATAAGTCGTCACCTACAATTTGAGAAGTGAGCTCATGGCAGACAAAGATTTTAAAGAACCATATAATATTTTTTACTTTCTAGGATTTATAGCAGTACTACTTATCCCGACGCTTCCAGCGACTCTTACCTGGATTCGCGTGTTAAATGGATACGCGGGCTTCTAAACCAGACTTCGGAGCATGCCATCAATATTCGTAAACTCTTTCTCAAATTTGTTGGTATGCTCAGCCTAGTTTTAGGCATCATCGGTATATTCCTTCCTCTATTACCTACCACCCCTTTTATTCTGCTGGCTAGTGCGTGTTTTATGCGCAGCAGTCCGCGTTTCCACTATTGGCTAAGGCACCATAAAACGTTTGGGCCGATGCTAACTAACTGGCACAAAAATCGCGCTGTTACCGCGAAAGTTAAAAAGCGTGGAGCGGTATGCATCTTGCTGAGTTTTGCGTTTTCAATCTGGGTAGTACCGCATTTCTGGTTAAAGATTATGCTAGTTTTGATGCTGATAGTTTTGCTGAGTTGGTTTATTCGTTTGCCTGTGATGGAGCACCTTGCCGACAGCGAAGAAAATCACTAAGATTGCTAGGAAGTGTGCCCGCTTTTAGAGTGGGCGTTTGTTTTTTAGGCACAATAAACTTGGTGACTGTTTCGGTTATAGCCTTAGTTTAGATTGTGCTGAGAACCATGCTAATCGTTGGTTATCGTTACCTGTAACTTGGTCAACCAACCTAGCCAATCTAAGTAAAGAGTTATGACAACTGAAACAATTGCGCAGATCAAATCTAGCATCAAGAGCATTGCTGACTACCCAAAACCAGGCATTCTTTTCCGTGATGTAACCAGTCTTATGGAAGACGCAAGTGCTTACCAAGCGACGATTCAACTACTGGTTGAAAAGTACAAAGATATGGGTTTTACCAAAATCGTTGGTACAGAAGCACGCGGTTTTCTATTTGGAGCGCCTTTAGCTCTTGAGCTTGGTGTCGGTTTTGTACCAGTGCGTAAGCCAGGTAAACTGCCTCGTGCGACCGTTGCTCAATCATACGAGCTTGAATACGGTACAGATACCCTAGAAATTCATACTGATGCAATCAAACAAGGTGACAAGGTACTGGTTGTTGATGACCTTTTGGCAACTGGCGGCACTATCGAAGCGACAACGAAGCTAATCCGTCAACTCGGCGGTGTTGTTGAGCACGCTGCATTTGTGATTAACCTTCCTGAAATCGGTGGTGACAAACGTCTTGAAGGCCTTGGCCTTAACGTTTACAGCATTTGTGAGTTTGAAGGACATTAATCGGGTAGGTTATTAGTGAGTATAGTTTCATGAGTTATCTTGCCTTAGCGCGAAAGTGGCGACCAACTAAGTTTAATGAAGTGGTTGGTCAGGCCCACGTTTTAACTGCATTAGAGAATGCTTTAGCACAGAATCGTCTCCACCACGCTTATCTATTTAGTGGAACGCGAGGCGTCGGTAAAACGACGATTGGACGTCTGTTTGCTAAAGGTCTGAACTGCGAAACAGGCATTACAGCCACACCTTGTGGGGTTTGTGATACTTGTAGAGAGATCGATGAAGGACGATTTGTTGATCTGCTCGAAATCGATGCGGCGTCTCGTACTAAGGTTGAAGATACTCGTGAACTCCTCGACAACGTGCAATACAAACCTGCACGCGGTCGTTTTAAAGTCTACCTCATCGATGAAGTACACATGCTGTCTCGCCACAGTTTCAATGCCTTATTGAAAACACTGGAAGAGCCGCCTGAGTATGTGAAGTTCTTGTTAGCGACCACTGATCCACAGAAGCTGCCGGTAACGATTTTATCGCGCTGTCTCCAGTTTCATTTGAAGCCGATCAGCGTCGACAACATTCATCAACAGCTCGATCATATCCTACAGCAAGAAAAAGTTGTTTCAGAGGCACGAGCCTTGGGAATGATCTCCCATGCTGCTGATGGCAGTATGCGTGATGCGTTGAGTTTGACTGACCAAGCTATCGCACTCGGCAATGGACAAGTCTTGACTGACAGCGTCGCGCACATGCTGGGTACGCTAGATACAGATCAAGCCTTACACCTGCTCGAAGCGATTAGCTCCAAACAGCCTCAGGTCGTGATGGATTGTGTTACAGCACTTGCACAAAATGGTGTTGAGTGGGATGGTTTGCTACAGCAATTAGCTGCGCAACTGCATCGTTTAGCCATGTACCAAGCGTTACCTGCCACCTTAGACCAATCTCAGCCTGATGCAGAGAAAGTGGCGCTATTGAGCCGTCAGCTGTCGCCACAAGATGTTCAACTTTATTACCAAATTGCGCTTAAAGGGAGACAAGACCTTCCTTTAGCACCGTCGGAGAGAACTGGCTTAGAGATGATTCTTTTGCGTATGATGGCGTTTAGACCTGCATCGCAAACACAAGCAAACTCTATTTCTGTTGCTGTAGAACCCCAAGTGCAGATGACGACGCCTACGCAAAGTCATGCCTCATCTCGCTCTGCCACATCCTCAATGCAGCCGACCAATCAAACTGCTGAGCCTGTCCTTCAGGCGAGCCCTAGTCAACCAGAGATGCCACCAGTGGCACACTATGATGCTCCTCCGGCTGCCGATTACATGCCTGAGCCGCCGAACTATGATGAAGTACAGCAGTATTACGAACAACAAGGCAATCAGCCCAGTTCTGCCGCACCGATTGAACAGCCTTCTCAGCCACAACAAACAAGTGCACCTTCTCGAGTCGCTGGATTGAGGCATCAACTCCGCTCTCAACGCAATGGGGTGAATTCAGGGCAAGGGAATACGCCAAAAAAGGCTAATGCGACATCTGCAAAACCAGAATCTGTTCTAGAACGTGTAGCAAAAAAACACGCAGGAACCGAGCAGGTGTCGCCATTGTCTAACCCGAATGTCAATGCAACACCTGAGGCAGACGATGAACCGTATCGCTGGAAACCGTCGCTGCCACAGATAAACACGGTTAAAACTGAGCTGACGCCAACCTTACTAAAGCAAGCGTTAGAGCATGAAAAAACACCAGAAATGGTGGAGAAGCTGGTACAAGAAAGTCTAGAACAGAGCGAGTGGGCCAAGTTAATCAGCCAACTGTCGACGGCCAAGCTGACTGAGCAGTTGGCGTTAAACTCACATTTCCAGAAGAGTGACGCGTCCATTTCCTTAGTGTTGAGAGCATCGCAAGCGCATCTAAATACAGATCGAGCACAAAGTGAGTTGCTTGGGGAATTAAACCGGGTTCTTAACCAAGAGTGTCACTTGAGTGTTGAGATTGGTGAAAGTGGCGAGACGCCTCTAGAGTTAAGAGATAAGTTGTATCAAGGGCGTTTACAGCGCGCTTTTGACAGTCTGGAAAGTGATCCGAATATCCAGTTCATCCAAAAAAGGTTTGCAGCTGAACTCGACAGTGAAAGCGTCAGACCGATTTGATTTTACGGGGTTGAATCGTAATGAGCCAGCCCCCATCTAATAACGAAACAAGCTAAATAACCAGAGAGATTAACATGTTTGGTAAAGGCGGTATGGGCAATCTAATGAAGCAAGCCCAGCAAATGCAAGATCGCATGCAAAAGCTTCAAGAAGAAATCGCAAATATGGAAGTAACAGGTGAGTCTGGCGCTGGCCTTGTGAAAGTGACCATTACTGGTAGCCACAGTGTACGTCGCGTTGAAATCGACGACAGCTTGATGGAAGACGATAAAGAGATGCTTGAAGACCTTATCGCCGCCGCTTTTAACGACGCTGCACGTCGTGTTGAAGAAACTCAAAAAGAGAAAATGGCAAGTATTACCGGTGGCATGCAACTTCCACCTGGTATGAAAATGCCTTTCTAATCAACAAGGTTAGATAATGCGCACCAGTCATATGCTGGAGCAATTGATGGAGGCCTTACGTTGTCTGCCTGGGGTTGGCCCTAAGTCGGCACAGCGTATGGCCTTTCATTTGTTACAGCGAGATAGAAAGGGCGGCTTACAATTAGCCGATGCACTGAGTCAGGCAATGACCGAAATTGGGCATTGTAATGAGTGTAGAACCTTCACGGAAGAAGACGTTTGCCACATCTGTACCAATCCTAAACGTCAGGAAAATGGTCAACTTTGTGTGGTAGAAAGTCCGGCAGATATAGCTGCGGTAGAAGCAACAGGTCAGTACTCAGGTCGATACTTCGTATTGATGGGGCACTTGTCGCCTCTAGACGGTATTGGACCGAGTGATATCGGCCTTGATGTTCTGGACTATCGACTACGTCGAGGGGACATTTCGGAAGTTATCTTAGCCACAAACCCGACGGTTGAAGGTGAAGCGACGGCTCACTATATCGCGGAATTGTGTAAAGAAAGCAACGTGTTAGCAAGCCGTATTGCTCACGGAGTTCCTGTTGGTGGTGAGTTAGAGCTCGTTGATGGTACGACACTTTCTCATTCGCTACTTGGCCGACATAAGCTGTAATCGTTCCAAATAAAAGCAAAGCCGCGATATCTATCGCGGCTTTTTTATAACGTCTGTTACTCTTGAGAACCTGCAAACGAACGGTAGGCGAAAGCGCCAAGAGCGGCACCGACGATAGGTGCTAACCAGAACAACCACAGCTGAGCGGTAGCCCAGTCACCGACGAAAACAGCAACAGCTGTACTACGAGCAGGGTTTACTGACGTGTTAGTAACAGGGATGCTGA
The DNA here is from genome assembly GCF_050113655.1 of Vibrio sp. TRT 29B02. Taxonomy (NCBI): domain Bacteria; kingdom Pseudomonadati; phylum Pseudomonadota; class Gammaproteobacteria; order Vibrionales; family Vibrionaceae; genus Vibrio; species Vibrio sp. TRT 29B02. Next base: position 60,830 of record NZ_JBNJOJ010000018.1, read on the forward strand.
TCAAATGAATCAGTGTCAAACCCAATCCGATCGCAATCGGAGCAAAACCTTGAGGAGCACGTTTGTCTGTCGCACCCATGATGATAATGAGGAACATCATCGTCATCACGACTTCGGTGAGCAGTGCAGCTGTCAATGAGTATTGACCTGGAGAATGTTCGCCGTAGCCATTGGCCGCAAAACCTGACGCCGCGACGTCAAAACCAGACTGTCCTGTCGCAATAAAGTAAAGAACCGTTGCTGCGATAAGTCCGCCAATCACTTGAGCCACGATGTATGGAAGAACGTCTCGACCTTCAAATCGACCACCTGCCCACAAGCCGATAGTTACCGCTGGATTTAAGTGACAGCCAGAAATATGGCCGATAGCGAATGCCATGGTTAATACAGTTAAACCAAACGCAAGAGATACGCCAAGTAGTCCGATGCCAACATCAGGGAAGCCTGCTGCCAACACTGCGCTGCCACAGCCGCCAAGCACTAGCCAAAAAGTGCCAAAAGATTCTGCAAAGTATTTATTCATTAGGTTATTCCTAAAGTTTGATTGGAAACACATGTAGAACATAGGCAACAAATGTCATGATTGTGTGAGCCAAACAGCGAACGAAAGGAATAGTTTTATGATTCTAAAAACTGAAACGAAAATTTGTAGGAAAGTGAGATAAATACTCACTATTTGGACTAGCGAGAAGGTACGGTTGACGATTTTAAATCGATATTCTAGAGACTCGATCTATGTTAATGCTTCGAGTTCAGTAATATTGCTTATCGCTTCGGCGTTCGTCGAACCACAAACGACCGGGCAAGGCTTAAAGTCGTGACAAACCTTAGGACGTTCTTTCTGACCAAATAACCGACATAGATTGTCGTCATTGAGTTGAATACAGCGAACCCCTGCGGGCTTACCATTTGGCATACCTGGTATTGGCGACGAAATACTCGGAGCGATACAACATGCTCCACAACCTAAGCGACATTCCATAACTGATTATCCTTAACGTAATTTAGCAGCATGTTAGCAAAAAATGTGACTTTTATCACTAATGTCTTTGAATACAGTCTCTACCTGATAAGCAAAATCTATCGCATAGGAAAATTTTTTTTAGTGAATTGGATGATGAAAATGGAATAAATACTCTAGGAAATATGCCGATCTGAGTGGATTTTCGTGGTTCACAGCTATTTATCTTTTTGTAATTTATCATCTGGTTTTTATGGAATTAGAGTCACCATAATGCAAATTAAGTTTGAACCAATACATCAAGTATAAAAGATTTTAATAATAGTGATATTAATAATACATATTGTATTTATGATGCCATTTATTTGGAACTATAAACCGTATAAATAAAGGAATGCTATTTTATTAGCCAATTTATTGTTAATGAGCTAATTGTTGATTAAGTGGTGAGCAAGAAATTGCTTGATCTACGGGCTGTCATTTGCCTAGAATTAGCGAATGATTAATTCGGTATTTATTTTGATATTTGATGTCCAGATATTCCCTTATATTGAGCAAGTGTATTCTTAATTAATTTTTTGAAATATGATGATTAAATAGAGTTATTTCCGGCCTTTATAAACCGAGGGTGACGGAATGTAACTCATGCCTTAAATAGCAGGTTCTGGTACGGTAAAATATTATAATAACCTGCGGCGAGAGTAGGGAAACTGATCGGTTATGATGTCGAGTCACAGGGTGGTAGTCGTGCCCAAGTTCACCAAACTGCTGTCCATTATTCTAGCCACTGTTACGTATAGTTTCAGTGCGTTGGCTATTGAAAATTATGATGTCGAGAAAATGTCGGCGGCAGAGGCTTATGAGTATGGCAAGCTGCTTCGAGCGCAGTTTCGCAACACAGAAGCGAGAGCTTATCTCAAGTATTCAGCAGATAATGATCATCCTGATGGCGCCTATGCGTACGCGATGGAGATGATGGGTTTCCAAGACAGTGTAAGAGCTACGGGCTATGCAAGAGATTACTTGATAAAAGCTGCGCAAGCTGGGAGCAAACCCGCTCTTAAGTACCTGTATCGTTATGGGGACTGGTTAAGCGCTGCAAAGCGCGATAAATATAAGACTCAGTACTATAACAGCCTGATTGAGATGGGGGCTAAGTCACCGGGTCTCGCCTATTTATATTTATCAGACTATTTTCACGCTTCAGACATCGACCTATCTGAGTATTACTTAGATAAGGCTATGGCGTTCGAAATACCTAACGCTTACATGACCAGTGCGCAAAGGCTGGAGAATGGAGAAGGTGATTACTTCTTCGCAAGTGAACGATTCGAAAAGTCGCGCAGCCTATACTTAAACGCAGCGACTGCGGGGTATATTCCTGCGATCAAGCGGTATGTCGCTATCTTGGAGTCGAATGGCAAGTTTCAGGAAGCTCTTGAGTGGAGAGAGGCTGGTCTGACGCGGGGAGACATTACCTCTTTGGTTACGTTAGGCAATATCTATAGTGGCAACAGTCTCCGGTACAGCTTTGTCACGAACGATTTGGTAAAGGCAAAGGCATACTATGAACTCTATTTAGAAAATGCCGGACAAGACAGATTTAGTAGTATATATCGGCAGGTTGAGGCTAATTATCAAGAAACCTTAGATCGAATCACAGACGTTCAGATTCCTCACTCCGAAGCATTTAAAAACGAACTGTCTGAAATAAACTATTTTTACCACTATGACTATCTTTGGAATACTTATTAATAAATCATTTATCGCAGACGGTGTTCGGTAATTTAGTGTGCGATAGTTGTTTGATGGATTGTGATCTTAATATAAAAGATAGCGATCACTAAATTAGTGAACTGTTAAATTAGATGTTTATAAATCTGTAATTATTATCTGATAGTAGAATTATTCAGCCTGTGTTCTTTGCGAGCAATCGGCTGATTACTTTATTGTCAATATAAATGCCATTCCTTTTAAATTTAATATCGGAGAACTTTGATTATGTCTAAGGAAGGAAGCGTAGCTCCTAAAGAGCGGATTAATATTAAATATATTCCGGCTACAGGAGACGCTCAAGCTGAAGTTGAACTTCCACTCAAAACATTGGTTGTTGGGGACTTTAAGGGCCACACCGAAGATACCCCTGTTGAAGAGCGCAGTACCGTTTCAGTGGATAAGAACAATTTTGAATCTGTGATGCGTGAAAGTGAGTTGCGTCTGACGACTTCAGTGAAAAGCAAGCTTACTGAAGATGAAAATGCAGAGCTGCCTATTGAATTGAATTTTAAATCATTGGCTGATTTTGCGCCGGACTCCATTGCTGGTCAGGTTCCTGAGCTTAAGAAGCTTATCGAACTTCGTGAAGCATTGGTTGCGTTAAAAGGTCCACTAGGCAACATTCCAGCTTTCCGAGACCGCTTACAAGAGTTGCTGCATTCACAAGACTCGCGTGACAAGCTTCTCGAAGAGCTAAACCTTGTCAGTGAAGACGCTAAATAGAACAAAATACTGACCAATAACATTCGTCATTTAATGGATTAGGAAAAACCTGATGTCTACAGAAACGGTACTTGAAAGACCCCAGCTGGCTGAAGGCGGCTTACTGGATGAAATCATGGCGCAGACTAAGATCGCGCCAACTGAAGAAGGCTACGATATTGCCAAAAAAGGCGTTGCGGCGTTCATCGAAAACTTAATTGGTTCTGAACAAGCGGAAGAAGCGGTCAATAAGTCTCTTGTTGATCAAATGCTGGTTGAGTTAGATAAAAAAATTAGCGCGCAGATGGATGAAATCTTGCACGACAGCCAGTTTCAACAAATGGAGTCTGCTTGGCGTGGTTTGAAACTGCTCGTTGATCGCACTGATTTTGGTGAAAACAACAAGATTGACCTGCTGCATGTGACCAAAGAAGAGTTACTTGAAGATTTTGAGTTTGCACCAGAAACGACACAATCAGGTCTATACAAGCATGTCTATTCTTCAGGCTATGGTCAATTTGGTGGCGAACCAACGGGCGCAATTTTGGGTAACTTTACTTTTACGCCTTCTACACCGGATATGAAGCTGCTTCAATATATGGGTGCACTTGGTGCTATGGCTCATGCTCCATTTATTTCAAGTGTCGGTCCTGAGTTCTTTGGTATCGACTCGTTTGAAGAGCTTCCAAACATTAAAGACGTTAAATCGATCTTTGAGAGCCCTAAATACACCAAATGGCGCTCACTACGTGAGTCTGAAGATGCACGTTACCTCGGTCTAACTGCCCCTCGTTTTCTTCTGCGTGTTCCTTATGACCCAGCAGAAAATCCAATCAAATCATTTAACTACACAGAAAGTGTTACAGAATCTCATGAGCACTATCTGTGGGGTAATACGGCTTTCGCCTTTGCAACACGTCTTACAGACAGCTTCGCTAAATACCGTTGGTGTCCAAACATTATTGGTCCGAAAAGTGGTGGTGCCGTTGAAGATTTGCCAGTACACCTATTTGAGTCTATGGGTGCGTTGCAAGCGAAGATTCCAACGGAAGTATTAATTACTGACCGCAAAGAATTTGAGTTAGCCGAAGAAGGCTTCATTGCACTGACAATGCGCAAAGGTAGCGACAACGCTGCGTTCTTCTCTGCAAACTCTATTCAGAAGCCAAAAATCTTTCCCAATACTAAGGAAGGAAAAGAAGCGGAAACCAACTACAAACTGGGTACGCAGTTACCTTACATGATGATCGTCAACCGTTTAGCCCACTACATCAAGGTTTTGCAGCGTGAGCAAATTGGTTCATGGAAAGAGCGTCAAGATTTAGAGCGTGAGCTAAATACGTGGCTTAAGCAGTACGTTGCTGATCAGGAGAACCCGCCGGCAGACGTACGCAGTCGTCGCCCACTTCGCGCCGCGAAGATTGAAGTTGCTGACGTAGAGGGTAATCCAGGTTGGTACCAGGTTTCTCTGTCTGTCCGTCCTCACTTTAAATACATGGGTGCGAACTTCGAACTGTCCTTGGTTGGTCGTTTAGATCAGGCGTAATAAATATGGCGTACTTTGCACCGGAAGAAAGTACGTTTGGTGTTGGCTTCTTCGAACGTTTAGAAGCCAACTCTAATAACGTCTCTTTAACTCAAGGACCTGATGCCAGCGATGTGCTCAAGTCAATCAAGCTGAATGTTTCGAGAATTTTAAACACACGTGTTGGTGGTGCTCAAAGCTCACGAGAGTTAGGCCTAATCGACTTTAATGATGCGACGCTAGATACGCTTGATTTGTCTCTTAAAATCACCTTCGCTATTCAGGATTGTCTGAATAACTTTGAGCCTAGGCTACAGAAGGTCGAAGTTGTGCCTGAAACCGATAGCTACAGTCCCCTGTCGTTGAAATTCAAAATTACAGCGGAAATCAACAGTGAAGCAATACATGATCGCGTTCAGTTCAGTTTGCTGCTCGACCAAAACAGAAAATATCGAGTGATTTAGGGATTATGACTCAAGATAAGTACTTCAGAGAGGAACTGGCTTTTTTAAAGGAGCAAGGGCGAGAGTTTACGGAAATTCACCCTCAGCTTTCTCGTTTTCTCCATGGCAGAACCATGGATCCGGACGTTGAACGTCTACTAGAAGGCTTTGCTTTTCTGACCGCGAGACTGAGACAAAAAGTGGAAGATGAGTTCCCTGAACTGACCCACTCAATGATTAACATGTTGTGGCCTAATTATCTAAGGCCGATCCCTAGCATGTGTATATTGGCTTTTACTCCAAAGACGGGTCTCAGCGAGCAACACGTTATCGCTAAAGGGACCAAAGTCGACAGTAAGCCGGTACTTGGCACGAAATGCCAATTTCAAACTTGTCGAGAAGTGAAGCTTTATCCATTGGGCTGTCATGATGTCAAAGCCCAGCACACGAGAGATGCCTCTACGATTGATATTGAATTAAAACTTATTGGCGATGTTAACGTTGGTCATTCGTTGCTGGACAGTCTCCGCTTTTACCTAGGTGGAGATCAGTACAGCTCACAAATGCTTTACCTTTGGTTAAATCACTACCTTGATAGAATCAGCATCGATGTTGCTGGCACTGAGTTTCCTCTAGCAAAAGAGCATTTCAAACCTGTAGGTTTTGATAGTGAGGATGCGTTGCTGCCGTATCCGACCAATGTGTATGAAGGCTATCGAATCCTACAAGAATACTTATCCTTTTCTGAGGCGTTTCATTTCTTTGATCTATCAGGTCTCGATAAGGCGATCCCTAAAAATGTGACAGGACAGTTCACGCTTAAGCTGCATTTCTCCAAAACGCTTCCTGTCGACGTAAGGATCACAAAAGAGAATTTTCAGCTGTATTGCACACCCATCATTAATCTGTTTAAACACGATGCAGACCCTATCTCGCTGACTGGTCGTCAGTCGGAGTATAGAGTGGTGCCGTCAAGCCGTAAGCCATCCCACTATGAAATATTTAACATAGAAAGTGTTTCGGGATGGCAAGACACCACATCTCAAGGAAAAAGAGTTCGCGGAACTGAGCGTATTTATTCATCGTTTGAAAGCTTTCAGCATGAAGTTGAAAGGGTAAGAAATCGAACGGCTCTCTATTACCGGTTACGTGTCAAAGAGAGTATTCGCGCTGATGGTTTTGAATCCTTTATCTCATTTGTCCGAAGCGATGAAACGACATCGTTTGATGTTGATGAAGCGGTCTCAATTAAGCTCAACTGTACCAACAGACTGCTACCACTCGAGTTGGGTGTGGGGGATATCTGTATGATGACGGATACCTCGCCACCGTTTGCTACCTTCACCAATATTTCTGTGCCTTCGCAATCACTACGCCCCGTTTTGGATGGCAGCTTGCTATGGACACTCATCTCTAACTTGTCACTGAATTATTTATCGTTGCTGTCAAAAGATGCCCTTAGCAGCGTACTTAGAGCCTACGATTTCAAAGCTTTGGTTGATAGGCAGGCAGAGATGGTATCGAGACAGAGATTAGATGCGATTCACAAGATAGAGTCTAAACCAGTAGATAAGATTCTAAGAGGGTTACCGGTTCGTGGTCTTCAATCGACGCTGCATATGGATCAATCAGGCTTTGGTTCAGAAGGTGACTTGTTCCTATTTGGGACAGTGTTGAGCCATTTCTTTGCCCTGTACGCGAGCATTAACTCATTCCATGAATTACACGTGGTCAATATCACTAATCAAGAGAGGTACACATGGGGTACTCAGGCAGGGATGCAGCCACTGATTTAGTGGAACGAGTAGAGCTGCCTGAAATGGTAGCGATGCCAAATGATGTCCACGAATACAATTTCTATCAGCTTGTTGAGTTGCTACAAAAACTGAATGAGATGAATCCAGAAGAGGATATCTGGGAGCGGCAGTGCAAATTAGTGTTTAGTGCCAACCCAAGCCTAGGCTTCTCTCCGTCGGATGTGAATCGATTGGATCTATTCAACGACGAGAGAATGGTCATGATGACCAATTTCTTTGGGCTGTCAGGCGCGCAGTCACCGCTTCCCGGATACGTGGTTGAGCAGTTATTAAATGAAGAGCCTGGTGGTGCCAAGCTACCGTTTGTGGATTTTTTTAATAACCGCCTGATCAATTTGGTTTATCGAATCTGGAGAAAATATCGCTACTTTGTGCGCTTTCAGCCAGATGCGCAAGATGACTTCTCAGCGCAATTGCTGTCATTGGTCGGTCTAGGATCGCCTGACCTCCGAGGGGACACACCAATCAACTGGTGCAAGATGTTGGCTTATTCGGGAACACTCGCCGGACGTAGTCGCTCGCCTCAAGTGGTGTCGGGAATCATTGCACACTGCTTTGATCTCGAAGAAGTCGAGATTAGGCAGTGGACGCGACGCACAGTAAGAATTGCCCCCTCGCAGCAAACTCGCGTGGGGAGCGCCAACTCTCAACTTGGGGTGTCATCAATGGTTGGGGAATCAGTGGTCGATTGTAACGGTAAATTTACTATTTGTATCAGCCGGTTATCGAGAAAAAAATTCTCCGACTTTTTACCTTCAGGTCAAGAGTTCGGACCTCTGTGTAAATTGGTCGAGCTCATTTTGCGTGAGCAGATGGCTTATGACCTAGAGCTGACGATGGACGATAACGAAGCTCCTGACTTTGTGTTAGGTGGATCTGCGGACATAGCGCTTGGTTGGACTTCCTTTCTTGGAACCAACGAAAAAGACAAAAGCGTACTCATTCAGGTAAGGCAGTAATGATGGAAACGACTGAAAAACTCAATTTAAACCTTTTGATTATCAATGCTCAGAAGTTGGAGTCGGGCTTATCTGTGCGAATGGATTGGGATGCAAACGGAGGCGTAATAGGTTCGTCATTGGATTCCAAATGGGTGCTTAAAGACACTAGTGGGCATATTTATCCGCAGCATTGTGAAATCGTAGTGCACGATGGCGCGTTCTGCCTCAAAGATCTATGTGGCGAGACTTATATCAATGGTACAGAAATGCCGATTGGCAAAGATTTGCTGGCGAAACTGGTTCACAAAGATCACATTCAAATCGGCCCCTACCAAGTGCGAGTTGCCTTAGGTGATCTAGAAGAAGACAACACCACGGGTTCTTTAGCAAGTATGTTCGAAACGACGAACGATGACCTGCTTTCTGATGAAGTGCCCGATGGCGACTACGATGAGCAAAAGGAGCAAGTTGAAAACTCAGATCCAATCGCCGCTTTGGATAAGCTGATTTCGCCCAACAAAGAAGAGTCTTTGATTGATGGAGAGTTGGTGGACGTTAATGCGGAAATTGACACGCAAGGACTGGTTCCTGAAAACGACCTCACGTTAAGGGATCCTAACTTCACCGTGCAAGCTGACAGCGACAACGAAATTTCATCTTCGATGTCACTGAAAAGAATTCTTAGCTTTGGGTTTGGCGGCAAAAAGCAGTCTAAGCGTCAAAGTGCGAAAACAGAACAACCCACATTAAAATCAGACCGAGCGGTGCCGCTTGAGTCTCAACAAATAGCAGCTAACAACGTTTCAGAGGACTTTCAAATGGATGAGCAAACACTAGATTTGCTAGAGGAAGAAGTAGCAAAAAGTATTCAGTCGGAGCCGGCAGCCGTTAAAAACCTTGCCAATACGGGAGGGCACCTATTAACAGGTCCAATGCTTAATGGGCTAGGTGCGAACGTCAACCATACCGATGACATTGAACGTATGCATATGCTATCCCAAGAGATGGGTGAATCATTACAAGCGTGTATACAGGGCATTTTGGAACTTCACCAACACGTGAGTGAAGGACGTTTTGGTACCTTAAATAGAAACCTTCAACCGATTGAAGATAACCCACTACGTCTTGGTTTGTCATATGAAGAAACCATTAAGACTCTGTACGACTCTGAGAAAAGTGCCGTGCACCTTTCGGCTCCTGCAGCGATTGAAGAGAGCTTAAAGAATGTTCAAGCCCACAACGAAGCGATGCAACATGCGACGGGAGAAGCGTTAACGCAAGTTCTGAATGCGTTTTCACCACAAGTGCTGTTGCGCCGATTCCAAAACTATAAACGTCCTCACCAAGATATTGGCCAAAATAACGATGCTTGGGCTTGGAACATGTACTGCAACTACTACCGAGAGCTCGCCTCACATCGCCAACAAGGTTTCGAAAAACTGTTCTGGGAAATTTTTGAGCAGGCGTACGACAAGAAAATCCGTGAGAAACAGCTGGAGTTCTAAAGGTGAGATATTTGCTATGGATATGCGCTTTCTCGATGTTTCTCATTGGCTGTAGCAGTGAACCTCAGCCTTATGATCCGACTGAGTTGCCGACCAAGGTCACCTTTAGCATTGTCGCGCGAGAGGAAGTTAACCCAAGTATTTTGGGGCAAGCTTCTCCAGTGGAGATCCAAGTATTTGAGCTGGTGGATGACTCGATGTTTATGTCTTCTAGTTACGACCAGATGGAAGAAGACTACGAGAAAGCGCTGAAAAGTAACTTTGTTAAAAGTTACGACTACGTTTTGTTACCCGGTCAGTTCAAGTTCGTCAACGCCATTGAGCTCGATGAAGAGACGAACTACATCGGGATTATGGCGAAATTTTCTGACATCGAACTGAGCGAATGGAAGAAGGCCGTCAAAGTAATTAATAAAGGCAGAGAGTATCACTTACTGATGCTTCTTAGTGACTACGACGTTAAGTTGGAAAAGGTGGAATAGATAAGATGTTTTCACGAAATCGTGTTATTTGGAATGAAGGTTTGTTTATCAAACCACAGCATTTCCAGCAACAACAACGCTATACGGAATATTGCATCGATGAGCGTTTGAGTTCGGTAAGTCGTTATCTGTATGGTGTATCTGAGTTTTCGCTCAATCCAGAATATTTATCGTTTGGTCGTATCGCTATCGAGCGAGCAGTTGGCATCATGCCTGATGGAACGGTTTTTCGTATTCCGCAAGAAGACACCTTGCCTGATGCATTGGATATTGATGATGCGTCTCTCGCAAACCAGTTGGTTTATTTAGCGATTCCTCTTCGCAGTGAGTCACTGATGGAAATTAATTGGCCAGATGCTCAAGGTACTGGACGTTACGAAAGCCGTCGGCTTGAGGTTCGCGATGTCCATACTTTGCAGGGGGACATGACAACGATTGACGTTTCCCCGATGCGTGTCCAACTGATGTTGGAGAAAGAGGATAGAAGTGCTTATGCATCGATGGCGGTGGGGCGCATATTGGAGAAGCGACCTGATGGCAGTGTCGTGATGGACCCTGATTTCTTCCCTTGTCATGTTAATGTGGCTGGAAACTTGGTATTGCACCGTTTTGTGAATGAAATATCAGGTTTAATGCGTGAGCGAGCGAAGAACATTGCGCAACGTATTAGCTCTCCATCTCAAGGTGGTGTGGCGGACGTTTCTGACTTTATGCTGTTACAAGCGTTAAACCGATTACAACCTCAGATCCAACACCTCGCTGAGCTGGGAAGCCTCCATCCTGAACGCCTGTTTGAGTGCTTGTCTACGATTGCCGGAGAGTTGGCGACCTTTACCGACGAAAGTCGTTTGCCACCTAAAACGGAGAGTTACAACCACGATATGCCAACGGAATCGTTCTGGCCGCTTATTCGCAATTTGCGTCAGTCACTCAGCGTTGTTCTAGAGCCTAGAGCAGTCTCAATTCAACTAGACAAACGTAAGTACGGCTTAATGGTTGCGGCGATTCAGGATCCGCAATTGATGGATACGGCTGACTTTATCATTGCTGTTAAAGCTCGTATGCCTATGGATGAATTGCGTCGTCAATTTACGCAACAAACGAAAGTGTCGTCGGTTGAGAAAATACGTGAGCTTATTTCACTTCAACTGCCGGGCATCCCTTTAGTGGTCTTGCCCGTCGCTCCTCGACAACTGCCTTACCACGCAGGCTATACCTATTACCAACTTGATAAAACCAGCACTGAATGGGGAATGCTAGCGCATTCTAGTGGTTTCGCTTTCCATGTGGCCGCTGCTTTTGAAGAACTTGATCTCCAGTTCTGGGCGATTAGGAGTTAATCCATGGATAACAATAAGAAACAGGGTGAGTTCAGCGGCTTACTCCACGACGATGTAGAAAAAATCAACCATGACCAAGATTATTGGTTTCAGCTTAGGGGGAGTGTCTCTAACCCTCTGATTGATGCGGCGACGCCACTCCTCGGTTTATCACTGCGAGTTCGACAGCTGTCTGAATGCAACAATATTGAAGCGATTTACGCTCAAACCATCGAGGAAATTAAGACCATCGAAATTGAGCTAACGGAGCAAGGTTATGAGCATGCAGTGTTAATGGCTTATCGCTATATCTTGTGCACTTTCCTCGATGAAGCTGTGATGGGGACGGCGTGGGGTGCTTCGACTATCTGGGCTGAACATTCCATGTTGTCACGCTTTCACAATGAAACCTGGGGTGGAGAGAAAGTGTTTACCATTCTTAAGCGACTTGAAACTGAGCCTCAACAATACAAGCCCTTGCTTGAATTTATCTACCAGTGTTTGGTTTTAGGTTTTGAAGGTAAGTACCGTGTTATTGAGTCCGGTAAGTTGGAACGGGAAAAAGTCATCTCACAGTTACACAAGTTGATCAATCAAGATCATGAGGTGGACATCTCTCATCTAACCAGTGCGACAGAGCACGTCGTGCGTTCCAAATACAAGCTCAGTAAGCAAATCCCATTGTGGTCGGTATTTACCGGTTTCATATTGCTTTGGGGAGGAACCTTCCTTGTCTATAGCTACCTGTTACACGTCAAAACCAGTGACGTAATCGAACAATTAAAACAAATCTTATAACTAGAATAATTAAAGGCTAGGTGATTGCCGTGATACGCATTGAACTACCAACACTCATCTCGAAACTAAATCAACAGAGCAAGCTCGCCCTTGAACAGGCTGCAACTGTTTGTATGGAGCGCCAGCACAGTGAGATTACGTTTGAACACTATCTTGAGGTTCTTTTAGACAATCCACTTTCGGATATTCGAGTCATTTTAAAACAGTCTGACTTAGCCCTAGATGATGTTAAACAGGCGATATCCAGCAGTTTTGTACGGGGTCAGTATTTAGATGGCTACCCTGCGTTTTCTCCGTTACTTGTCGAGCTTGTTCAAGAAGCTTGGTTGCTTTCCACCACGGATCTGAATCAAACAGAACTGCGCTCTGGCGCGATTTTACTCGCAGCGCTCACTCGTGCAGATCGTTATATGGATCAGAAACTCGTTCGTTTGTTGGACGTGATCAATCGTGAAAACTTGAAAAAGCACTTTGATGTTATCTTGTCTGATTCTTCAGAGACACAAGTCGCAGAACAGCCGAAAGCGCTTACTACGCAAAACTCCGATACATCTCTGCTGACCAAGTACTGCACTAACGTGACAGAACAAGCGCGTCAGAACGAACTCGACCCAGTGTTATGTCGAGAAAGTGAAATCAATTTGATGATTGATATTCTTTGCCGTCGCCGTAAAAACAACCCGATTGTGGTCGGTGATGCAGGTGTTGGTAAGAGTGCCATGATTGAAGGTTTAGCGCTTCGTGTTGTTGCGGGCTCCGTTCCGTTGCCACTTCAAGGTGTCGAACTCTACTCTTTAGACCTAGGATTGCTCCAAGCGGGTGCATCTGTGAAAGGAGAATTTGAAAAGCGTCTAAAAGGCGTCATTGAAGCGATTAAGCACTCGCCAAAACCGATCATCTTGTTTATTGATGAAGCTCATAACCTCATTGGTGCGGGTAACCAAGAAGGAAGTGGGGATGCGGCGAATTTGCTCAAGCCAGCTCTCGCTCGTGGTGAGCTGTCAACGATTGCTGCAACCACATGGAAAGAATACAAAAAGTACTTTGAGAAAGATCCAGCGCTTACACGTCGCTTCCAACTCGTTAAGTTAGATGAACCTAGCGTCGAACAAGCGGTCGATATCCTGCGAGGATTAAATTCCGTCTATGAGCAAACTCATAATGTGCTGATCACCGATGATGCACTGAAGGCGGCGGCTGAGCTTTCGGCACGCTACATCTCTGGTAGACAGCTGCCGGATAAAGCGATTGATGTTCTTGATACTGCTTGTGCACGTATTGCCATCAACCTTACCGCCCCACCAAAGCGTTTAGCCTTTATCGAAACCGCTTGCCATCAGCGCCAACTTGAAATTGATATGCTTGAACGCGCTCAGTTATTAGGCAAAGAGGTTAATCAGCAAAGGCTTGATGAACTTAAGACAGAAGAGGTTGCAAACGAGCAAGAGCACAATCGCTTAACTGAGCAATGGCAACAGCAAAAGCTATTAGTTGAAACGATCATTGAACTTAGAGCTTCTCTAACGCAAGTCAATGACGAAGCCCCTATCAGTGATGAGCAACGCAGCGAAACTCTAGCGCAAATTCGCGTTAAGTATGAAGAGTTAGAGTCCATTCCTCATGATCACCGTTTGATTTATGCCCAAGTTGACGCCCAACAAGTGGCAGAAGTCGTGGCGGACTGGACCGGTGTTCCGGTTGACCAGATGAACAGCGACGAACTGCATAAGATCACTCATCTAACCACGATACTTGGTCAAGCGATTAAAGGTCAGGATGTTGCGATCAAACGCGTCCACAAACATCTTCTCACTGCGCGCGCTGATTTACGCCGACCGGGGCGTCCGAAAGGGGCTTTCTTACTTGTAGGGCCAAGTGGTGTAGGTAAAACCGAGACAGTGGTTCAGCTTGCTGAAAGCTTGTATGGCGGCAAACAGTTCTTGACGACGATTAACATGTCTGAATATCAAGAAAAGCATACAGTCTCGCGTTTAATCGGCTCACCCCCAGGCTATGTGGGTTACGGAGAGGGTGGTGTGCTGACGGAATCCATTCGTAAGATGCCATACTCTGTTGTGTTACTTGATGAAGTTGAAAAAGCGCACCCTGAAGTACTTAACCTTTTTTATCAGGCGTTTGATAAAGGGGAGCTCGCAGACGGTGAAGGGCGCTTAATTGATTGCCAAAACATCGTATTTTTCCTGACATCGAATTTGGGCTTCCAAACGATAGTTGACCATGCTGAGAGGCTAGATCAACTTGATGATGCCCTCTATCCTGAGTTAGCCGCATTCTTTAAACCTGCCTTACTTGCACGTATGGAAGTGATTCCTTACATGCCACTTACCCCAGAAGTGCTGGAGCAAATTGTTCGCGGTAAGTTAGTTCGTTTAGAAAACCTGTTTAGTGAACGTTATGACGCTGAAGTGGTGATCGAGGACTCATTGATTGATGAGATTTTGTCGAGAGCAACACGCTCTGAAAATGGTGCGCGTATGTTAGAAGCCATCATTGAAGGTCAATTGCTTCCGCCTATCTCTCTCGCACTACTGAATAAACTCTCCGAACAGAAACCCGTGAAACGAATCTATCTAGCGGCTCAAGATGGTGAGTTTATTGGTGAGGTAGAGTAGCTATGTCGAATTGGCTAGAACTGGTGACGGAGTTGATCGCTACGCGCAGTAAATTTGAGCTGACAGAAAAGTTTACTCAGATTCTTAGTACTGAACTCGGTCTATCAAAATGCTTGCTTCTAATGCCAACATCAGATGGTCGTGAACTTGTGCCGCATGATCCGCTAGTGGAAGCGTCTTGGGGGGTGAATGATTTAAACAATCCCTTTGCACACGTACTCCAAAACGCGAGTCAGATGTCGCTGACGGCAGATGAGTTGCTGTTTTGGCGGGGAGATACAGCTTTCACTGAGTTGGTATCGAATATTGGCACGTTTGAATGTGTGTTCATTTGCCCTTTGCCTCTCCATTCCAATCAAGTGCAATTGATCCTCTTTATGCAAGGTGCAAAGACAGCAGTAACTGATGTCTTTAGCAGTGATGATGGCGCTAAGTTTATCGATATTTTCACTAAGCAGTGGGGGCTATTGGGAGAGAAGGAGCGTGAGCAGCGAGATATTCAAACGCTCGCTGAATCTTTGAGTGATATACAAAGAGACACTAAGCGAAGGGATCTCGCCGAGCAACTTTCTTACTCTTTGATTGGCAAAAGTTCGGTGATGCAGAGGCTACGTCAACAGATAGTCAGCGCGGCGGACTCTCAGTTGTCCGTTATGATTCAAGGCGATACAGGTACAGGTAAAGAGTTGGTGGCTCAGGCGATTCACCAAATCTCAAGTCGCAGTGCGCAACCTTTAGTTGCCATTAACTGTGCCGCTATCCCAGAGAACTTACTCGAAAGTGAACTGTTTGGTTATTGCAAAGGTGCCTTCTCTGGCGCTGAATCTGACAGAGATGGTCTGATTGCACAAGCGAATGGTGGAACGCTCTTTTTAGATGAAATTGGTGATATGCCGCTCGCTTTGCAGGCTAAATTGCTACGAGTGCTGGAAACGAAAAAGTTCAGACCTATCGGCGGTAAGAATGAGCTGAGCTCTGATTTTCGTTTGGTATCTGCAACACATGTCAATTTGCTTGCTCAAGTGCGAAACAAACTATTTAGACAAGACCTTTATTACCGCTTGTTTCAGTACCCTTTGACTTTGCCAAAATTGTCGGAGCGATTGGAAGACATTGAACTATTAAGCCAACACTTTGTTGCCGAGTTCAATTCACAACACGGTACTCAGATTCGGGGTCTGCACTACAAAGCGTTGGATTGCCTTAAACAGTACTCATTTCCGGGCAATGTCCGTGAGTTGAAGCTTTTGGTCGAGTTTGGCTGTGCACAGTGTCGTGATGAGTTGGAAGTGAGTGAAGGCAGCTTGGCGAATCGAATTGCGTGTCTTGATTTCGAACTGAACAGGGTCGAGCAACGCGCGACCTCACCGCAGAACACTCAGTCGAGCGGTATGACGGATAACCCTTATCTTGCCGCACAGAGTGATTTATCGACGATCAAAGACCTTAAACAAGCCGTCAACGAATTTGAAGAATTTATCATTCGTGAGCGCTTGATCCTTTTTTCTGGTGATCGAGGTAAAACGGCGGAAAGCTTGGGAATTCCTAAACGAACACTGGCTTATAAATGCCAGAAATTGGAGATCAAAGCAGAATGAACAATTTGAGATCTCTCATTTTATTGTCGACTTTGGCCGTTTTTTCTCTCTCAACGAATGCGGCTCAAGAGTCCGTTAGTTCTGAACTGATTAGGGGTAAACAATGCACCTTAATCTCTGAGCGATTAGAGCGCCTGAGCTGTTTTGATGACGTTTTTCGGACGCCGACCACTTCGAATCGTCAATCTGTATCTGATGATAAGCCGCAAGCTTGGCACATCGCTTTTGAGACTTTAGATAGTGATGCGCCATTGAACGTGATTGAAAGTGATACTGAGCAAGAGGGCGACGTCTGGTTAACCTTAGCATCCCGACATGCCGAGGGTGAACTGGCGGCGGTGTTAATGATGAGCTGCATTAATAAGATCAGCCGTGTTGAGTTAGCACTACCTGAAGCGATAGAAGATGGACGAATTCGAGTGTCTATTGCTGGTGGTCCGAGTCAGAGCTGGAGAAGCGATGATATTGGAGTGTTGTTCTCTTCGGCTAGAGGTTTGCCTGCAATATCTATGATGAAGGTGATGGCGTTGGATACAAGGCTTGTTCTTCGTTCTAACTCGCAGACGGTGGATGGGTTGCAGTTTGATACGACAGGATTGAACCAAGCTTTAACACCACTTAGAGCAAGGTGTGGGTGGTAGCAATGGAATTGACTCAATATCGAACCAGTATCGTTAGACCAATTAGTGGCGATTCACCGGTAGGAGAAAGACTATTAGATGAGCCACTGTTTGATTTTGTTGAAGACCAAATGATGAAAGTCGGTTCTCTTTCTCACGCCACAGTTCAGTGGCAAGAGGTTGAGCACAGTGCGATTACTTTGCTTAATGAGAAGAGCAAAGATATTAAGTTACTGGTTTATTTACTTCAGTGTTTGCATAACCAATTGACACCAAGCCGCTTGATAACCTCGTTTGGTGTGATGAGCGACTTCATTGAGCACTATTGGAATGATTGTTTCCCAGCACCCGGAAAGAGAGGCAACTTACCGCGCAGAAAGTTTTTCAGTCAGATGTGTCAACGTTTCTCAATGGCTGTGGATAAGTTTGATTTCACGACTCTCGATAGCCAAGACAGAGACGAGTTGCAAACGGTGGTTCAAGGGTGGCAGAAAACAATACAAGCCAATCAACTCTCTTCGGATGTTGCGGATTCTATCGCGCTAACGATTAGCACCCAGCTTAAACGAGCTCAAGAGCGAGAGAAGTCACAGCACAGCACGGTACAAGCAAAAGACTCAGAGACAGAGACGTCACAAAGCACAGCGGCATCCTCCTCTTATTCTTTATCCGTTGACAATTCCAGTGATAAAGCAGCAAAGCAAACCCTGCTTAAAGTCGCGGAATATCTCTCTGATCAAGAGTCGGGGGCGGCATTAGCAATACGAGTACGTCGCCACGCGCTTTGGGGTTCTATCACGACGTTACCCGATCATGATCATCTCGGAAAAACGTTACTGCGTGGCATGCAAGTGGAGCGAATTAAAGAGTATCAAGACCAGTTACATCAACCTGATCTCGCTCTGTGGAGAAAGATTGAACAAAGTTTGACGATTGCTCCTTATTGGTTTGATGGTCAGCTCATGAGCCACGATATCGCAAAGTCGCTTGGTCAACAGAGCTGGTGTCAGGCCATTCGTGAAGAAACTCAGTATTTTGTCGAACGTTTTCCAAACGTGTTTGAACTCAAGTTTAAAGATGGTTCGCCATTTGTGACTGACATGGTGCGTGATTGGTTAGCGAGTGGTGACATGGCCGCTTCAGGTGGCAATGTTTCAGGTAGTTGGAGTGAACAACGTGAAGAAGCTTTCAAGCTCGCTCAAGAGGGGGGAATCGCCGTTGCGATGTCGATGCTCAATGATGGCCTTGTTGCCGCGACAGAGCCACGCGAGCGCTTTTATTGGCGTTTGCTTTGTGCCGATCTTTTGCGGCATAGCCAGTTAGAAGCGATGGCGAAAGAACAGTATCAAACCTTAAAGCAAGAAATTATCCAGGCGAGCGTCACTGAGTGGGAGCCGTCTTTAATAGAACAACTAGAACGATATACAGCGTTAGATTAAGCAAAGGGACTATCCATGTGGAAAAGTATCATTGGGCTTGTTAAGAAACTTAAGCCGGGCATAGCAGCGGCCCTTCCTATTTTGCTGTTTACTCTATTTATACTACTCAACGTTGCCATTTGGTGGGCAGGTCCTTGGCTGGAAATTCTCGGGACGAAACCTTTAGAGTCCGTGATGGCTCGAAGCATCGCGAGTGCACTGTTTGTGTTGATCTCGTTGTCAGCGTGGGGTATTTGGCAGTGGCGTAAATTGCAAGGTTTTAAGAGTCAGCAAAAACGAGAAGAACAGCGAAAACTCGACCCAATAGCGAAATATGAAGAGCGTCAGGAAGTCGAACTGAATAACGTAATGAAAGAGATGAAGCAAAGTCTCAATACGCGTAACTATCTCTATTCATTGCCTTGGTATCTAGTGTTGGGTGTTGAAAACGCGGGCAAAACAAGCTTAATCAACCGTTCAGGACAGAACTTTGCGCTTTCTTCTGTGATGCGAGCCTCGGGGCAGAAAAGTGATAACCCTTACTATTTTGACTGGTGGATTGGTGACGAGTCAGTACTGATTGACCCTGATGGTGAGTTACTTACTCAGGGTAATAGTAAAGACAAGGAAGCTGCTGAAATACAGCGCCGCTTATGGCTTCATTTCATCAATTGGTTGGAAAAAACGCGCAGTAGAAGGCCGTTGAACGGTATTGTTCTCGCGCTTGATATTTCTAATCTTGCCGTCTCTACTGCGTCAGAGCGTAAGGCTTATGCAAGCTTGCTGCGTGCGCGTATTCGCGAATTAATGGAAACACTGGCGACTCGCTTGCCAGTCTACATTACGCTGACAAAACTTGACTTGTTGTATGGTTTCGAACCTTTCTTTAGACATTATTCCAAGTCACAGCGAGATGAAGTATTAGGTTTCACCTTCTCTCTAGAATCGGTCGATAATTTAGATCACTGGTTAGAAGAGTTTTCTAAAGACTATGGGCAGTTTGTATCAAGAATCAACGAACTCTTCCCCCATGCGGTGGCAGAGCCGTTGGAACAAGCCGAGCGTGATGCTATCTATAGCTTTACTCGTCAAATGTCAGGGCTGCAAGATATTCTCAAAAACTTTTTCCGAGATGCACTCTCAAGTGATCAGTTCTCTACCTCTGCGTTAGTTCGTGGGGCTTACTTTACGTCGGTTTATCAGCAGGGAGTGCCTAGCAACGCCTTTGGAGATTCCGCCTCTCGTCGCTATGGTCTATCGCATGCGGTGAACGAAGCTCAAAATGCTAAGAACTCAACGGTATATTTTACTCAGAAGTTATTTAGCAACATTATCTACCCAGAGGCAGGATTGGCTTCGGATAACTTCCGAGTGGCAAAACACAAACGTCGTTTAATGGGCCTTTCTATTACCGCTTGTATGGTGGCAACGGTGCTTTTAGCGGGGACGTGGCATCGCTATTACCTAACCAATGTTAACCAGTCTGATGCGGTACTCACTAAGGTCAATGAGTACAAAACTCAATACCCATCTAATCTTTATCTGGCTTCTCAGAAAGACATTCTTGAGCCGTTAAACAAGATTCGACAAGCGACATTGGAGTTCGGTTTTTTCCGTGACAAGCCACGCTACTTATCTGATCTTGGTCTATATCAAGGGCATACTATTGGGCCAATGGTCGAAAATACCTACCTTAACTTGCTCGAAAACCGTTTCTTGCCACTTCTAATGGCGGATGTCGTTGTTGCGCTTAAACAGGCTGAGAATGAGGAAGAGAAACTGGCAGTTCTGCGAGTTTATCGCATGCTGGTAGATAAGAGTGGTCGCTACGAAGATTATGTGCTCGATTATTTTGGTAAATATTGGCAGAGCACGTTTGTCGGGCAAAAACAGGTTCAGGGTGAACTGTTAGAGCACTTAGATTATGCGATGCGCCATACCGATCTCGCTGGAAAAAGGCAGCAAGGTGACGAGTTCGCAGAGCGAGTGATGAAGCCATACGATCGCACCATCGCCAGCGCTCAAGCAGAACTTAGCACTATGCCTAACGATCAGCGTGTTTACCGAAATTTGAAGCTGAACGCGCAAACCGTGTTAGGCCCTTCGATCAGTATTCGTAATTTAGTTGGTCCAATCTTTGATGTTGTGTTCGAAGAGCGTGTGGCTAATAGCAGTTTGTATATTCCACAAATGCTGACAAAAGCCGGCTTTGAAAACTATTTCATGCCGAGATCCGAGTCTGTCTCGGAGTTAGCCCTGATCGATAGTTGGGTATTAGGCCAATCTCAAACGGCGCAGTTTAGTGAAGCAGATAAACAAGTACTTCGTGAAAAGATTCGCAATCTGTATGTTGCAGATTATGTGAACACTTGGCGTGCAGCATTGAATGATATCAACATGAAATATTTTGCTGACATCAATGATGCGGTGATGGTGCTAGAGAGTTTGACTGGAAACGTCGAGCCAATGCAGCGATTACTCAGGACATTAAAGAACAACACTCAGGTCATTGCGGGATTAGACCCAGATAATGACGCAGCAGAAGAACTGCTAAAGAGTGCTAAATACAAAGTCGCGTCAAGCATTCAATCTCCATTTTCTGAGTTAAACTTAATGCTTAAACCCGTTGGAGAGCAACCTGCGTATATCAATGAAGTCCTTGAATCGGTTGATGAACTGAAGACTTATTTGAAATCGATTCAAGAATCACCAGATGTCGGTATGGCAGCGCTTGACGCAACGAAGGCGCGAGTAAAGTTAGTCAGTGCGGATCCTATCTATACCTTGAAGCGAATCTCTTCTGGTTTACCAAGACCATTGGATAGCATGATCGCTAAGCTGGCAGATGAAAGCTGGTATGTGGTGAAACAAGAAGCGATTAGACATTTAGAAGTGCGTTGGACTGAAGATGTTTACAAGCCGTACTATACCAAGCTTGCGAGTCGCTACCCGTTTAATCCTGCTTCCACAAAAGATGTGGCACTGGAAGATTTCGAATCCTTCTTTGCTCCTAATGGCACCTTGGATAACTTTTACACTAATCAGCTGAAAATTTTTATTGAAGAGAACATTGCCGTTGATGATTACGATAACGCTCAATCGCTGATCCGCCCTGAGGTACTAGCGCAGATTGAACAAGCACAAAGAATTCGTCAGGCGTTCTTTAACCGTAAAGGTATCTTAGATGTAAACTTCTCTGTCGAGCCTCTTCAGTTAAGTGGGAATAAACGCCGCAGTGTACTTAATGTTGATGGTCAGTATCTCACATACAGCCATGGACCGCGTGAAGGTGTTGAGCTGATTTGGCCAAATACCCTGCGTGATTCTGCCGTGTCTAAAGTGACTTTGGTGCCAACCAAGTCTAACTTGTCGCCTAGAAGTATTAACGAGAAAGGACCTTGGGCATTTTTCCGACTATTGGAAAAGGGTAACGTTATGTCAGCGGGCAAGACGTCGGTTGATTATCGATTTGATGTCGACGGCGGAGACATGATTTATCGCATCAATGCTGAATCGGATGCCAATCCATTTACTGAACGCCTGTTTAAGTCGTTCAAGTTATCTAAGACTCTTTACTAAAACACTAAAAGGAGCGAGGTGACTCGCTCCTTTTCTACAGGACGAAGTATCTATGTCCAATACAGTATTACTTGACCAAGTTGTTTATCGTGTAACAGCCGATTCTGACTCAATCAGACATCTCGAAAGTTATCAAAAAATCAGAGATGAGATTAATAGTCGCTTTAATCCCCTGTCTGGTGGCACTAATTGGCAAGAGGTATATGAAGCGTGTGAACACCTAGCTAAGGGACCAGGTGTTGACTTACTCATGTGTAGCTATCTAACCATAGCCAAGCTGAAAATTGAGGGGGTGGCGGGTTATGCCAATGGTTTAGAGCTCCTAATACAATGCTTGAGTTTGCTACCCAAGCCGGACTTAAAATCGGCCAAAATGCGCAAAGAAGTTTTAGATTGGGTCAATGGCAAGGCCATTCCTGAGTTAAAGAAAATGAAACCCTCTCAAGAGCAGTTGCGAGATCTTTATCGCAGCGAGAGAGTATGCGAAAGAATCCATCACTGGATGACACTTCAACAGCCTCAAGTGGACGTTGATTTTGAAGGGGTTGGATTTGTTCTGTTTGAACATATTGATCAAATAGAAACGCGTTATCATACGGCGATAAAGCGCCAAGAAAAGCAGCGAGAAAACGACAATAGAGTCACGCGTCGCCGTTACTACTGGAGTTTGACGGGCACACTTGTATCGACGCTTGTCGTGAGTGGTGTGTGTGGGTGGCTCTATTACAATCCGAGCTTCATCAATCAATACCAGTTCAAGCAGTCGGTCGAAGTTCCCGCAATCAATACAAGCAACCTTGATCGTTATGTGGAGCATACTAAACCGAAAAAATTAGCTGCTGTTCAAGCTGAGCTGATCCCTATGTATCAGACGTCGATTGAAGAGAAAACCAAAGTCTCTATTGAGCAGCCTTACTTAAAGGCGCTAGAACAACTCAATGTTTTGCAGAAACTGTATGCAGGAGACGAGCAAGTTGAACAGATAAGCCAGACCCTATATCAAGACCAACAGTTCGCGCTCGATCAGGCGAATGAATTTATCGCTCGGTTTAGTGAAATACGCACAAAGATGGCAAATATTGCGCTGCTCGCTAAGAAACAGCGCTGGCAACAGGTCGCGAATGAAACCAAATCATTGGAGGACTTTGCTGTCAGCCTATCGCCAATCTATGGTCGAGTAGGCTATGTAGAAAACTTGATTGAGCAACGCCAGTACGAGCAAGCTCGGCAAGAGTTTGATGAATTGAAAAGACGTCTGAATAATTTAAGTTGGAAAGTGGCCGAACTAAATCAAAGGCTTGAAGAGTAGAGCCTTGAATACCATAGATGCATATCGGTTAACCCCTAGAGGAATCACTTGCACTTTGGACAAAGGATCTATATAAATTCCGCTTTCCTTTTCCACGATGATATTTGAACACTTGGGGTTACCATATGACGCAGTTTTGGCAGCAAAAAGCTCTCGAAGAGATGACCGAAAATGAATGGGAGTCCCTTTGTGACGGTTGTGGAAAATGTTGCTTGCACAAACTGATGGATGAAGACACCGATGAGATCTACTACACCAACGTGGCGTGTAGTTGGTTAAACAGTAAAACCTGTTCGTGTAAAGACTACCCAAACCGTTTTAGCTCAGGTGAAGAGTGTACCAAGCTAACTCGTGAAGATATTGATGATTTCACATGGCTTCCGCACACTTGTGCTTATCGTTTACTCGCTGAGAAGCAACCTCTTCCTGAATGGCACCCGTTAATCACGGGCTCTAAGTCTGCTATGCATGCAGCAGGGGAGAGCGTACGTAATAAAGTGGTCTACGAAATCGATGTTGTTAACTGGGAAGACCACATCCTCAATCACCCAAACAGAGATTAAAATCAATAGGCTGTAACCGAGAGGCCTACAGCCTATTAGACGATAGTGAGGTTGGAATATTATCCTATCTCGACATCGGATGATGCCGACGATATTGTTCCTCCGCAGTCTATCGAATCCCCAAAACGTGCTGCGGGTTTACCGTCAATAAATACGCTCGACGAACCTTCCGCGACACTTCTAGGGTGGTTGCCATGAGGGGTCTTATCACACGGGCAGCCATGATCTTGCAGTGGATCACCTTGGCGAACTGCTGGCTGAAAGTTAATCATCACACTTGGACTCCCTGCAATGATTGGTGTTGGTGGGAAGCAATCGTGCTCCGATCCGGTATCACCTAGCCTTGCTGCTTTTGGCATATAGCCTCCTACTATTAAATGGACATTATGCCCATCGATATTTAAAAAATGACGAGCACATGAAGCGACCTTATGTCATCTCACAGAGCTTACTCAGATCGCCGAGAAAACCCTTGGCGCTAAGGTCAAACCAATATTGATCAGTCTACTCAAAGGCGAGTTGTTCACTAT
Source organism: Vibrio sp. TRT 29B02 (assembly GCF_050113655.1). Classification (NCBI taxonomy): domain Bacteria; kingdom Pseudomonadati; phylum Pseudomonadota; class Gammaproteobacteria; order Vibrionales; family Vibrionaceae; genus Vibrio; species Vibrio sp. TRT 29B02. The sequence continues at coordinate 85,349 of NZ_JBNJOJ010000018.1, forward strand.
TAATCAAGTACTGTGCCAATTTTAAAAATTCTGTATTTTCAATGACTTATTTTTTTCATCTACTTTGAGCGGGCAACTTTTTGCTTGAATCGAGCAAAAAGTTGCCCGGCTGGGCAGTTTTTTGCTCGATTCAAAGGCTTCGTTTTCAGATAAAAACACGCCTAACATGACTGATTGTTAGGCGCTCACCATCGTTTCGGGCATCCGACCGCTAGATTGCGAGGGTGACCTCGTTCCTCCAAAACTGCGGCCTCGGCGTAGAGCTCTAGTCTTGTCGCATCAATCCAAAATGTCAGTGAGCCGCGATTAATTAAAGCTTGGTTATAGAGTTTCCAATTTGGAATTGATGACTTTCCATACTTTTATATTAATATTTATTATTATATAAGCATTCGTAATACAAGGAAGGGATATCATATAAACTGATTCAAAAGAGGTTGCAATGAACTCAATTAAAACGCTTATATTAGATAACCAACCAATTATTAGACGTGCTCTTGCATCAATGCTTAATGGCATTACTGTTAATACTGAGATTTTTCAATCAGATTCGATAAAGGATGCACACCGTATTCTTCGTGGACAGAGTATTGATATGATCATACTTGATATCGTTTTGAATGATGGCAATGGCTTAGATTTCATTCAGCGTATTAGAAAAAGTGGTTATAAAGGCAGGGTTTTATTTGTTTCTTCAAATAATTACCCTCTCTTTAACCATACCGCTAAGAAAGTAGGTGCTAATGGTTACATACTTAAGACAGAAGACACCTCACTAATTAATGAAGCCATTTTGGTAACCTATCGAGGGCTTTATGCATTCAAAGAGAGTTTGGCTATAGCGCATGAACTCCCTGATCTAACAGAGCGTGAATCAGTAGTATTTGGCTATTTATCTCTAGGCTACTCAAACAAGAAAATCTCAGAACTATTATCTTTGAGCTCAAAGACAGTTAGCACTTACAAATCTAGAATTCTAGAAAAATTCAACGTTAATTCCATTGTCGAGATAATGGATTTTCAACGCGCATAACACTATTAATAACGCCGCCAAACATGAAAATAACTCTCTAAATTGGAGAGGGTACTTTTGAAAAACTCATTCACTTTACTACAAGCATGGAATAACTGAGCACGGATTCTCATTATCTACATTGAGAGAACTTGACGATGCTATTACCTAAGAACACCTTCGAAGCACTGCAAATTCCAAATATGATGTTACATCATATGAGCATTAAACTACTTGAGGACCAGGGATTTAGCGAGTCTGAAGCAAGAAAAATCATTGAGGTAGAAGTCTATTTATTAAGCCTAAGAGACACACGCAAGATTCGTAATCAAGTGAACCGGCACGAATACACTTTCGAGCGAGCGATGCTCAAGATTCTGAAGCAAAAACAACGTCAATATTTCTTCATATTGTTACAACAATTTTGGGAAGCTCAAGTCCGAAATTACGAAGAAAACGCTAAGCCATCTTAATTCTTTAACGGTATCAAAAGCTAAAGTAAAAAAGGGAGTTTTCACTAAAAGAAGTTCATATAAACAGGTGAGGGCGTTATGTGTACAGAGACAATAAAAATGTTGGTAATGAATCGGTTCCACCCAGTAAGAGTGCCTTATCAAAATGTATCCCGACAGGCTATCTGCTGTATGCGACGCTCAATAATGTTGACACGCTATTATTCTAAAGGGCAAAACTTCTATTGGTTTTGCTTAAGTTGTCACTCTATTACCCTTGATCGGACAGAGCATTATTAGTCTGACTTTACACTTCTGAATTATTCACTCAATTTGGTAGCGATTGAGTGAATGATTTTAGTAACTATACCCGGCTTTGATTCGTGTTTTCTTAGTTGTTATTATCCACCTCGTTAGAGAATATACTCACTTAACACAGTGTCCAAGACTTCTGGAGCAGTTCGGTCGGGATTCACACATAAAAGCCTTACAAAATAAAAGTGTAGGAAAACTCTTATTTCCTTTGGTTAATCTTGAGTACACAAGTAAGCCGCAATACTATTCACCCTCTTTTCTGCGCAGTATAAAGGTTTCATTAATCAAAGTGAATTTTAACAAAATGCTTTTTATTCTAGTTATTATGTTATCGGCATGCAGTGAGGAAAGTGATGTTGAGCAACTATCTGTCGATGGTGACAATAACCCTTCAACAGATGGCGGAACCCCTCCAGTTGTGATATCAGATTATCCATGGACTTCAAGCGATGGTGGGGATTTTTTAAGTGTAAATAGCATTGATTATAAGACTAGTGATAGTTTAAAAATAATTGATGTTACAGTCTTACAAACCGAAAATTTCGTTAAGTTGAATTCAAATGGAAAACAAGTTTATAGATTTGATGACATTGATATTATTGATTTAGGTTCAAATCAGTTTGAAGTGATAAATAATACGCCTGATAGAATTAACAAAATGTTGGTCAAGACAAATGAGCATGACAATCCTGTTTTGGTTTCAATGGATGTCACGCTTCAACCATTCAGTAAGTCTGAGATATTATTTAGTGAAAATATTACTGGAGCTTCTTTCTATAATACGTTAGGGATGTTTTTACCCCAAATAACTTTGGCTGGAGAAATGTCCTCTGAGGAAGGTAAGTTATGTTCAACTCCTTGCTATTCAGATCCAGATGCTCAGCAAAGCAGTGTGTATTGGGTGCTTTCTAGCAACTTACATAAAGCGTTTAACCACAAGGCTCTCCTACCTGAACTATTACGATACTATCGTGAGCGTGGATGTACAGATTATCCGAGCGCTTGTGCTAGTAATGGTGAAAGTGTTGCTAATATAAACTATATGAAAATGGGGGGGAAGGGGCATAGACTAACCTTGAAAACGCTTTCAGGTCCTTATTCTAATGAGGGAGTTGGGGGCGGAGGTACGCCTAATCTAGATGACATTCAAACCAATAGTTCGGGGTGGGCGTCAATTTGGACTGACTATATTACAGCTGGTGCAGCATCTTTTAGACCTTTTGACCTAAAAACTCAGAAAACCTTATTCCATGAAAGTGCTCATGGATATGGTTACAATCATTATTCAGGTATGACATATGGTTTTGCAGATTATTATGGTAAAGAGTTTTTAAGTACCTATTTTGATGATAAAGATATAACGGGTGTAAGTTATTTAAATCCAGCATCTATTGTCCCAGTATTAGTCGAGTCCCAAAATAATTATTTGAAGTACAAAATTTTTACTCTTGAGGAAAATTATGATTACACTAGGGTTTTTTCACGCGTTATTACAGAAGAAAAAATTTCTAGAAAGGATCGGTTTTTCGTAGAAAATGGCTCTCTTTACTATGAACTTAATTTAAATGAATCTCCGACTAGCTCTGTTGTCATCCAATTTTATGATGATTCGAGTAACTTTGTGTTTAGCACAAGAGAAATATCTCAATTTCACCAACCTAAACCGATTATTGTTGATGGAGTTGATTTGAATTACTATGAACTATCTAATAAGGTAACTCAAGGTCGAAATTTTATTCACGTCAATAGTATTTGTAGCAAATACATTCCAGGAAGTATAGGGGCTACAAAAAACAACTATAGCGATCTTTGGAATTCAAATGATTTTGACGCATCCTTATTAAATTCTACTTATTATATTTCTAGTAATATGTCTCAAACCAATAAGAGATGGAAAATTAATATGAAGGATACCTTGACATTGAACATGACTAGCGAAGATAGATATACTCCTTTTGGGATGGAGGATAGCTTACTCTGTATAAATTGATTGGGAGGCGATCACCCGATGACCTTGAGCTGTTGCAATTTGCGAAAATTCAATTGGAAGCGCATTGCGCCACAAGAGAGTCGAGCTTTGGCATTAAACAATTAAGATATTCTGACATTGTTTAATTCTCCTGCATTGTGTGTCGATTAATTAACTTTACCAGTTCTATCTTTCGTTGTTGATGTTATTGCTCACTGTCGACTCGATATAATATAACTTGTTGAAGAGTTCGCAAGTATTACCCAAAACAGCCGCATCCTCGGTTGCCCCTGATTTAATTAAGACGAAGATTTGCGTGACAGATTGTGTTGTGTAAAGAAATGATTTAGGTATAAATTCTGACGTTAATATAAGAAATATCATGCTTAACATTGTTGTAGGAACGTGTATTTTATATGTTCAGGAGGTAACAATGAGCAAACAACAGTTTCGATACAAAGGATTTGTGATTTCCTACTATGATGGACAATACCATCTTACGATCCGGGATGTTAAAAGCGGAAAGAGCAAAACGTACCAGCGTCCTGAAATTCACTCATTAATCACAATCATTGATAACATCAGACGTTTTGAGACCCCTCCTCCCTCAGAACCTGAAACAAAGCGAGGGCGTTTTTGGACCGCCCAATTAAAGTAAGCTTAATGATTGTTTTTATGTCGAAAGTTCATACTTTTTTATAGGTGAAAAATGCAGCTAGATACATTGACACAACTGTCTTACAACGAACTTTCACAACAGGCAGCTCTATTTGAAAGGCAAAAGCAATGGAGTGCGGCGGCAGAGTATTGGCAACACGCCGAAGAGAAAGCCAAAAATGGAGACAATAAAAAATGGGCAGTTTGTCGTAAAGCGTTTTGTATCAATCGTTATTATTACTCGCAAAAATCAACCAAGCGACCAAATGTCATTGTCATTTAGCCGCTTGGTTGATTGAACGGTTTGTATTAAGCGTTAACGGCTTCTTTCAGTGCTTTACCCGCGAAACCTCGTTACAAAACAAATAACTGGAAGCAGTCTTCTGAGAACAAGGGCATTCTCGTAACTTAGCGGTAGGTTGCCAGAAGCTCTAGGGCTCCAACAAGAAGTGGAAAAAACGCTATGACTACCATAAGCGCTCGCTATCATCACAATGCTGAACAAGCTGCCAGGACAAGGCATGCCTGAAAATCAGTATCGAGTACAACCCAGATAGTGCGCTCACTGAAACCAGAACCAATGCGATACTCCTCTCTATGAATTGTCGCTTAGTTAACCGAGTCACTTGCCAGTCTCTGGATCTAATGGCGCAGTACGATAATTCTCTCCAGCTAAAATATCGTAGTGAATCACCGTATCGCTATTAAACTGAGAGAAATCAAAGTAGACACTTTCTGCGTTAAACTCTGATTCTTTTGATATCCTTTTTTGATTGAAGTAAAAGTCACATCCGATTGCTCCAGCCCAGACTTTTCTTAAGCTCTTATATACTTCACTGTTGCAATCTTTAGCTTCAATTTTTGAATCTAAGCCTATCGGTTTGTTGTAATATTTTGTTCCTGATTGGTAAATGCGTAGTTGGGCAAAACCTACTGTATCAAATGCGTTATAGGCTTGAACTGTTATATCCCCCAAGGTTACTTCACAATCAAACGAGTCTTGATATTGCTGGAAAGGAATGCGCAATTCATACCTGTTTGGGTCGTTGGAGAAG
>NZ_JBNJOJ010000019.1:0-88733 GCF_050113655.1 Vibrio sp. TRT 29B02
ACTTAATCCACAGTACGATGCCGACCCGATGTCTCTATCGGTAGGGGATTCTCTGAATGTAGAAAAACAGCAACCGCTAAGCATTGAAAAAGAGCCTGTTTACGCGATACCGCCAGAGAGCCCCAAGCGATTTAATCAACCGTTAAACACTTTCTATAACTACACCGAGCGATGCTTAGTCGATACCTCAATCGCATCGATCAATCGTCCTGAGTTGATTGAAAAAGACATTCCCGTTGTAAACACCAAAATAATTTCTGATGTTGCAACAGAGTTTGAACTTGGCTTTACCCAAGTAGAGCAAACCCAACCGCTAAAGGATTTTTGGCAAAGCTTTTTCTCTTCAGATACAAACGAAGATATCCAAAAGCTATTAAAGAAATATAACGCACACTTGAACAACCCAGTAAGACAGGGAGAGATTGTAGTCGTCGTAAGCAAAGAACCAATCAACGAAGGGCAGAGAAGTAAACTCGATGCTCTAATCGAGGAAGCAGAAGCAGCCAGTGTCGAGTTAGCGAAACTGACTGAGGAACAAATTACTACCATTAATCGCCATTTTGAAGTACTAGATTATTATGCTGATGAAACAATAAAAAAAGTCGGCTCAGATGGTCTTCCTGGTGACTTATACGCTTATGCTTCATTGGGAGTCGGTGCTATAGCCACAGGTGTTGAGCAACATTTAAAAAACATCAATGGTGTGCTTCTTGAAATTAACCACCTTTACGTCTCTCAAGTTGCGATGGCAAGCCGTGTTGGTGGTGTTAACTATGGTTCTTTTGTCGCAGAACGTGCTGCGCTATTCAAAAAGCTAGATGGTAGCTTTGCTGCATTATCGAAACGTTCTGTTCAAATCCCAGTTTACACTCAGATTAGACGTAACTTAAAACTCTCTACTCATTCTATTATCCATAATGCTGATGAAATTATTGCAAAAGGTCTGGTACCGAATTTAGGTAAGCGTATAGCGAATGTGGCGATTGGTATCGCGACGTCTCGTGGAGTTGGTTACGTAGGGCTAGTGCTTGGTGCAGCAAGTGGTACGAAGAATATTTATGAAGCCTGTTCTATCGATGGTTCAGGAGAATGCGGCAAAGTGACGGCTCGTGAAATAACAGGATTTATTGGTGGTGTCGGTGGGGGAACCGTTGGTGGAAATGTGGCCGCCACTGGCACTATTTTGGTACTGGGAATTGTTGGTGTTACCTCTGCGCCTGTGTTATCAATTGCTTCAATTGGTGCTTTTGTTGCAGGAGGCGCTATTGGTGGAATCACTGGTACGGCTATTGGAAAAACCTTTGGTGATATCCTTTATGAAAAGGTCATCGACCTTAAAGAATCGAGTGAAGAGCTTGTAGAGGATTGGCTTTGAGTAATTTTTTTGAACATGCTTATACTATTATTACAGGCATACTAGCTGTATATGTGATCATATGGTCTGTTCCCGCAGTAATTATGAGTGCAATGGTCTCACTAGGAAGCATTGAAAGAATTGTATTTATTGACAAGCAATTAGCTAAGAATTTGGATAAATATTACGATGACCAAGGGTATATGAAATGGAACTACCAAATGTCCTATTCTATAGGGACTAGATTGTTTGGTTACTGGCTAGCCTACCCATTTATAAGACATAGAGTAACAACTAAATCTAAATGGTTCAGATTGTTTATGTGGATTAATAGTATTGGGATATGGAGCTGGCTTCTAGTTCCTTCCCTATCTTTTGTAGAAAAATTAATGTAACCGCAGTTGTGTGAAATCAACGTACATTCAGCAAAGTTACGATGCGTGTCCGTTTCAATATGTACGCCGATGAAAGTGGCAAGCAACAAATCGTTGGTATAAAAACGGGCGAAGGAAGTGCATACGGTGATCGCGTGGCGAAGCGTGAGGCGGTGCAGCAAGGGCAACACTTTATTGCTGAGTTGGATAACGGTATCACCATTACCTGGACACCTGACGGCTCAACCGATGTACTCACACCTGATACCGTCCTCCCCGAGAATGACCAACTGGATGTTCACAATATCTTGGTTCACCCAATTGAAGAGCATGAGCAAGAAATTGGCACGGTTCTCTACCCAGAAGAAGATCTAGCCGAGTATATTGTCACCTTCCCTGCGGATGCTGGGTTGCCTCCTCTTTACCTGATGTTCCAAAAAACGGCGCGTGATGAGTCTGGGGTGGTACGGGGAATGGCGAAGATATAACGGGCATATGGTTAGAGAAAGCCAGTGAGGGGTTAGGTTCACCAGTTCCATCGGAGGTTGCAAATAAGCTCAGAGGTAAAGAATTTAGTAATTTTGATGCGTTTAGGAAAGCCTTTTGGAAAGCGATTGGTGATACAGAATTAGTGTCCCAATTTACACCGAATAATCAAGAACTAATTCGCCAAGGTTTTGCCCCGTTCACTAGATTCAAAGATCAAGTTGGAGGACGGCAAAATATGAAATCCACCATAAGGTAGAGATTCAACATGGTGGTGGGGTCTATGAGTTAGATAACATGGGCATAATGACACCTAAAAATCATATTCGTATTCATTCAACGTCAGAGAGTTAAAATGAAAACCACAATAACAGAATATACAGAAGCAGATTTTTTAAAACTCGTAGTAGATATATGCAAAGTTAATGTTTCTAGCGAAAAAGAGCACAATGATTTTGTAATGCACTTCTGCGAAATAACACAACATCCAGACGGCTCAGATCTGATTTATTACCCAGAGAATCCTGAAGATGGAACGCCTGAAAATATTGTTAGAATCGTCAAAGAATGGCGCTTGTCTCAGGGCTTACCTGGTTTTAAAAAATGATATAAATGAGCCTGTCGATTAGATGGGGATCTTGAAATTAACCACCTTTACGTCTCTCAAGTTGCGATGGGAAGCCGTGTTGGTGGTGTTAACTATGGTTCTTTTGTCGCAGAACGTGCTGCGCTATTCAAAAAGCTAGATGGTAGCTTTGCTGCATTATCGAAACGTTCTGTTCAAATCCCAGTTTACACTCAGATTAGACGTAACTTAAAACTCTCTACTCATTCTATTATCCATAATGCTGATGAAATTATTGCAAAAGGTCTGGTACCGAATTTAGGTAAGCGTATAGCGAATGTGGCGATTGGTATCGCGACGTCTCGTGGAGTCGGTTACGTAGGGCTAGTGCTTGGTGCACCAAGTGGTACGAAGAATATTTATGAAGCCTGCTCTGTTGACGGCTCAGGAGAATGCGGCAAAGTGACGTCTCGTGAAATAACAGGATTTATTGGTGGTGTCGGTGGGGGAACCGTTGGTGGAAATGTGGCCGCCACACTTTGAAGTTGGCTCAAGGAAGTTCGTCAATCAATTAGTCTCTAAACCTAAGCCAGAAGCGACAAAGCTGTTTAACCGTTATATCGATTCGTACCGAACGTGCTACCAGCAAAACAAAGCGCAAGGTGCAGAGAAGGCTAGGGCTATGTGTGCTTATAAGACAACACGGCTCTTTGGTTAATAAATCTGTGAATAATGGTCGCAGGCTTAACGTGGACGTAAGTGCGACCATATAAGAGGTGTATGACTATAAACTATCAATAATGCTAAATGCACGGTATTCATCAAATGCGAATTGGTCTGTCATACCACTGAGATAATCTTGAATAAGGCGGACTCTAAAATAGAACTCCCAATTCTCGTTTGGTGACTCTATAGGTAGTTTGGAAAGGTGTTTTGCTTCTAATGCCTTTTTATATGCTTGAATGTGTTTCTGTGGTAGCTTTTTAAACAACCTAGATTCATACAATGGTGCTTTCTTATTAGCTGTGACGATTAAATCGAACTTTTCTTTATCTAATTCAAGTAGTGGCTTGTATGTATCAAGTAGTCCCTTGATTATTTGATAGCCCTGTAACTCGCGAGCCTCAACTTCTTTATGGCAAAAGGCGTACTTGGCAGCGACATTTTTTAGAGTTTTTAACAGTGCATGTAATTCGCTGTGATCTTCTAGTAATGCTCGATTAAACCGTCCACTATAGATATCTTCAATGTTTGCTATGAAAATGCGACTAGCATGAGGAACGAGTTGGCCACCGATGACTACGCGCATCATGACAAAAAACAAGGTGTCTGGGCTTCCCTTTGCTTTTTCTTCAGCCTCTTCAATAATAGAAGTCATCAAGTTCTCATGGCTATCGACACATAGAGCTTTTTGGGCTGACGGGTATTCATCTATTAAAGCAGATTTTAGGGTTTCAATATCCAAGATACCTTTCTCTACGGCATCTTCTAAGTCGGCTAAACCATAAGATATGTCATCTGCGGCCTCCATTATGTAAGAAAAGGGAGAGCGGCAATGCGTATCAATCTCTAGTGCTTGGCATAGGTCAGTGATATAGGGTTGCTCACTCAAATAATACCCAACTTTTTTTCTTAAGTAGCCTAGAGGGGCTGATTGAGATACAGGGGCTGCTTCGTCACCTCTACGTGTATATTTTAATATTCCGGACACTTGGCTATGTGTAAGGCAGAGATTGAGAATGGAATGAACAAGACGGATCGCTTGCGCATTCCCTTCAAAGCTAGATAAGTCTCTAAGCATTGATTCGTTTAAGTCTAATTCCAAGCTGGATAGAAGCTTAGGTAAGTTTTGTTCAAACCAATCATTAATAGCTTTTTCTCCAAAGTGGCCGAACGGAGGGTTGCCGATATCATGCATCAAACAAGACATCTCGACTATAGATTCAATATGCCTTTCTATACCGTCTAACCCAAATTCGATTAGTTCTTCAGGGGTTAATAGTTCGTAGACTTTTTGAATTATGTATCTGCCGTTTTGTTGAACTTCTAATGAGTGTGTCAGCCTACTTCTGACTGAAGCATTTCGCTCTAATGGGAAAACTTGCGTTTTTTGTTGCAATCTCCTTATTGCAGCAGAATTAATTATCCGGCCTCTATCACTTTCAAAGTTATATAAGTAACACTCTTCAGAAGCACTCCATGAGCCTATGTAATGGTAGCTTCTTAGAAAACGGACTTTCTTTTTAAAATTAACTGACATGTATAGAACCTCACTGGAGTGTGTGAGGTTGAAGGTATTCGTCAGAGTTAATTTATTGAAGTGCTGTGTATTATATTTGAGAAATGGAGCGTAATTGGTTTGTAATAAAGAAAACTATCATTCAGATAAAAGAGACTTAGTATACAAAAAGGGCGATAACTCAAAGAGTTATCGCCCTTTCCAAACGTTTGGTGGAGCTGGCGGGAGTTGAACCCGCGTCCAAAAATCATTCATCATTGGTACTACATGCTTAGTCGATCTTTAAATTCACCAAGTACCTGCGAACCGACACGCCAGTAAGTGACTATCCTGAATTATAATTCGCCGTTCATCTCTCAGGCGGGAGAATCCGGGCTAGCGCGTTTGGGTTTGATCCCTCGTTGGTCCCCGTCTTACGTGCGGAAGCTAGGGCGAGAGAGCTCTGAGCAGGGTATTAAGCTGCTAGTGCGTAGTTTTCGTCGTTTGCGACTATTTTTTTGCGGCTTTTTACGTGGCCAACCGCCCCACGGCATGCACCTCAGACTGCAAAATTCCTGTCGAATCCTAAATCAGCCCCAAGTGTTCTTCGCATAGTACCAGAAAAGTGTTACCTGTCTAGACCTGTGCGTTTAAGTGCTCAATATTAGCGCAGTGAGCTCTTCATTACGCGCGCTTTTTCGCGTGCCCAATCTTTTTCTTTAAGATCATCACGTTTGTCGTGCAGTTTCTTACCTTTGGCGACACCAATCTTCATCTTGACCCAAGAACGTGACCAATAGAGTGATAGTGCAGCCAGAGTCATACCTTCACGGTTAATACGACCCATTAGGTTGTCGAGTTCACGACGACTAAGCAGCAGTTTACGAACGCGAGTAGGGTTAGCCACCACGTGAGTAGACGCTTGGTTTAACGGAGTAATAGTCATGCCACTAACAAAGGCTTCACCATCGCGCATAAACACGTAGCTTTCTGCGATGTTAGTTTTGCCCTGACGAAGTGACTTAACTTCCCAGCCTTGAAGCTCCATACCTGCTTCTATTTCATCATCGATAAAATATTCGTGGCGAGCTTTCTTGTTGACAGCGATGGTATTGCTACCCGCTTTTTGTTTGGATTTTTTCTTTACCATAGTGGGTGCATTATACGGCTAGGATTTGACTTAGGAAATCCCTTTATTTGCGCTTAGTGCAAATAAAAGTAAAATTGCACCATGCTTGAGGTTCAGGCGGATGTTATGAGGAGTCAATATGAAGCAAGTCAGCCGTTCTGCGTTGGTATCATTTAGTGCAGAACAGATGTTCGATCTGGTGAATGATGTGGCGAGTTACCCAGAATTTTTGCCAGGGTGCTCGGGTTCACGTGTGATTGAATCGAGCACAGACGCGATGGTCGCTTCTGTTGATGTTGCAAAAGCAGGGATTAGTAAAACGTTCACGACTTCTAATGAGTTAGTTAAGGGTGAGGCTATCATCATGAATTTGGTTGATGGGCCATTTAAAACGCTGAAAGGCGGCTGGTTTTTTACCCCTTTAGATGAAAAAGCGTGCAAAGTTGAATTGAAGCTGGAATTTGAGTTTTCAAGCAAGATGATTGAAATGGCCTTTGGTAAGGTGTTTAACGAGCTGACCAACAATATGGTTAATGCATTTACCAAGCGCGCAAAACAGGTTTACGTAGCTTATGAGTATTGAGTCAGACATGATTCATGTTGAGGTGGTATACGCACTGCCTCATGAACAGCGTATATTTACGCTGGTGGTTAAAGGAGCGATGACAGTTGAAGAGATCATCGCACAGTCAGGTGTACTTGAGTTGTACCCAGAAATCGACTTAAGCAAGAACAAGGTCGGGGTGTTTAGTCGCAACGTTAAGTTGGATTCAACTGTTCAGGATAAAGATCGTATTGAGATTTATCGCCCGCTACTCGCTGATCCAAAAGAGATTCGTCGCAAAAGAGCTGAACAGGCGAAAGCGGCTGGAAGTGCTGACCCTGTTACTGGCGGTAAGAAAAATCCGCTCAGGAAAGAGGCTTAGGGAAACGAGCTTCGTACTCAAACGACTCCCTCAAAAACAAAAAGGGTTGGCACTGACTGCTAACCCTTCAAAAATTTTCCCGCTTTTTGCTAGTTGATGCTTTCGAAGAAGTCTGAGCTCGCAGGAAAGTCACCAGCAACGTCAACCAACTGACCGTTGTCATTGAAATTGACGATGAGATTTTTTTGTACTGAGTCGTTATGGCCTTCGGTGTGGTGGTAGATGTAATACCATGTATCTGGGTAGCCGTTCTCGACTAGCATTGGTGAACCCATAACGTAGCGTACTTGTTCTTTGGTCATACCAAACTTCAACTGTTCGACTGCACTTTGCTCAACATAGTTGCCTTGGTTGATATCAATACGGTATACCAGCTTTTCGAGAAGGGAGCAGCCTGTCAGCATTGTCATAGCGAGTGGTACAGCGATAAGCCACTTTTTAAATTGCATACTTAAAATTCTTGTAACAGATAAAATTTAAACTCAGCCGATAATAAACAAGCTAAGCGCCAAAGTAAAAAGCTGTGAGCATTTTGAATTGTTTCAGACCATGATTTTTGAATTTGGTTGCAAACTAGAGCCAAAATTTATCAAAAAAGATAAATCTGGCTCGTTAGAGGAGGGGTTATGCAGCGATCAAGAGTTCTTTGGCATTGGCGAGTGTAGAGTCAGTGATTTCACTTCCTCCAAGTAGTCGTGCTAGTTCGGTAACGCGTTGTTCATCATCTAGGCGGCGCATTTGAGTTTCTGTTTTACCTGCTTTGGTTTGTTTGGCCACAAATAGCTGCTGATGACCACAACCTGCCACTTGCGGTAAGTGGGTAACACATAGCACTTGGGTTGATTCCCCCAGTTTACGCAGCATTTTACCAACTACCGCGGCGGTTGGTCCGCTGATGCCAACGTCTACTTCATCAAAGATAAGACTTGGTGTATCCACCTTCTGTGCAGTGATGACCTGAATAGCCAAAGAAATTCGTGACAGTTCGCCACCTGAAGCAACTTTGGCGATAGGTTGCATTGGCTGACCTGGGTTTGTTGATACAACAAAACAAACACTGTCCATACCCAGTGGTGATGGGTGAGTTCCTTCGCTGCTGACTTCAATCTGGAACTGGGCTTTTTCCATGCTAAGTTCATGCATGCTAGCTGTGATCAGTTTGTTTAGCTCTTTGGCATAGCGGTTACGCGATTTATTTAACTTCTCTGAAGAGGTTAAAAATGACTGGTATTTATTGCTAACTTCTTGCTCAAGCTCTTCTAGACGTTCATCAGAACAATCTAATGCTTCAATCTGCGCTAGAAGGTCTTGATGGTGAGCGAACAGTTCTTCGGGTAATACATGATGTTTGCGAGCCATCGACATAACTTTAGAAAAACGTTCTTCAACGTAAGCCATACGTGCAGGGTCGACATCAATACAATCGAGGTAGTTTCGCAGCTCACTGTTCGCTTCTTCTAGCTGAATTATCGCTTCTGCAATCATATTTGGCAGCTCAGCCAGTTTTTCGTCCAGTTCCGCTAGTTGGATTAGGGAGTGATTGGCTGATTGCAAAATACCAAGCGCGTTAACTTCTTCACCTTCGTAAATAAGCTCGATAGCTTGCTGACAGGTTGAGGCAAGCTCGCCGCTGTTGGATAGGCGTTTGTGTTCTTGTTCGAGTTGTTCATATTCATCCTCGCCAAGAGAGAGTTCGTTTAGCTCTTTGATTTGGTATTCCAAGAGCTGTTTTTGCGCTAGGTTAGTAGCGCTGTTCTCTTTTAGTTGTTTGAGATTGTTGTCGGCTTGTCGCCATGCTTGGTAGGCATTGCGTGTGCTTTTCAGCAGCGCAGTGTGACCTGCATACTGATCAAGCATTGCCATCTGATACTCGCTCTTCATCAATTGATGGTGTGCATGTTGACCATGGATGTTGATCAATAACTGGCCCAAAGATTTGAGTTGCGAAAGAGGAACTGGGCTGCCATTGATGAACGCACGTGAACGACCTTCTTTACTGATAATACGGCGTAAAATGCAGTCGCTACCGTCGAGAAGATCATTGTCTTCCAACCAGCGCGTTGCGTTGATATTGTTCTCTAGGGAGAAAGCAGCACTGACTTCTGTTTTCTCTTCTCCCTGACGTACCATGCCGGCTTCAGCGCGCCCCCCTAAACATAACCCGAGAGCATCTATCGCGATGGACTTACCTGCGCCCGTTTCGCCAGTGATGGTTGTCATTCCTTTGGATAGCTCTAGCTGTAGAGACTTAACAATTGCGAAATTATTAACACTTAGATGAGCCAGCATTTTATGTACCTGTTTAAATGAACAATACTGTATAAGAAAACAGTATATACTGTTTCTTTATACAGTAAAGATGCTGGTGAAAATTTTTGTGAGCAAGCGCGAACTTCGCTGCCGGATATCTAGAAAGAATTTGTTTCGTAGGAGATGCAATAAATCCACCCGGCTAAACAAAAAAGGGCTGACGCGCTACGCCAACCCTCCAATATTGCTAGTTATTTAAAACAATCTGCTCGACCATCCAAGCTTGTTTCGTAACACATGATAGTAGCTATAGTCTTTTGGATGGATGAGTTTGAGAATATTGGGGCTTTGATAGATGTGTACTTCATCGCCAGGAGAGACTGGAAGTGAAACCTGACCATCACAGCCGACTTCTTGGGTTCCGCGGTTATCTGGCGCCACAACCAATTTGATTCGGCGGTTTCCGTCAACCACTAGTGGTCGGCTTGATAGTGTATGTGGGAACATCGGAACGAGTGAAATAGCATTCAAGCTTGGAGATAAGATTGGACCACCACCGGATAGAGAATAGGCCGTTGAACCAGTAGGGGTTGATACGATCAGACCATCAGCTCGAAGTGAGAAGGCAAAGCTATCATCAATGTAGACTTCAAACTCAATCATATGTGCCACTTGGCCGGGGTGGAGTACGGCTTCATTCAGTGCTGCGTTGTGGCTTTTTACTTGCCCGTGGCGATGGACTTCAGCTTCGAGTAAGAATCGTTGCTCTTCAATAAACTCACCAGCAAGCACTTTCTTTAGCGCCGCCTGGAAATCCTCTGGGTTGAGGTCGGTTAGGAAGCCGAGATTACCGCGGTTTACTCCGATCACTGAGATATCGAATCGTGATAGCACTCGTGCGGCGCCGAGCATGTTTCCGTCACCACCGACGACAATGGCAAGGTCGGCAATGCGGCCAAGTTGTATCAGACTGGCGAAGTCATCCTTAGGAATATCGTCGAGAATCTCGCAAAGACGGTCATCGATATACACCTTATAACCTTCAGCTTGAAGCCAGGTATAGAGCTCTTTATGCGTTGCTATTGCTTGCTGATCTCTGGGTTTACCAATGATGGCGATCACTTCAAAAGGTTTTTTCATAGGTTTTCCGCACCAAATAGGCTTGATTCGACAATCTTCATCCCCATAATAATGGCAAGTTAGCTATTTATGCGAGTTTTTGTGTATTCCGATACGATAAACGTGAAGTATTGGGTACCAATAAATATGAAGTCTGGAGATATCATGAGCAACGAAGAAAACAAGATCAAAGATGAAGAACTACAACAGCAAGCAGAGCTAGAAGCGGAAGTTGTAGGCACTGACGCTGATATCGAGTGGAACGAAGAGGAAACAGAACTAGACGAGCAAGAGGCAAAGATCGCTCAACTAGAAGCTGCGTTGCTTTCGAGTGAAGCTAAAGTTAAAGAGCAGCAAGATAGCGTTCTTCGTGCTAAAGCTGAAGTTGAAAACATGCGTCGTCGCACTGAAACTGAGATCGATAAGGCTCGTAAGTACGCACTAAACAAGTTTGCGGAAGAGTTACTCCCTGTTATCGATAACCTAGAGCGTGCGATTCAAGCCGCAGATACTGAAAATGAAGTGATTAAACCACTTCTTGAAGGTGTTGAGCTGACGCATAAAACGTTTGTCGATACCGTTTCTAAGTTTGGTTTGAAAGAGATCAATCCTGAAGGCGAAACGTTCAACCCAGAATTGCATCAAGCGATGTCGATTCAAGAAAGTCCAGATCATGAATCAAACACAGTCATGTTTGTAATGCAGAAAGGTTATGAACTGAACGGTCGTGTTGTGCGCCCTGCAATGGTAATGGTTGCTAAGTAAATTCTGACCTGTAGAACGACTTTTGTATCAAAAGAGAGGCGTAGCCTCTCTTTTTTTATGGTCAAAACCGGATTTCATACTGCCACACAAGGTGTTGATTTAGTGAATTATCCTTAGATAAAAGTGTAACCGAAAATTAATTTCTGATTAGAAACTTGTAACATTATCGTAAACAAAAGCTTTATTTTGTTACTTCTGTGTGTATTATGTGCGAACTCCACCATGAAAAGTGGCGGAATAATCTATAAAAACATAATTAATAAACACAACATTCTGGAGATGGATGATGGATAAATCGCTTTCAAGCAAGATTTTTGTAGGCTTGTTTGCTGGTCTTCTGATCGGTACGGCAATCCAGTACTTATTTAGTGGAATTGCTATTTTTGATACTTACCTTCTTGGTGCCGCTGAAGGCGCTGGTGGTATGTTTGTATCGTTGATCAAACTACTTGTAGTGCCTTTAGTATATGTGTCAATCGTATGTGGTATTGTCGATCTAAAAGACATCACCGCATTTGGTCGTCTTGGTGGTAAAACTTTTGCTCTTTACATTATCAACACCATTATCGCGATCGCAGCAGCTCTGACCGTTGGTATGATTTTCCAACCAGGTGCTGATGCCAACCTAGCTGGTACTATCTCAGAGAGCGTTAAGCTAACGACAACTGAAACACCAGATATTTTCTCTCTAGTCGTCAACATTGTACCAAGCAACCCTGTACAGGCTTTTGCTAACGGTGACATGCTACAAATCATCTTCATGGCGATTCTGACTGGACTTGCTATTCAAGCGCTTGATTCACGCGGTGGCCCTGCTATCCGTACCTTCAAGATGGCTAATGAAATTATGATGAAGCTTGTTGGTCTTGTCATGAGCCTAGCACCATACGGTGTATTTGCTCTGATGATTCAACTAGGCGCGACTCTAGACGCAAAAACGCTTATGTCTGTTGCGGGCTATGTAGCACTCGTTGTGACAATGCTAGTATTCTGGATTTTCATCTTCTACCCAATGGCGGTAGGCATTGCAACGGGGACGTCTCCAAAGGTATTCCTCCGTGCGACGCGTGAGCAGATTCTGTTCTCACTATCAACAGCAAGCTCTAACGCAACGATTCCAGTAACAATGCGCACCCTAACTGAGAAACTAAACGTTTCTAAATCGGTTGCAGGTTTTGGTGTACCACTAGGTGCAACGATGAACATGTCTGGTGTGTCTATTTACATCGCATTGGCAACTATCTTCGTCGCTAACGCATTTGGTCAGCCAATCAATACAGCTGATGTGTTTACTCTAGGTCTAACTATCCTGCTTCTATCGATTGGTGCGGGTGGTGTACCAGGTGGCGGTGTTGTTATGGTTGGTGTTCTACTTCACCAACTAGGTCTTCCACCAGAAGGTCTAGCAATTATCGCAGCGGTTGACCGTATCAACGATATGTTCTGTACCTCTTCAAACGTAGTAGGCGACACAGCGGTGAACACCATTGTTGCAAAAAGCGAAGGCGAAATCGGTAAAGACGAAGTTGAAACTGATGCAAAACCTGCTCAAGCAAACGCGTAATCTTAATTGATGAAAGTAGAGCGAGGCCAAGTGCCTCGCTTTTTTTATATTTCATTCTTGCTCCTGCTCATTTATCTAATCTTTTTCTATTTTTTTTTGTTTTGTCCCTTGAAAAGAGATTTGGCGCCCTTATCTATTGGGCATAAGAGAAGCAAACATAATTATTTTTGTTTGTGAGCAAGGGTTGAAACCCGATTCTCAGTCCCCACATAGGGGATATAGCAAAACGAAAATAGAAATTTATTCGGAGATAGCCTGATGGGTAAAATCATTGGTATTGACTTAGGTACTACAAACTCATGTGTTGCTGTACTAGACGGCGACAAACCACGCGTAATCGAAAACGCAGAGGGTGAGCGTACCACAGCGTCAGTAATTGCATACACAGATGGTGAGACGCTAGTAGGTCAACCTGCGAAACGTCAAGCAGTTACTAACCCAGAAAACACGCTATTTGCAATCAAGCGTTTGATCGGTCGTCGTTTTGAAGACGAAGAAGTACAACGTGACATCGAAATCATGCCATACAAAATTGTTAAGGCTGACAACGGTGATGCTTGGGTAGAAGCGAAAGGCCAAAAAATGGCAGCTCCTCAAGTTTCTGCTGAAGTACTTAAGAAAATGAAGAAAACGGCTGAAGACTTCCTAGGTGAGGAAGTAACTGGCGCAGTTATCACAGTACCTGCTTACTTTAACGATGCTCAGCGTCAAGCAACTAAAGATGCTGGCCGTATCGCAGGTCTAGAAGTTAAACGTATCATCAACGAACCAACAGCAGCAGCTCTAGCTTACGGTCTAGACAAGTCTGGCGGCGACCGCACTATCGCGGTATACGACCTTGGTGGTGGTACTTTCGATATCTCTATCATTGAGATTGATGAAGTTGAAGGCGAGAAAACATTCGAAGTTCTAGCAACTAACGGTGACACTCACCTAGGTGGTGAAGACTTTGATAACCGCATGATCAACTACCTAGTGGATGAGTTCAAGAAAGAGCAAGGTATCGATCTTAAGAAAGATCCTCTAGCAATGCAGCGTGTTAAAGAAGCGGCAGAAAAAGCGAAAATTGAGCTTTCTTCTACGACTCAAACTGACGTAAACCTACCTTACGTTACTGCGGATGCGACTGGTCCTAAGCACATGAACGTTAAAGTGACTCGTGCGAAACTAGAATCTCTAGTTGAAGACCTAGTACAACGCTCACTTGAGCCGCTAAAAGTTGCTCTAGCAGATGCTGACCTATCGGTTAACGATATCACTGACGTTATCCTAGTTGGTGGTCAGACTCGTATGCCTATGGTTCAAGCTAAGGTTGCTGAGTTCTTTGGTAAAGAAGCGCGTCGTGACGTTAACCCAGACGAAGCAGTGGCAATGGGTGCTGCAGTTCAGGGTGGTGTACTTGCTGGTGAAGTGAAAGACGTACTTCTACTAGACGTTACTCCTCTGTCTCTAGGTATTGAGACTATGGGCGGCGTAATGACTAAACTCGTTGAGAAGAACACGACTATCCCAACTAAAGCGAACCAAGTTTTCTCTACAGCAGAAGACAACCAGAACGCGGTAACTATTCACGTGCTTCAAGGTGAGCGTAAGCAAGCAATGTACAACAAGTCTCTAGGTCAATTTAACCTAGAAGGCATTCAGCCTGCGCCACGTGGCATGCCACAAATTGAAGTAACTTTCGACCTAGATGCGGATGGTATCCTTCACGTATCAGCGAAAGATAAGCAGACTGGTAAAGAACAGAAGATCACTATCCAAGCTTCTGGCGGTCTGAGCGATGAAGAAATCGAGAAAATGGTTCAAGAAGCAGAAGCTAACAAAGAAGCGGACAAGAAGTTCGAAGAACTAGCAAGTGCTCGTAACCAAGCTGACCAAATGATTCACGGTACTCGTAAGCAAGTAGAAGAAGCGGGTGACGCTCTACCAGCTGAAGAGAAAGAGAAGATTGAAGCAGCGATCTCTGAACTAGAAGACGCTCGTAAAGGCGAAGACAAAGAAGCGATTGATGCTAAAGTACAAGCGCTTATGGCTGCGGCTCAGAAGCTAATGGAAATTGCTCAACAGCAAGCACAAGCTCAACAAGCAGGTGACGCTGGTGAACAGTCTAAGCAAGATGACGACGTAGTTGACGCAGAGTTCGAAGAAGTGAAAGAAGACAAGAAGTAATTCTTGAATCTGATTTAACTTGAATATGATGCGGGCGTTTGAGGAAACTCATACGCCCGTATGTTTGTAAATTATGTCCATCTAACTAAAAGTGTCTTTTTAGCGCGAAGTCGTTAAAATTCAGAGCCATTAGTTAGATCGATATAACACCAAGCGGTGTTGACCGTTTGCAGTAATAAATTTGGTGACGAGAAACATGTCAAAACGTGATTTTTACGAAGTATTAGGCGTAAGCCGCGATGCATCAGAGCGTGATATTAAAAAGGCGTACAAGCGCCTAGCAATGAAGTTCCACCCGGATCGCAATCAGGGTGATGAGAGCGCCGCAGATAAGTTTAAAGAAGTAAAAGAAGCGTATGAAATCCTGCTCGATCCACAAAAGAAAGCAGCTTACGACCAGTATGGTCATGCGGCCTTTGAACAAGGTGGTATGGGCGGTGGCGGCTTTGGTGGCGGCGGCGCAGATTTCGGTGACATCTTTGGTGACGTATTTGGCGATATCTTTGGTGGTGGTCGTCGTGGCGGTGGTCAGCAACGTGCGCAGCGTGGTGCAGATCTACGCTACAACATGGAGTTGTCGCTAGAAGAAGCGGTTCGTGGTGTCTCGAAAGAAATTGATGTCCCTACACTTGTTCACTGTGACTCTTGTGAAGGTAGCGGTGCTAAGAAAGGCACTTCTGCTGAGACATGTGGTACCTGTCACGGCCACGGCCAAGTGCAAATGCGCCAAGGTTTCTTCGCGGTTCAACAAACCTGTCCTACCTGTCATGGTAAAGGTAAGATCATCAAAGACCCATGTAACGTATGTCATGGCCAAGGTCGCAAACAGAAAACCAAAACTCTTAATGTTAAGATTCCTGCTGGCGTGGATACAGGTGATCGCATCCGCTTGTCTGGTGAGGGTGAAGCTGGAGAAATGGGTGCACCAGCCGGTGATCTATACGTTCAGGTTCACGTGAAAGAGCACCATATCTTCGAACGTGACGGCAACAACTTGTACTGTGAAGTTCCGGTTAGCTTTGCTATGGCAGCGCTAGGCGGCGAGGTTGAAGTCCCTACACTGGATGGTCGTGTTAAT
The DNA here is from genome assembly GCF_050113655.1 of Vibrio sp. TRT 29B02. Classification (NCBI taxonomy): domain Bacteria; kingdom Pseudomonadati; phylum Pseudomonadota; class Gammaproteobacteria; order Vibrionales; family Vibrionaceae; genus Vibrio; species Vibrio sp. TRT 29B02. The sequence goes on from NZ_JBNJOJ010000019.1 coordinate 15,998, forward strand.
CTGAAAGTACCGTCAGAAACTCAAACCGGTCGTATGTTCCGTATGCGTGGTAAAGGTGTTAAGGGTGTTCGCGGTGGCGGTATTGGTGATCTTATCGTTAAGCTTGTGGTGGAAACGCCAGTTAACCTAAGTTCTCGTCAAAAAGAGCTGCTTAAAGAGTTTGAAGAATCATGTGGTGGTGAAGCTGCGACAAAGCACAAGCCTAAGTCTGAAGGCTTCTTCAACGGCGTGAAAAAGTTCTTTGATGACCTAACCAGCTAATGGTTTTATTCAACTGTAAAAGCCTGCCTCCGCGCAGGCTTTTTTATTGCCAGCATTTTATTGGGCTGTACTCTCCAGCCTGATTTAGGCTGAGGAATTGGTACCTTTCTCCACCGCACTCGTCGCTCGTCTGAGAGTGAGTTGGGTGGGCTTTTATGATGTAGCGGTTTTCTGTTGCTGATATCGAGAAAGAAAACTGACGGGCATTGGTTTTACACCAAGCGCAGTCGCCATCTGGCAGCACATTTTCGGCTGCCAATGCGTAACTTCCCCGATACTGACGCTCCAGTTCGAGCTGAATTTTCGCCAAGTCGCTAATGGCTGCAGCGCGATGTGCCTTGAGAATTTGGCTCTGATAGTTTGGATAGAGAATCGAGGCAAAAATGGTTACTAGCATGACGACGACTAATAACTCGATCAATGTCATACCCCTTGGTCTAATGTTGCTCGTTTTTGAATACGTCATTTGAATCTGCTTCTAGTCTTATTATTTGTTTATTTTCATAATCTTATTGACTGTTAAGGTCACTTCAAGAATGGTTGTGCATAGACATTGATTTACATGATGAAGTGGAAAACGTCTCTCGGCTTTACTCTGCTTGAGCTACTCATTTGGCTGATTTTAATGGCCTTACTCATGTCAGCAGCAATTCCGAGTATGTTGCAGATGAGTCATGCTCTTCAGATGAAGCGTGTGGCGAATGAGCTAAAGGGGTTTATGATGCAGAGCCGTTCTGAGGCGATCGCAAGGAATCAAGATCTCTGGGTTCACATTACTGACCTCGGTTCTGAACAGCAAGCGGGGTTATGGCGAATAACCTTGACGGATTCACAGGTTGTCGACAGTGGGGAAACCATACTCTTAATTGACGGTCGCACGTTTGCTTCGATAAAACTGAGTTGGAATTACACTAGGGACAGAATCCGATTTTATGGGGTACGTGGTCGAGTTGAGAACGGCAGTTTTGAATTCTATGTCGAGGGGGAAAGCGATCATAAGTTGCGGCTAAAGAGTTCATTTTTTGCCAATAGGGTGGTGGTTTGCGCTGAAGGAGCTGAGCGTTTTGGTTATGCGGCTTGTTAGCAACAACACTCAGTATGGTTCGGCAATGATTGAAATACTGGTGGCGTCATTGATGGGCGTGATGACGTTAGGTGTCGTCGGCTCAATTCTTTTGGCAAGTCTGCAAATTACTGAGCATAGAGGTGAGCGTTTACTTCTTGTCGACAGTATAGAAAGTGTCATGCTGCACATTAAGCAGGATATAAAACGTGCAGGATTCAATGATGCACGAGGAGTATCGGTTAGGCTTGTTGGTAGTACCAAAACCATCTATGTGAATCCTGACAGTCAACAGCTTGGTTATGTCTATCGAGCGGCGTCTTCTGCTGAAGAGCTATTTCGCAATGTATTTTTTAAGTATTACGTTTCAACCACTTCGTTAGTCGGTCAGCTGAAAATATGCGAGAAGCATACGTCTGCACCTTTAGGTATCTCTTCAGCGGCTGACTCAGGTTTACTCGGTAACTGTTATAGCCTCTTCGATCCCAAACTTATCTCTGTCTCTGAATTCGAAGTCTCAACGGAAGTCACTAGTGAACACACAAGTGCTAGTCAGCTTGTTTCTGTTCGCTTAGCCGGTCAGCTAACTCAAGCGCCGGAGGTAAATTACTCCTCTCAGATAACTGTGCGAGTAAGGAACGATTAGTGAAGCAGAAAGGCATAGTGACATTAATTTTGAGTAGCGTGTTACTGACAGCGGCTTTAGGTGTGTCTATGGGGCTTTTTAGAGGGGTATTTTTTCACATTAAACAGGCACAGAATCAGATTAAATTAAGTCAAACACACTGGTTAGTTGAAGGGGGAATCGAGTGTGCCTTTGCCCGAATAAAGCGACACCCGAATGTGCTAGTTCTATCATCGCTTGTAGAAAGAGAGGAGCTGTTCAATGATTGTCTGACAGCGATGGAATTAGATGAGTTATTGATTGAGCCGCTAGGTAGCCAACGTTTTGTTATTCGGGCTACAAGGCGAAATTATGGTATCAGCAGGCGTTTTTATTATGGTGAGCAAACCACTGATGAGACCATACAGTCTGTAATAATCCATCCTAACGCGGAAAACACTGTGATTCGCTGGCTAAATGGAGGTTGGAATGCGGAATAGGCAAACTGGCTTTAGCCTTATCGAAGTTCTTATTACGATGTTGCTAAGTGGAATGACTTCATTGGCGTTGGTGCAACTTCAGGTATACATAGAGCAGAGAGCCGAGTTTGCGGTGGATAGCGTGACAGCATTAAGTCTCGCTGAGCAGAAAACCGAGCGGCTAAGACGTCACGCTGGTTTTCTAGGTGTGAGTTCATTAGCTAGCGGCACCGATTCCAGCTCACACTCAAAATTCCAATTGGCGTGGCAAATTCAGAGTATGTCGTGGTCATCTTCAGTAAACCTTAAACAAGTCGAAGTGTATGTTGAATGGCATGACCGACTAGGTCAGCCCCAAATGGTTACCCTGAAGACGATGTTTTCTGATTAACAATACGCATGCTGTATTAGTTTCATATCCATGTCGTATTAGCGCTCAAAACTCAAAAGCGAGATCTATGTTTTACGTTTTGGTTTCAAAATTGTTTCATGTCGTGATGGGTATTTGTATTGGCTTTGTTGCACGTTAATGGTGTTTTTGCAAAATATGTCTCCAATTATGGAAAAACACACAGAACCTTGTGCTTTTAGTAAGGCTATTTTATAGAATGACAGTCGAATCATAGGCTGACAAAACAATTACAAGAAGCCTTAGGCAACAACATCACATATGGAGTTACCATGAGTAACCAAGCAGTAAATAAGGCACCATCCTCGAAGCCGAGTGGGATGGATCGCTTCTTAAACTTTATCGAACGCGCAGGTAACAAGATCCCAGATCCTGCCATTTTATTTTTCTGGGCACTTGTTATTACTTGGGCTGCATCAGCGTTGCTCTCCAACGTTACATTTGACCTGATCAATCCACGTTCGGGTGAAGCTCTTGAAATTAAAAACCTTTTGACTGGCGAATCTTTAGCAAGCTTTCTCGCGAATATGGTGACAACCTTTACTGGTTTTGCACCACTAGGTATCGTGTTAGTCGCGATGTTAGGTGTTGGTGTTGCTGACTCTTCTGGCTTTATTACAACTGGCCTTAAGAAGATGCTTAACTTCACTCCAGCGAAGCTGCTGACTCCAATGCTAATTCTGGTTGCGATCGTTTCGCACACAGCGGCAGATGCGGGCTACGTTCTGGTTATTCCACTAGGTGGTATTATTTTCCACGCGGCAGGTCGTCACCCTCTAGCGGGTATCGCGGCAGCGTTTGCGGGTGTGTCGGGTGGCTTCTCAGCTAACTTCATTCCTTCAGGTATTGATCCGCTACTTGCTGGCTTTACACAGACTGCGGCTCAGGTTCTCGATCCAGAATATGTAGTAAACCCACTCGCAAACATCTTCTTTACTGGCCTATCTTCAGTGATCATTGTTGCTATCGGTTGGTACGTGACAGAGAAAATCATCGAACCTCGTCTAGCAAATACACCTATCGACGAAGATGCTGAAAAAGCACCAGATCTTGGTTCTTTCTCAGAGCTAGAATCAAAAGCGTTCCGTTACGCTGGTTGGGCTATGATGGCGGGCATCGCGCTACTTATCGCTGCGATCATTCCTGAGAATTCAGCACTACGTTCTCCAGCTGGTGAGATTACGGCGTTCTCTGCACCGCTGATGAAATCGATTGTTCCGCTGATCTTTATTCTGTTTATCATCCCAGGCTACGTATATGGCCGTATTTCAGGTACGTTCAAGACAAGTAACGACATCATTAAAGCGATGGCTGACACTATGTCTACAATGGGTGCGTACATTGTCATGTCGTTCTTCTGTGCACAGTTCCTATCGGCGTTCGCTCAGTCAAACATCGGTACTATGCTAGCGCTTTACGGTGCTCAAGGCCTAAAAGCCATGAACCTACCGGGTGAAGCAACAATCATTGGTATGATTCTACTGACTGCATCTGTAAACCTACTTATTGGTTCTGCGTCAGCGAAGTGGGCTCTGATTGGTCCAATCCTAGTTCCAATGCTAATGGCTGTCGGTATCTCTCCTGAGCTATCTCAAGCGGCTTACCGTGTTGGTGACTCGGTGTCTAACATCATTTCACCTCTGATGGTATTCTTCCCGCTAGTCGTGGTTTACTGTCAACGTTACGTGAAGTCGACAGGGATCGGTACACTTGCATCTCTAATGATGCCATTCTCGATTGCAATGCTGATCGGTTGGTCAATCTTCCTAGTTGTTTACTGGATGCTAGGTATCCCTCTAGGTATCCAAGCTCCATACACTTACAGCATGTAAGAACGCTGAGATTGTTTAGTAACATTTAATAAAGCGCTGGTTGAAAGACCGGCGCTTTTTCGTTGCGGCGATAAACCAGACAAATAGAGAGTTCTCCTTTCAGAACACTCACTCTTTGAGTAAAATCACCAGCCCACAGCCGCTATGCTAAATTTTGGAGTTCTCTGTGTCAGATTCTCAATTTACCCCTCAAGATGAACTGTTTATGCGCCGCGCTATCGAGCTTGCTGAGCTTGCCGAAGCAAAGGGAGAAGTGCCTGTTGGTGCGGTCTTAGTCAAAGAGGGTAAAGTTATTGCGGAAGGCTGGAATGAGTCTATTGGCCAGCATGATGCTACCGCGCACGCTGAGATGCAGACTATTCGTAAGGCGGGCCATGTGTTGCAGAACTATCGACTACTCGATACCACACTGTATGTAACGTTAGAGCCATGTCCTATGTGTGCGGGAGCGTTATTACATAGTCGCGTCAAGCGAATCGTTTTTGGTGCAGCTGATCTTAAGGCCGGTGCGGCAGGAACGGTTCTCAACTTGTTTGAGCATCAAGCCGCTTACCATTATGCAGATGTTGAACAAGGGTTGCTTGAAGAGGAGTGCCGGTCTCAGTTACAAGCGTTCTTTAAACGTCGACGCAAAGAGAAGAAACAGCAACGTCAGGCAATACGCTTAGAGCAAATGGACGAAACAAGCAGAGACAAAAAAGACTGAAGGAAAGCGGGTCATAAGCAAACATCTTGTGGTTAAGATGTTTGCTATGCGGGGTTATGCGGCAATAATTAATTGCATAAAGGCGCGGTGACGTGCGATCACCTTTTTCTTGTTGTTACTCAGCATGCGCTTACGGCGATTTGCAGCAACGGTCTTGTTAAGGCGTTTTGACTGCATTTTACGTCTAAGCATAAAACAACCTCCTGTTTTGGTTAATGTTTAATCAAAATCTCAAGTGCAGAGAAGCAATTGATTATGTGACGATAAACGTCTTATACCTCGCAATTGTTACAATTCCAAGAAACTTCGCAAGTGATCTTGAACACGATATTATCTCTGAGTGAGTAAATAATGATTAAGTGCGCAGAATTTAACCAAAACTGCGCACTCAAACATGGGGTGTCTACTGATTAGTTGATGGCTCGACGAGGGCTTCAGATTCCAGTGTTTCTAACTCATCTTCAGCGCTTAGGCTTTCTTCAGACTCTTCCATTTCAGGCAGTTGGATAACCGCGAGATCATCAATGCTGATGTCGCCATTTTCAACCGTCTGCTGTTCGACGTGTCCAATAATACTCTGGTAGTAGCGGCGAATATTCTCAACATAGCGGCGAGCTTCATCTCCACGAGCAAAACCGTAGCGAGTTTGGCTGTAGTATTTCTTCTGACGCAGCAGTGGCAGTCGATCTTTTACGTCAGACCAAGCATCTGGGTTTCCACCTTGCGTCTTGGTCAGTCTACGTGCATCCATCATGTGACCATAACCCACGTTATAGGAAGCCAGCGCAAACCAAATTTTTTCATGTTCATCGATCGAGTCTGGAATTCGAGCCACCATTCTGCGCAAGTACTCAACGCCCCCACGAACGGACTGCTCTGGGTCGAGACGATTGTTCACCCCCACACTTTTTGCCGTAGGGAGAGTCAACATCATCATGCCACGTACACCCGTTGGCGATTTAGCTTTAGGGTTCCAGTGTGACTCTTGATAAGCCAGAGCTGCTACAAGTCTCCAGTCAAACTCATCCGAATACTTTTTAAATAGTGGAGACCACTTCGGTAGTTTGGAGTCTAGCGCACGAATGAAAGCACGTGTATCAACATAGTCAAAACTGCCAATGTGACCAATGTATTTCTCTTCAAGCGATGCGAGATGACCAGACTGATTAACCGCCCCAAAGAACTCTATGACCAAGCCGTATAAGCTCTCATCTTGTGAACGACGCAAGAACCAAGAGATGGGTTGGTCTTCTGTCAGTTCAAAGGCGAGGGCAATATCTGGGTAGATTCGTTGTGAGAGCGAAATTTCTACCGAGTCCGCGACAGTAAAGCGCAGCTCTCCAGAGGAAACCTGCTTAAGCAGATCATTTACGTCGGCATTTGGGTCAATATCATAAGATAATTGTGGCTGTTCGGCCTGAATTGTTGCTAGTGTGCGGTTAAAATGAGAGTCGCTGACAATTCTCAGTACATCTTCACCACTATTGGCTTCAATAAGCTCAGCCTGCTTCTCAAGCAACTGCTCAAGGTTTCTTGGACGCCAGTTTCCTTTCTTGTATACAAGCTGTTGACTCACGTAGTAGTAGGCAGGCCCTGGGCGGAAGAGTTTTAGGCGTTCTGGAGATTGGCTCAAGCCCGCTGCTATTATATCAATTTCACCATTTTTCAGTGCCGGGTATAGGCTTGATATTCTGTATGCCGGTTTCATTTCAAGCTGGACGCCGAGTTCATTGGCAAACTCACGAGCAAGTTCGTAATCCAGTCCAGCAGGACCATCGGGTCCGATAAAGTAAGAAAGTTGATTGTTGAGTGTGCCAACACGCAATACACCACGTTCTTTAATTAAGTCCAACTCACTCTTTGGTTCGGATTCTATTTGGCAACCAGAAAGCACCAAGGCGCTGAATAGCAACGCGCACACAGACTTAAGTTGGTTTAGATAATGCTTTTTCATTAACGACATTCTCATACATCTAGTAGGGCATTTATATCAAAGTGTCATGACAAGGCAAGATAATCAGTCAGGCTTCGGGATAACTGTTCTGGTAATGAGGAATTTTGGTGTATCTCAAATTTGACAAAAAAAATGACGCAAACGGTTGCTTTTGGTGTTACATCACAAAAATAATTACTATATAATGCGCTCGCAACAGAGAGGTGCAATCGGCATAAGTTCGAAGTGATATGTCCTAACTTACTGAATTTATTCCAATATCACCTCAGGTCAATAGACCTTAACCAATTGCATAAGAGACCTAAGCACATGAGAATTTTTCGTGGCTCCCCAGCTCTATCTGAATTTCGTGTTAACAAGCTTCTAGAGCTTTGTCGTGAACTAAGTCTGCCAGTAACTGGCATCTACGCAGAGTTCGCTCACTTTACAGCACTATCAGCTGATCTTGATGAGTCTGAAGTTGAGAAACTTGAAAAACTACTGACTTACGGTCCTACAATTGAAGAGCATGAACCACAAGGTTTGCTTCTGCTTGTGACTCCTCGCCCAGGAACGATCTCTCCTTGGTCGTCAAAGTCGACGGATATCGCCAATAACTGTGGTCTGGACAAAGTGGTTCGCCTTGAGCGCGGTACGGCTTACTACATCGAATCCTCAACCGAACTTACAGAACTTCAACTGGTTGAGCTAAAAGCTATCCTTCATGATCGCATGATGGAAGTCATTTTCACTGATTTCGATTCTGCACAAGCTTTGTTCCAAGTTGCTGAGCCTGCGCCAGTCGCGGATGTTGACCTAATTGCAGGTGGTCGTGATGCGCTTGAAAAAGCAAACGTTACCCTAGGCCTAGCTTTGGCTGATGACGAAATTGAATATCTCTACGATGCGTTCGTCAACAAACTTGAACGCAACCCAACTGACATCGAACTGATGATGTTTGCACAAGCAAACTCAGAGCACTGTCGCCATAAGATCTTTAATGCAGACTGGACAATCGACGGCGTCAAGCAAGAGAAGTCTTTGTTTAAAATGATCAAAAATACTTATCAAGTGACACCAGATAACGTGCTGTCGGCTTACAAAGATAATGCAGCGGTTATGGTGGGTTCTGATGTTGGTCGTTTCTTCCCTAATCCAGAAACACGTCAATATGGCTACAACCATGAGAAAGCACACATTCTCATGAAGGTGGAAACACATAACCACCCAACGGCTATCTCTCCTTGGCCTGGTGCATCTACGGGCTCCGGTGGTGAAATCCGTGATGAAGGCGCAACCGGTATCGGTGGTAAACCAAAAGCAGGTCTAGTTGGTTTTACGACTTCTAACCTACGTATTCCAAACTTTGAGCAGCCTTGGGAAACCGATTTTGGCAAGCCTGGTCGTATCGTTAACGCTCTAGATATCATGCTAGAAGGTCCTCTAGGTGGTGCGGCGTTCAACAACGAATTTGGTCGTCCAAACCTACTTGGTTACTTCCGTACTTACGAAGAGAAAGTTAATTCTCACGCAGGTGAAGAGATCCGTGGATACCACAAGCCAATTATGATTGCTGGTGGTATGGGTAACATCCGTGAAGAGCATGTACAGAAGAAAGAAATCCCAGTAGGAGCAAGCCTAATTGTGCTTGGTGGCCCTGCAATGAATATCGGCCTTGGTGGCGGTGCTGCGTCTTCAATGGCATCTGGTCAATCAGCCGAAGATCTCGACTTCGCATCAGTTCAACGTGAAAACCCAGAAATGGAGCGTCGTTGTCAGGAAGTGATCGACCGTTGTTGGCAGCTAGGCGAAGCAAACCCAATCGCCTTTATTCATGATGTTGGTGCTGGCGGTATCTCAAACGCACTTCCAGAGCTTGTTGATGACGGTGAACGTGGTGGTATCTTCCAGCTACGTGACGTACCAAATGATGAACCGGGTATGAGCCCATTAGAGATTTGGTGTAATGAATCGCAAGAGCGTTATGTATTAGCGGTTGCACCAGAAAATATGGCAGCATTTGATGCTATCTGTAAGCGTGAGCGCGCACCATATGCTGTTGTTGGTATCGCGACAGAAGAACGTGAATTGAAGCTAGAGGATTCACACTTTGACAACACACCAATCGATATGCCAATGGATGTTCTTCTAGGTAAAACGCCGAAGATGCACCGTGACGCGAAAACGCTGAAGGTGAACAACCCAGCGATTGATCGTCAAGGTATTGAACTAAATGATGCGGTAGAGCGCGTTCTACGCTTACCAACAGTGGCTGAAAAAACGTTCCTTATCACGATTGGTGACCGCACCGTAACAGGTCTGGTAGCTCGTGACCAAATGGTTGGTCCATGGCAAGTTCCAGTTGCAAACTGCGCAGTAACGGCAGCAAGCTACGACACTTACCACGGTGAAGCAATGTCAATGGGTGAGCGCACTCCAGTTGCTCTACTAGATTTTGGTGCATCAGCTCGTCTTGCGGTGGGCGAAGCAATCACGAACATCGCTGCGACCAACATTGGTGACATCAAACATATTAAATTGTCTGCAAACTGGATGTCTCCAGCAGGCCACCCAGGTGAAGACGCGGGTCTTTACGAAGCGGTGAAGGCTGTTGGTGAAGAGTTATGTCCGGCGCTTGGACTGACTATCCCAGTTGGTAAAGATTCGATGTCAATGAAAACCAAGTGGGAAGAGAACGGTGAACAGAAAGAAGTGACGTCTCCACTGTCTCTAATTATCACTGCATTCGCGCGTGTTGAGGATATTCGTAAGACGATTACACCTCAGCTTCGCACTGACAAAGGCGACACTAGCCTGGTACTTATCGACTTGGGTAATGGTAAGAATCGTCTCGGCGCAACAGCGCTTGCACAGGTGTACAAGCAGCTTGGTGACAAACCTGCTGATGTAGACAATGCAGCACAACTTAAAGGTTTTTACGAGGGTATTCAGGCTCTTGTCGCAAATGATCAAGTTGTGGCTTACCACGATAAAGGCGACGGTGGTCTGTTCGTTACTTTGGCCGAAATGGCGTTCGCAGGTCACTGTGGTATCAATGCTGACATCGCTGCCTTGGGTGACGATACTCTTGCGGCTCTGTTCAACGAAGAACTTGGTGCCGTGATTCAGGTGAAAAATTCTGACCTAGACACAGTGCTTTCAACCTTGGCAGCAAATGGTCTAGAAACTTGTTCACATGTGATCGGTTCAGTCGATGTTTCTGATGAGCTTGTTATTAAGTCTGGTGATTCAGTCGTTCTTGAGCGTAATCGTACTGAACTGCGTACTATCTGGGCGGAAACTACCCATAAGATGCAGGCTCTGCGTGATAATCCAGTGTGTGCGGATCAAGAGTTTGAAGCGAAGAAAGATAACTCAGACCCAGGTCTCAACGTTAAATTGAGCTTCGATGTTAAAGAAGATATTGCAGCTCCGTACATCGCGACAGGCGCCAAGCCGAAAATGGCTATTCTGCGCGAGCAGGGCGTTAACTCTCATGTTGAAATGGCGGCTGCATTTGACCGTGCAGGTTTTGAAGCGACCGATATCCACATGAGCGATATCCTGACTGGTCAGGTTGTTCTGGACCAATACCAAGGTCTGGTTGCTTGTGGTGGTTTCTCTTACGGTGACGTATTGGGTGCAGGGGAAGGCTGGGCGAAGTCTATCTTGTTCAATGAACAAGCGCGCAATCAGTTTGAAGGTTTCTTCAACCGTGAAGATACCTTCTCTTTGGGGGTATGTAATGGCTGTCAAATGCTGTCTAACCTGAAAGAGTTGATCCCTGGTGCAGAACTTTGGCCAAGATTCGTACGCAATGAATCTGAGCGTTTTGAAGCGCGCTTTAGTTTAGTCGAAGTTCAGAAGTCAGATTCTGTGTTCTTCGATGGTATGGCGGGCTCGCGTCTGCCAATCGCTGTGTCTCATGGTGAAGGGCGTGTTGAAGTTCGTGGAGCGGAGCATCTAGCAGCGATTGAAGCGTCTGGTACTGTCGCTGTGCGTTACGTGGATAACCATGGCAATCCAACTCAGCAATACCCGAACAACCCGAATGGTTCTCCTAATGCGATTACAGGCCTGACAACGACGGATGGTCGTGTGACTATTATGATGCCTCACCCAGAGCGTGTGTTCCGTACGGTGGCAAACTCTTGGGCTCCTGAAGGTTGGGGTGAAAACGGTGCTTGGATGCGTATGTTCCAAAACGCACGTAAGAATGTGGGCTAATCACCAAAGGTGAGTCTGATCCAAATAGAAAAGCGCTGGTTGAGAGACCAGCGCTTTTTTTGGCTCGAGCTCTCCAGCTCGCTCGTAAAAAACTTGCAGCGTTATGCGGACTTTTGTGCTCTAATACCGCGCTTACCAAGGGATGGTGTTAAACAGCTCAGCTTAGATGGAGTTATCAAGTTGACCGAATCCCTGATTAATCCCTTAGGAAATGAATTAAATGTCTAAAAATCCAAAATTTGCTATTCGCACTTCTGAAAAACGTAACGGTTGGACTGCTGAAATCACTCGCCAAGTGACTTCTCGTAAAACTGTCGTTTCTAAGCGTGAAATGGCTTTTGAAAGTCAAGAACTTGCTCAAGCGTGGGCAGAGAAAGAACTTGCTGGTTTCGTTAAAAACCAAGCAGAGCGCAACGAACGTAAAGCGGTTCAACGTCAAGAGCGTTTAGAGCGTGAAGCACGCCTAGCTCGTGAAGCTGAAGAAAGAAAAGCACGTCGTTTAGCTCAACGCGCAGCTGATTCTGACGAAGAGTAAAGATTGCTTCTACAGATAAAAAAACCGCCAAACGGCGGTTTTTTTATCTCTGAATCTAGCGCGTTTACCGAAACTGACCTGCTTCTGGCAAAAAGTCAAAGCCAGCGGTTGATAACTTCGCTTCTAACGCGACTCTATCAATATCGAAAAACGCGACGAGTTTATCTAAGTCGCCAGCAAAATCGTCACGCAGCTTCATGTTGATGATACTCATCAGCATAATTGGGTCCATTGACTCAAAGTTCGCTAAGTTCATTACTTATCCTCGAAATCTGAAATAAGTAAGTTTGCCGCAGCAAATGCTGCTTTTTCTCGAGTATCCTTTGGTAAGGACTCATCAGCAGCGATATCATTTAACGCTCTAACTGCACATGAGATAGCTTGTGGGACATAAGCTTGATCTCCACTACCAATCTGGGCATAAAGTTCACGAATTAGATCACAACAGCCGTATACTTGCATGGCCTTCACTCCAATAAATAGTCACTGCTGTCAAATATACACAGTCGCTCAAAGAAACTCAAAGCAGGTGCTTGTCCTAGCTCAAGGGTTACCTTTGGCTGTTGAATATCTGTTCAATGTTATGCCCTGTTTAACTGTTGTTCTAACTGAAAGGTTACTTCTGGTGACAAGTTGAGTTGTTTAGCGAGTTCTTGGAGATAGGCCTTCTCCATAAAGTTTTGTTCATCAATCACGATCAGCGAAGCGAGATATATTTCAGATGCTTGCTGAGGTGAGCGCGCTAAACGCGCAATTTCAGTCGGAACGAGTGGCTTATTCAGCTCTGAATGAAGAAAACTTTGCAGTTGAAGATCTGCGCCTGCTTGTTTAAGTGTCAGTTCAATTCGTTCCATTTCTTGCTGATCCACATGACCATCGGCTTTCGCTGCTGCAATCATCGCCGTTAAGATCAGTTCGCTGTGGATGTTATCTTCAGCGTTGAAGGTATCTTGCTGAGTATTGTGGTTTGATATCGAGGCGTTTTTATCCTGATAGTCGTTATACACTTTGTACGCCAAAGCGCCTAACGCAGCGACACTGCCAATTTTAAGTGCATTTTTGCCGAGTTTTTTGCTCTTCTTTGAACCCATCAGTAGGGAAACCAAACCGCCTCCGACGGCGCCAGCTCCCAGTGATTTTAAAGTGCCTGAGCTGGATTGTTGTTTGATGTGTTGTTGGCCTTGTTTAACAAGGTCGGAGTTAAGTGCTTGATTGAGTAAACTTTTCAGATCCATCGCGTGCCTCCATTGGTTGTTAGCACCATAACAGGGGCAAGATGAATGGAAGATTAATATTAGGCGCGAGAATAAAAAAGACGAGCACTTGGCTCGCCTTTTTGACTTTGGTTCAGCAGATTACTCTTCTGCGTAGCCGTGAATGCTAAGTAGATTACCGTCTAGGTAAGCTTCTTTACCATCTTTCATGACCAAGCGCTCTTCGACTAACCACTTAACGACCATAGGGTAGATTCGGTGTTCTTGTGTTTGAACGCGCTCAGTCAATGTGTCTACGGTATCTTCATCGAAGATGGGTACTTTCGCTTGCAGAATCACAGGACCGCCATCCAGCTGTTCTGTGACAAAATGAACACTAGTCCCATGTTCTTCATCACCCGCGTGAATAGCACGTTGGTAAGTGTTCAACCCAGGGTATTTAGGCAGTAGTGAAGGGTGGATGTTGATCATTCGACCCATGTAGTGGCGAACAAACTCGCCACTGAGGATTCGCATGTAGCCAGCAAGTACGATGACATCAGGTTTGTACTCATCGATTTGCTTCATTAACTCATGATCGAAAGCATCACGGGTATCGAAGCTTTTTGGATCAAGAAAATGAGCCCCAGCCTCAGCCATTTTCGCACGTTCTAACGCGTACGCATCGGCCTTGTTTGAAAACACGGCTGTGACACGGCCACCAGTAATACTGGTATTACAAGCGTCAATGATTGCTTGTAAGTTCGAACCGTTTCCTGATACTAAAACAACGATACTTTTCATACTTGATTGAACTCTACTTGAATACTAGTTAATTTCTACTTGCTCTTCGCCTGATGCTGCGTTGGCAATCTCACCTATGATCCAAGCGTTTTCGCCTTCAGCTTTTAGCAGTTCAACAGCTGCGCTTGCTTGATCTTGAGGTAGAGCAACAATAAGGCCCACGCCACAGTTAAATGTGCGGTACATTTCGTGAGTGGTTACGTTGCCTTTTTCTTGTAGCCATTTAAAAATAACAGGCCATTCCCAACTGCTACCATCAACAACGGCTTTAGTACCTTCTGGTAGTACGCGAGGAATGTTTTCCCAGAAACCACCACCTGTAATGTGAGAAATCGCATGGATGTCGTGTTTCTCAATCATTTTTAGTGCTGATTTGATGTAAATCTTGGTCGGCTCTAATAGGTGTTCACCGATTGTGCGTCCAGCTAGCTCTTCATTTTTGTCTGCGCCAGATACTTCAAGGATCTTACGGATTAGTGAGTAACCGTTTGAGTGAGGGCCACTTGAACCAACGGCAATAAGGGCATCACCAGCGGCGACTTTAGTGCCATCAATGACGTCTTCTTTTTCTACAACGCCAACACAGAAACCTGCAACGTCGTAGTCTTCACCTTCGTACATGCCTGGCATTTCAGCGGTTTCGCCACCAATAAGAGCACAGCCCGCTTGAACACAGCCATCTGCAATACCTGAGACAACGTCAGCCGCAGTGTCGACGTCAAGCTTACCTGTTGCATAGTAGTCTAGGAAAAATAGTGGCTCAGCACCTTGAACGATAAGGTCGTTCACACACATAGCAACAAGGTCGATGCCGATTGTGTCATGCTTTTTCATATCCAAAGCAAGGCGCAGTTTTGTACCCACACCATCTGTACCAGATACTAGAACTGGTTGCTTATATTTAGTTGGTAGTTCACACAATGCGCCAAAACCACCAATTCCACCCATTACTTCTGGGCGACGTGTACGTTTTACAGCACCTTTAATACGGTCAACAAGCGCGTTGCCTGCATCGATATCTACGCCAGCGTCTTTATAGCTAAGAGATGTGTTATCAGCACTCACAGGGAAGTCCTCGGTTTTAAGTTGGATATGAAAACGGCGCTATTCTAACAGTGGATAAACCTATATAGCAAACGTTTGCGCAAGTTTTTTCTTTTGCGCTATGACAAGAAATTGAGAACGAAATCGTTTATAATCCTGAGGTTTGTTTAAATTTTACCTGATATCCGGAGATGGAAATGAAAGTTGTTGAAGTAAAACACCCTCTTGTGAAGCACAAACTTGGTCTAATGAGAGAAGGTGATATCAGCACTAAGCGCTTTCGTGAGCTAGCGACAGAAGTTGGCAGCCTATTAACTTATGAAGCGACAGCGGATTTTGAAACGGAAAAAGTAACCATTGAAGGTTGGAACGGTCCAGTTGAAGTGGACCAAATCAAAGGTAAAAAAGTAACAGTAGTGCCAATCCTACGTGCAGGTCTAGGCATGATGGATGGCGTTCTTGAGCATATGCCAAGTGCACGTATCAGTGTTGTTGGTATCTACCGTGATGAAGAGACGCTAGAGCCAGTACCGTACTTTAACAAGCTAGCGTCCAACATGGATGAGCGTATCGCTCTTGTTGTTGACCCAATGCTAGCAACTGGTGGTTCTATGATCGCAACTATTGACCTACTAAAAGAGAAAGGTTGTAAAGCTATCAAGGTTCTTGTTCTTGTCGCTGCTCCTGAAGGTATTGAAGCTTTAGAAAAAGCACACCCAGACGTAGAGCTATACACTGCGGCAATCGATGAGAAGCTAAATGACAAAGGCTACATCGTCCCAGGTCTTGGTGATGCGGGTGACAAGATCTTCGGTACACAATAAGCGAAGATTGTAATGATTGCGAAAGAGAGCCATAAGGCTCTCTTTTTTTGTCGTAATCTAGAGAATTCAGGGCAGAGCCCTATGGATAACGAGCGTGTCTGCGTGAGCAATTCTACTCGTTAGCTAATCGTCTCAAGTCTTACTTCTTCAAACTCAACGTGCCGCCTTGTGACTTAGCTGGGCGCTGCGCTTTTTCTGAAGTAGGTTTGTAGAAAGTCTTTTTAGCAGGCTTGCCTTTCGATTCTGCTTGTTGGTCACTATTGCGACCTTTCTTAGAGTTTGGAGCATGGCGGAACTCTTCGGCGTTGCGACCTTTAAAGGTACGTTGCTTTTGGTTGCGACGTGCTTTCGATTCTTGGTTCTCTTCACGGCTGTCAAATAGTTTCGCGTCAGTTGCTCGACGAATGCGTTTACCTTTCGCGTCCATCTTAGATGCTTCTTCTGTGCCACTTGAATCTTCACACATAGCAAGAATTTCAGAGACTTCTGCGTCGGTTAGGTAGCGCCATTGTCCATTTGGAATACCATCAAGCGAAATGTTCATGATGCGGACGCGGCGAAGTTTAAACACTTCGTAGCCGAGTGCTTCACACATACGACGTATTTGACGGTTGAGACCCTGAGTTAACACGATACGGAATGAGTATTTAGTCTCTCTTACAACTTTACAAGGTAAGGTTACGGTATCAAGAATGTTGACGCCGGAAGACATCTTGTTAATGAAGTCATCACTGATGGGCTTATCGACACGAACAACATACTCCTTCTCGTGGTTGTTACCAGCACGGAGGATCTTGTTAACGATGTCACCATCATTGGTCAGGAAGATAAGGCCGTCAGAAGGCTTGTCGAGACGACCAATTGGGAAGATACGTTTTTTATGGCCGACAAAGTCGACAATGTTGCCTGGTATATCACGTTCGGTGGTGCAAGTAATACCCGTTGGCTTATTCAGAGCGATATAAATCGGTTTGTCGACTGTGGCTGAAATCGGTTTGTCATCAACACGAACGTCGTCACCTGATTGAACCTTAGTTCCCATCTCAGGCACGAGGCCATTAATTGTTACGCGGCCCTGCTCAATCAGTCGGTCTGCTTCTCTTCGTGAACAGAATCCAGTCTCACTGATGAATTTATTCAGGCGTTTGCCAGTATCTTGTGTCATGTTGTTCTCCTAACGTTTCACAACGGCGGTTAATAAAATGTGCTGACCAAAATATCAACACAGAGAGGTCGCGCATTCTAGCACCGAGCGACAAGTTAACCCAGACGTTTTTGATGCCGTTCACGAGTTTCTATTTTTTTCTCAGCGCTTTTCCTGAGGAGCACATAAACTGCGCCAGTCCCGCCATGAAAGCGTTGGGCACTATGAACACACTGAACTTCTTTGATTTGCTTTAGCCACTGAGCAACGAAACTCTTCATTAGAGCTGGTGGATTTGAACGTTCCCCTTTGCCGTGAACAATGACAACGGTACGGATATCCATACGCATACATTGTTTTAGGAACTTAACCACTTCATCTCGAGCTTGTTCTAGTGTTCTTTTATGCAAGTCTAATCTAGCTTGAATAGGGTATTTGGCTAGACGCAGCTTTTTATACACGCCATCTTGGACACCATCACGTTTAAACTCGATGACGTCGTCTGGCTTGATCATTTCCGCGTGGTCAATAGACAGATATTCAGGATCATCTTCAGTCAGCCAAATTGCGGCTTCGCGTTTGGCGAGTTGAGCATCGGTTACTTGATGGTGTTTTTTATGTTCGGTTGTATCTTGCTTGAGAGGTTTTACATCCCCCATCATTTGTTGAAACAAACCGAATTCATCGTCTTGAGACATCACGAGATCTCAGCATGGGAAATTAATAACAGTATTATACTCAACAGACGAAGGGAGAGGTCAAAATTTTGTAGCGAGGAAATAAAAAACCGAAGCAGACAATGTATCTACTTCGGTGCATAGCGAATTATCTATTCCGAGAAATAGGGCTAAGCGATTCTAGTGAGGAGATTTGTCGTTCATCACTTTGTAGACGATGAAACCGCCATAGAATAGCATTAAACCTAAGGCTCCAAAGATAACAATCATTGAAGATAGTCCTACCGCATTACCAAATAGGAGATCAAGCCAAAAGTCCATAGTTCCTCCGTTGACTACAAAATGAGATGACAGGGCTTAAGGTAAACCTTGGTTAAATATGCAACACTGATCTGGATCAATTGTTGTTATTAGGTTGCTATTTTGTTTGTCTTGATGTGTTTTTGCTCACACTTTGTCGCCCGTCGATGATGTTTTAGTCAAACGAACTTAATTTTTCAAAAAGTTAGCTAAAATGGCTTGCGTATGTGCTGAGAATCCGTAATATACGCATCCGTTGACGGGCATAAGCCTGAAGAAACAACTCGGTGAATAGCGCAGCTTGGTAGCGCATCTGGTTTGGGACCAGAGGGTCGGGGGTTCGAATCCCTCTTCACCGACCACATTTAGAAAGCCGTAGCAGAAATGTTACGGCTTTTGTCGTTTAAGAGTGAATAGAAATAAGCTATCTAAGCAAGGATTGGAACCCGAGTGGGGTTCGCCTGAAGTTAGAATATGGCTCTTCACCGACCATATTTAGAAAGCCGTAGAAGAAATGTTACGGCTTTTGTCGTTTAAGAGTGAATAGAAATAAGCTATCTAAGCAAGGATTGGAACCCGAGTGGGGGTTCGCCTGAAGTTAGAATATGGCTCTTCACCGACCATATTTAGAAAGCCGTAGCAGAAATGTTACGGCTTTTGTCGTTTAAGAGTGAATAGAAATAAGCTATCTAAGCAAGGATTGGAACCCGAGTGGGGTTCGCCTGAAGTTAGAATATGACTCTTCATCGACCACATATAGAAAGCCGTAGCAGAAATGCTGCGGCTTTTGCCGTTTAAGGGCGGAGTAAGCACATTAGTACTTAAATTCACATTGAGCTTTGGTGCTTTGTGACAACTGAGATATTTTGAACCCATTATCTTTGAGTAATTGCAGGACGCTTTGCTCACCGAGTAAGTGCAGCGTACCGACCACAACAACATAGTTTCCTTTATTGTCAGGAAGCCAGTTTGGATTCGATAGTTTCTCAGCCCAGTCTAAGTTTCTATCGGTCAACAATGCAGACTCGAGTTCCTCGGACATTTCGGCCAGTGTCGCAAATTCATTAAGCTTATCTAAATCGCCTGCCTTCCAGCTGTCTATTAGGCAATGGGTAGAATCTTCAGAATGATCAAACTCCTCGATTGCACTGATTAGCATCTCTTTACCGGCTTGGTCTTGCCCAGTAAGAAGATCAATCTGGAACTGCAAAGACTCGAGACCGATAACGGGTATGTTCCATAGCGTCGCTTTGTTGGCTAAACGTATATCAACGCCATCGGTTGCCGAGTAACCAAGATACTCTATTTGCTTGAGCTGGATTGCCAGAGCGACGGCCCAAGGTGGTGAGAGGAGGAGTTCGTTGCCTTTAAGTTGTAGGAGAGTCGCAATGCCCAATAGCTCATCTTGCTGCTGTTTAGATAAAACATCCTTCGCCACTAAATCGATTGGAGGGTACTGAATTCCACTGGTTTGACGGATATCGGTTTCTACAATTAATCCCTTGCTGGCCTTTAGCTGTTTAAAGATTTTCTCGGGTAAGGGATACATGCTTTCATCGCCTACATGTACTGAACCAATGATGGTATAGGTCAATGGGCCTTTTTGAGCTTTCCAGTATAAAGGCTCAGCGTTAAGGCTAATTGAAGCAACCAGTAAACTCAGAACCATCAGTATTTTCATTTCAGCTCCTAATACCATGCGGAAAAATCGTTAAATTGCGTCTTTTTGACGTAGTTTAGCGAGAGAAAAATGCGTGTTAATTCACGTTTTTATATTTCCCGCTGTTGTTAATTTTAAGATAGAAACGGCATATTGTGATCTTAATTCACCTCTCATAGTAAGCTTTCCCCAGATAATGTGAATTGCCTCTCAGTAATCTCGTCAAAATAAGTCTGTCGATTTTGACGTTTAGTTTAAATGTCTGTTTTTATTGCGTTTTAAATGCTCATGAAATCTAAATTTTGAGCTTGGTCACTTTTGTGAATTATTAATTTCACGATGCAAAATAACTAGGGATATGTTGAGTTCATCTTGATTAAGAGCCGTCATTTTGAGCTCGATATTTTTCTGGGGTAAGTAAGATGTTTAAACAAAATCTGATTGCAGCGTCAGTATTGGTAACATTGGCTGGTTGTGCATCATTTCAATCAACGGAACAACGCGTGGTGAATTCACTGGCGGAGAATCTTGATGTTCAATATCAAGTACTCACTAACCACGGTGCGAATGAAGGTCTTGCATGTCAGGACTTAGGTGCGGAATGGGCATCATGTAATCAAGTCAATATGACATTGGTGAATCAAGGTGAAGCGATCGACTCAAAAGAGTGGGCTATCTATTTCCACAGCATTCGTCTAATTCTCGATGTAGACAATGAACAGTTCAAAATCACACGAGTGACAGGCGACTTACATAAGTTGGAGCCGACAGATAAATTTGATGGTTTTTCTGCTGGGGAAACTATCGTCCTTCCTCTGATCGGCGAATACTGGCAGTTATTCGAAACGGATTTCATGCCAGGCGCATTCGTTGCAGCACCCAATGCTGAGCCTAAAATGATCGCATCTCTAAATACGGAAGATGTTGCGTCGTTTGTTACTGGGCTTGAAGGGAATAACCTAAAACGAACACCGGATGACAACAACGTTTTTGCTAACGCTGTGTCTCGCTTCGAGAAGAACAAAGATCTAAACGTTCAAGACGTATCGACTACCTTGTTACCAACACCTATGCATGTAGAAGCGGCTGAAGGTTTGGTCAGCATTGAAAGGGGTATTGCGCTACCAAAGGGCGCATTTGATCAGGCTCAATTCGCCGCCATTCAAGAGCGCGCGGAAGTGTTAGGTGTTGATGTCGACGGAGCTTTACCAGTAAGCGTCGCGCTTGTTCCTGCGGACTTTTCGAATGAAATGGCGAAATCTGGTGCGTATGAAATGGTTATTAGCGGCAATGGTATTGCGATTAAAGCGTTTGACCAAGCGGGTGCATTCTACGCAGTACAATCTATTTTGGGTCTGATAGACAGTCAAAACCCTGATCATTTACCACAACTGTCTATTAAAGATGCTCCACGTTTCGATTATCGAGGCGTAATGGTGGATGTTGCTCGTAACTTCCACTCAAAAGAGGCGATTCTAGCCACTTTAGAGCAGATGGCTGCGTATAAGATGAACAAACTCCATCTTCACCTCACTGATGATGAAGGTTGGCGTATAGAAATCCCGGGTCTGCCTGAGCTGACTGAGATCGGAGCGAACCGTTGTTTTGATGAACAAGAGAAGAGCTGTTTACTGCCTCAGCTAGGCTCTGGCGCAACAACGGACAACTTCGGTTCTGGTTACTTCAGCAAAGCAGACTACGTGGAAATCTTGAAATACGCACAAGCGCGTAATATCGAAGTGATCCCAGAAATTGATATGCCAGCTCACGCTCGCGCAGCAGTGGTTTCTATGGAAGCTCGCTACGACCGTCTCATGGCAGAAGGGAATGAAGCATTAGCAAACGAATATCGTCTGATGGATCCACAAGACACTTCAAACGTTACCACGGTACAGTTCTACAACAAACAGAGCTTTATCAACCCATGTATGGAATCGTCTACTCGTTTTGTCGACAAAGTGATTTCTGAGGTTGCAGCGATGCACGCTGAAGCGGGTGCACCGTTAACAACATGGCACTTCGGTGGCGATGAAGCAAAAAATATTAAGTTGGGCGCTGGATTCCAAGATGTGAATGCGCAAGACAAAGTGAGCTGGAAAGGTTCGATCGATCTTTCTCAACAGGACAAACCATTTGCTCGTTCACCACAATGTCAGACATTAATCGAAGATGGCACGGTCAGTGATTATGGACATTTACCTAGCTACTTTGCTGAGCAGGTATCGAAAATTGTTGCAGAGAAGGGCATTCCTAGTTTCCAAGCATGGCAAGATGGCTTGAAATACAGTGAAGGCGCAGAGGCGTTTGCGACTCAAAACAAACGCGTTAATTTCTGGGACGTTCTTTACTGGGGTGGTACATCATCTGTTTATGAGTGGTCTAAGAAGGGCTACGACGTCATCGTTTCAAACCCAGATTACGTTTATATGGATATGCCATATGAGGTAGATCCTAAAGAGCGCGGATACTACTGGGCGACACGTGCTACGGACACTCGCAAGATGTTTGGCTTTGCACCAGAGAATATGCCGCAGAACGCAGAAACATCTCTAGATCGTGATGGCAATGGTTTTACTGGTAAAGGCGAGGTTGAAGCGAAGCCATTCTACGGTCTATCGGCACAGCTTTGGTCTGAGACGGTTCGTAATGATGAGCAGTATGAATACATGGTATTTCCACGCGTCCTCGCGGCAGCGGAACGCGCATGGCATCGCGCCGACTGGGAGAATGACTACAAAGTAGGAGTAGAATACTCTCAGAATACAAATCTCGTCGATAAAGCCGCGTTAAACCAAGACTACAACCGCTTTGCGAACGTACTTGGCCAACGTGAACTGGCGAAACTTGAAAAATCGGGTATCGACTATCGTTTACCTGTACCTGGTGCGAAATTGGAAAATGGTCAACTTACAATGAATGTCCAGTTTCCAGGCGTTGAGCTTCAATACTCTATTGATGGCGAGACGTGGATGACTTATTCAGACCAAGACCGCCCGATGGTAGCAGGGGAAGTATTTATTCGTTCAGTATCAGCAACGGGTGATAAAGCGAGTCGTGTTACTCGTGTGAAATAGCTTTGCATTGCCAGATAAGCAAAACGCCCAGCCAAAAAGGCTGGGCGTTTGTTATTAAGATAATAAGATAAGCGAGTTACGCTACTTGAGCTTGTTGCTCTTCGACCTGCTCTGCGTTGCTAATTGGTGTTTCTGCACCGTGCATCCAACGAACGAGCGTATTTGAGAACAGAAGTAAGACTACACCAGAAATCGTTGCTGCCACAGCGATGCCTCCGAAAATCGGCAGCGCACCTAGCTCGCCTACGTGTGAACCGATCAAACCTGCGACATAGTTGGCAATGGCATTGAAGCCGAACCACGCACCCATCATTAGCGATGCAAGACGAAGAGGTGCTAGCTTAGTGACAAGTGACAGACCAATTGGTGATAGGCAAAGTTCGCCAAGCGTATGGAAGAAGAACGCACCTACCAGCCACAGCATTGATGTCTTAACGCTAGTGTCACCGCCTTGCTCCATTACAGCGCCAACCATGCATAGGAAACCAAGTGCCAAGAAGAAAAGCGCTAGCGCAAATTTAACCGGAGAATTCGGTTCTTTTGGCCCCAGTTTTACCCATAGCGCAGCGAGTAGCGGGGCGAGAGTAATAATGAAGAATGGGTTGAGTGACTGGAACCAAGCCGCTGGAACTTCAAAACTGCCAATCATACGATCGGTATACTGCTGAGTGTAGATGTTCATCAATCCGCCTGCTTGTTCAAAGCCCGCCCAGAAAACGATAACAAACAGCCCCATTACTAGAATGACTTTTAAGCGATCAACTTCTTGTTTGGTTAACGGTTGTTTGGTCGCCGATTGTTTCTTTTCGAGATCACGAGCTGCCGCAGGTACAACGCCTATGTCACCCAGCCAAGACTTAGCTAATGTCATTTGCATGATTAAGCTGATGATCATACCTAGACCCGCGACCATAAATCCGGCCTTCCAGCCAAATTCATTGGTTACAGAACCTGATACGACACCGGCAATCAGAGCACCTAGGTTGATGCCCATGTAGAAGATAGTAAATGCGCCATCGCGACGGTTATCACCTTCTTGGTAAAGATCACCAACCATAGTGGAAATGTTTGGCTTGAACAGACCATTACCAAGGATCAGCAACGCAAGGCCAAGATAGAAGCTGTGAGTGACGCTCAACCCAAGCATATCGGCAGGCAGAGCGAGTGTGAACTGACCAACCGCCATCAAAGCACCACCAATCAGAATCGAACGGCGTTGACCTAAGTAGTTGTCGGCAAGATAGCCACCTATCATCGGTGTGATATAGACAAGTCCAGTATAGATGCCGTAGAGATCGAGGGCATCTTTAGTCGACCAACCCAATCCACCGTTGATAGTAGTATCGGTCAAATAAAGAACTAAGATCGCGCGCATCGCGTAGTAAGAGAAACGCTCCCAAAGCTCAGTACCAAAAAGTAGGAACAAGCCTTTAGGATGTCCAAAAAATTGTTGATGTTGGTTTGTCATAAGTTTTACTAATTTGAGTTATTACAGTTTTTTATTTGTCTCTACATATACTCCTTAGACTTACTCTCTGCAAATGGCGACTATCTTTGGAATTTAGCGAAACTAATTCTAACTAATTGAATTGAATGGTTTATTTTCTTGGTGGGTAAGGGGTATAGTCGTGCCACAAACTTAGTTTCCAAAACTGAGGTGTGTTTTCGAGATTGTTACATTTATGGGGAGTGTGAATGGTTTGCTGGGGGATAAATAAAAAAAGACACCTAAATAGGTGCCTTTGAATCAGTTGCAGCTGGCTTAGTAAGCGTCGTTATGTACGCTCTTAACCGCACGTCCTGAAGGGTCAGCCATATTTTTGAATGACTCATCCCATTCAATCGCTTTCGCTGAAGAACAGGCTACCGATGGACCGCCAGGAACACATTCTGCTGCTGATGGCAGAGGGAACAACTCTTCAAAGATCTCACGGTATACGTAGCCTTCTTTAGTTGTTGGTGTGTTGTATGGGAAGCGGTAAGACGCCGTTTCCATTTGTTGGTCTGTGATTTTCGCTTCAGCCACTTCTTTTAGTGTGTCAATCCAGCTGTAGCCAACGCCATCTGAGAACTGCTCTTTCTGACGCCATGCGATTGAGTCTGGTAGGTAATGTTCGAAACACTCACGCAGGATATGTTTTTCCATCTTACCATTGCCGCACATCTTGTCTGCTGGGTTGAGACGCATTGCGACATCAATGAACTCTTTGTCTAGGAAAGGTACACGGCCTTCGACACCCCAAGCCGCAAGAGACTTGTTGGCACGAGCACAGTCAAACATATTAAGTGCAAGCAGTTTACGTACTGTCTCTTCGTGGAACTCTTGAGCGTTTGGTGCTTTGTGGAAGTAGAGGTAGCCACCAAAGATTTCATCCGCGCCTTCACCTGATAGCACCATCTTGATGCCCATCGCTTTGATCTTACGTCCCATCAAGAACATTGGTGTCGATGCACGAATCGTCGTTACGTCGTATGTCTCGATATGGTAAATCACGTCACGAATGGCATCTAGACCTTCTTGGATGGTGTAAGTCATTTCGTGGTGAACGGTACCGATTTTTTCAGCCACTTCACGTGCAGCTTTAAGATCTGGTGCGCCTTCTAAGCCAACCGCAAATGAGTGTAGTTGAGGCCACCATGCTTCTGATTTCTCATCATCTTCGATACGCATAGCCGCAAAGCGCTTCGCGACCGCTGAAGTGATTGATGAATCGAGGCCACCAGAGAGTAGAACACCGTAAGGAACGTCGGTCATCAGTTGGCGTTTAACCGCGGCTTCCAACGCTTCTTTTAGTTCTTCTTTGCTGCTGCTGTTACCTTGAACGGCCGCGTACTCATTCCAGTCACGAATGTAGTAACGTTGTGGCTCAGAGTCTGTGCTGCTGTAGTAACTGCCTGGAGGAAATTCACTCACGGTTTTACATACAGGCACTAATGCTTTCATTTCTGAAGCGACATAGTAGTTACCATGCTCGTCGTAGCCCTGGTAAAGAGGAATGATACCGATGTGGTCACGACCAATCAGGTATTGATCTTTCTCTTCATCGTACAGTACGAACGCAAAGATACCGTTCAGTTCTTCAAGTAAATCAGCACCCATATCTTGGTACAGGGCTAAGATCACTTCACAGTCTGAGTCTGTTTGGAAGTCGTACTTGCCTTCATAACGAGCGCGGATCTCTTTGTGGTTGTAGATTTCGCCGTTAACCGCAAGGATGTGTTTCTTGTCTGGACTGTATAGAGGTTGCGCACCACTGTTTAGACCTACGATTGCAAGGCGCTCATGCGCAAGAATGGCTTTTGGTGATGAGTAGATACCAGACCAGTCTGGGCCACGATGGCGAAGCTTTTTAGACATTTCCAACGCGACTGGACGTAGCGCTTCTGCATCACTTTTGATGTCTAAAATACCAAAAATTGAACACATACAACTTCCCTTTAAATTTTATTTAATCTGTTAAGTTCAATTTGCCATTCTGATTAAAAAAATCAACCTTCAATGATAAAAAAAATCAATAAAAAGCCATTGTGTTAGATGGCGTTTAATTAAAGTTTGTTTTTGGTGAATAATTTTCACTAAAGGTCGTTTTTTGTTCGCTGGGCATAAAAAAGGCAGCGAAATTGCTGCCTTAGTTTTATTTATGCTTCGAGAACGAAGGTTGTAATTGTTCACAAACATGGCGGGCAAAACCGCTGCCTGCCTCATTGTAGATATTGAATGCCGCATCGACACCATCTTGAATGAGTGCGTCCAACTGATCGGGATACTCTGCAATCGCGGCAATTTGACCTTGGAAGTTACGGCGCTTTAACTGTTCGAGCGCGATTTGATTACCTTGGTGGTGCGGCATAGCTAATAGCACCAGCTTAACATTTGCGGTGTCTAAGATGCGCTCCCAGAAGTCCGGGTCGGTCGCATCGCCTGCAATAACGTTTCGACCATGGCTTTTATGAACGTGTGCAGCGTCTTCACGTACTTCAATACCTAAACTGATTTTTCCATAACGTTTACGCAGTTCATCGTAAGCACCTGTACCAATTCGACCCATGCCGAGGATAAGTACTTGAGCGTGTCCAGGGTTGATTAACTGGTCACGTGTGTTTAGCGTTTCTGCTGCGTGCTCGCGCAACCAACGACCAGAGCGTTGATACAATGCATGACCGTGCCGGTTGATAGGGGCGGATAAGACAAATGAAATTGATACAGATATCGCCAAGGCAACGAGAATGTCACTGCTCATCCAACCCATTTTATACGCCAGTCCCCCAACAATAAGGCCGAATTCACTGAAGTTAAACAGGCTTAATGATGCCAATAGAGACGTACGGACACGGAACTTAAAGCCGTTAAGTACCAGAAAATAGAGGATGCCCTTGAGAGGCAGTAGCATCAAGAAGAGTAACGCCAACGCAAGGCCTGATAGCGTTGGTTGAGCTGACAGGCCAATATTGAGGAAGAAACAGACTAAGAACAGCTCTTTGAGGTTGAAAAGCGATTTAGATAGCTCTGACGCTTTTTTATGCCCAGCAAGTAGCATTCCGAGGATCAGTGCGCCTAAATCTGGCTTCATTCCAACCAACTCGAATAACCCCGCGCCTGCGACGAGTGCAAAGAAGATTCCAAGTAGAACCAACATCTCACCATGGCCTACCCAGTCAAGCATCTTGTAAAACAGAGGTCTGAGAAGTGGTAACGCGAATAGACCAATAGCATACCACTCGGGGAGTTTACCCGTTGATGCAGTTAAGAAGACAACAGCAAAAATATCCTGCATGACTAAGATACCAATGGCGATGGTACCGTAGGTCGCGTTCATTTCCCCTTTCTCTTGCAGCGATTTCACTGCAAATACGGTACTTGAGAAAGAGAGCGCAAAGCCAAGTAGCAGCAGTTGGTCCATTGACATTGCTGCTAATGAACTTACGCCAAGAAACTTAAAGCAGAACAGAACAACGCTGAAGAGGGCAGTAGAGAGTAGGTTATGAACCGTTGCCCCTGCCCATATTTCTTTGGAGAGTAGGGTTTTGATATCGAGCTTTAAGCCAATGGTAAACAGAAGTAGCGTGACTCCTAAATCGGCCAAAGTGATGATGGTTTCATTAGATTGATAGCCAAATGCATGTAAAGCAAAGCCTGCTAACAAAAAACCGACCAGTGGAGGTAGGTTACATTTGAGCGCAATAAAGCCAGCTAGGAAAGCGGCTGAAATTAAAATGAGTTCCATATAGTTGCGATTTCGTCCTAAAAAAACGGGCTACATATTCGTAGCCCGTTATTCTAACTCAATTAGTTGCTTACTGGTGCAGAAGATTAATCTTCTAACAATTTTTGTAACAAAACGCCATTTAACATGGCACGCTTAACCATAGCAAACGCACCTAAGGTCGGTTTCTTGTCGATTTGAGAGGCTACAATCGGTAATCCGCTATGGAATGTGGTCAAAGATTGATTTTCGACATTACGGCGGATGGCTGGGAAGACGATCTCTTCACACTGAGTGATATCACCCGCGATAACGACTTTTTGTGGGTTGAATAAGTTAATGGTAATTGCAATTGCTTTACCAAGTTGATTACCCACGCGAACCAGACTCTGTTTTGCTAACTCATCACCTAGGTTGGCGTGTTCGCAGACATCAGATATACGGATAGTTTCAAGCGCAGTCAGACTGGACTCATAGCCTTGTTTAATCAGCTTGTTTACGCGCTCAACGATGGCAGGGTTAGCTGCAACCGTTTCAAGACAGCCAAAATTACCACATTGGCATTGCTCGCCCAGTGGGTCGATCTGGATGTGACCAATCTCACCTACGTTGCGATTATAGCCAAGGAATACCTGACCATTAACGATGATACCTGCACCGGTTCCTCGGTGAACACTGACTAAGATTGAATCCTGACAATCTTTACTCGCACCAAAGTAATGTTCTGCCAATGCCATACCACGCACGTCGTTGCCGACAAAACATTGGACATGGAAAGTCTTTTCAATCACATCCGATAGTGCAAGGTTATCAATAGTGATGTTTGGCATGTATTCAACAACACCGGTTTCTGGATTCACCAGACCCGGTAGAATGACGCCAATAGCGATCAATTGATTGATGCTTGTTTGATGGGTTTGAATAAAAGTCTTTAAGTGAGACAGCAAACCTTCAACCAACTCTTCCTCGGTGGTGTAGAAGAATTCGTTGTAGTCTGAAGCAAGCTCTTTGGCACCTAAATCATAAAGGCTGAACTGAATGTAATCTCGCCCTAGACGAATCGCGACAGAGTGAAATGGCTCTACTTCTGTTGTGAGTGATATCGCGCGACGTCCACCGGTAGAAGCTTGTTGCGCGACCTCTTTGATTAGGCCGCGCTCGAGGAGTTGGCGGGTGATTTTTGTAACACTGGCAGGAGCCAGTTGACTGACGTCTGCAACTTGGATCCTAGAAATAGGGCCCTGCTGGTCAATCAGTCTATAAACTGCTGCACTATTTAGTTGTTTTACTAAATCTACGTTACCTATTTGTCCGCCATTCATTCTTAATTTTGCTCGTATTGTCCGTTAACAACCGTCGCTTGGACGTTGAAGTCACGGTCAAAAACAGTCAGGTTGGCAATCATACCTTTTTTGACAAGGCCAAGTTTGTCTGCCATACCGATTGCTTTTGCAGGATACAGAGTAGCCATACGCAGTGCTTCGTCCAGAGCGATACCGACGTGCTCAACAGTATTTTGTACTGCTTCAATCATAGTGAGTGCTGAGCCGCCTAGTGTGCCATTTTCATCAACACACTTACCATCTCGGTAATATACTTTCTTACCAACAAAAATAAAGTAATCCATGTCAGCGCCTGCAGGAGCTGTGGCATCGGTCACTAATACTAATTTTTCGCCCTTAATTTTGTGAGCGATTCGAATGTTTGCATAGTCGACATGGAACCCATCAGCAATGATACCTGCATAGACATCTGGTGTGTCGTAAATGGCACCGACGACACCTGGTTCACGACCAACCATAGGTGTCATCGCGTTGAATAGGTGTGTTGCAAAGGTAATACCAGCCTCAAACCCACGTCGTGCTTCAGCATACGTCGCATTGGTATGACCGATAGACACAACAATACCTGCTTGTTTAAGGCGCTCGATATGAGCCAAGTCGTTGTGTTCCGGTGCTAACGTGACTTTTGCAATGACATCTGCGTTGTCACACATGAAGTCAATCATATTGTTATCTGAAGGGCGAATGTAGTCGACGCTATGAATCCCTTTCTTCATGACGTTAAGGTACGGTCCTTCAAGATGAAGACCTAGAGACTGGTTTTGGTATTTTGTGTGGTATTCACGCGCTGCTGCAACCGCTTGACGCATATCTTCGTCAGAAGAGGTGATAAGAGTCGGGAGGAAGCTTGTACAGCCTGACTTTAGGTTAGCTTGATGCATGATTTGCATTGTTTCAGCAGTGATTTCGTCATTGAGCATCACACCGCCGCAGCCGTTTAACTGTAGATCAATAAAGCCTGGGCTGACATTAGCACCATTTAGGTCGCGAGTTTCGATACCTTGAGGAAGTTCAGATACAGGGCATACTGAATCAATAACATCGTTGTTAATGATGACAGCATGGTCAACGAGCACATCGCTGCCAGTATAGATTTTACAGTTAGTTAGCGCATACATAGTTAGCTAATCCTTATAGGTTAGATTCTTAATACTTTTAGGTGACTAATTGAGCCCTTCTCGTCACAAGGTGGCACTTTATTCGTACGCTTCAATTAGATCGCAAAATATCTTTAGCAAACGGACAATTGGGTCTTCTAAATCACGTCAGTCACCGTGGTCGATGCTGGTGGAACATACGTGTCATATTGGCTCGATAAATGTAGGCGGTGCCTTATATAACAGTAATCGTAGCTCTTATCTATAATGTAAGAATACCGCGAATATCGGGTAATGAATGCTATTTTTTTGGATTGTAAAATAAGTTTTATGATCTCGCTAGCAAAAACCTTGGATATTGGCTGTTTCTGGTGATTATGATCACAAATGATGAGGTTTTAATTTGCGGAGCAAAATTAATGTCATAAACTGAGCAGGACTAAATTGAGCGACTAAAAAAAGTGGCTCAGCCAAAAACAAAATCCTATAGGGGGAACTTAAGGTGAATATTCTTGGATATGCGCAAAAGTTAGGTAAAGCTCTTATGCTTCCTATCGCAACGCTTCCAGTTGCGGCGCTCTTACTACGTTTAGGTCAAGGCGACCTACTAGATATTCCATTCATGGCGCAAGCGGGTGGAGCAATCTTCAGTCAATTACCACTTCTATTTGGTCTTGGTATCGCAATTGGTCTATCTAAAGATGGTCAAGGCGCTGCTGGCCTAGCTGGTGCCGTTGCATACTTCGTGCTAACAGCAACAGCAACAACAATTAATGCTGACATCAACATGTCATTCTTCGGTGGTATCATCGGCGGTATTATTGCGGGTCACTCATACAACGCTTTCCATGCAACCCGTCTTCCTGAGTGGTTGGCATTCTTCTCTGGTAAACGTCTAGTCCCTATCATGGCAGGTCTATTCGCTCTAGTTGCAGGTGCAATCGCAGGTGTTGTATGGCCAAGCATTCAAAGTGGTCTTGACGCTCTTGCACACGCAGTTTCGACTTCTGGCGCAATTGGTCAGTTCGTTTACGGTACTCTTAACCGTGCGCTAATCCCTGTAGGTCTTCACCACGTTCTTAACTCATACTTCTGGTTCGGTATGGGTACGTGTCAAGAAGTTCTAGTTACTGGTGCTCAAGCTGCTGGTCAGGCTCTACCTGCACTACAACAGCTTTGTGTTGACCCAGCTCTAGCTAAGACTCTTGTTGCTGGTCAAACTCACACATTTGAATTTGCTAACGCTGTAACTCCAGAAATCACTGCAACTGTTAAAGAAGTAACTGAAACAGTTAAATCTGGTGACCTACACCGTTACTTCGGTGGCGATAAAGCTGCTGGCGTATTCATGAACGGCTTCTTCCCTGTAATGATGTTCGGTCTACCAGGTGCGGCTCTAGCTATGTACTTCGCAGCTCCAGCTGAAAAACGTAGCCAAGTTGGTGGTGCACTATTCTCAGTAGGTTTCTGTTCATTCCTAACTGGTATCACAGAGCCGCTAGAATTCATGTTCGTGTTCCTAGCTCCAGCTCTATACGCAATGCACGCTGTATTCACTGGTCTATCTCTAGTTGTTGCTAACATGTTTGGTACGCTACACGGCTTTGGTTTCTCTGCTGGTCTAATCGACTTCGTACTGAACTGGGGTCTAGCAACTAAACCGTTCACTCTACTGCTAATCGGTCTAGGCTTCGGTGCTCTATACTTCTTCACTTTCACGTTCGCTATCCGCGCATTCAACCTGAAATCTCCAGGTCGTGAAGATGACGACGAAGAAGCGTCAGCTGCTCCAGCAGGCGATGCTAAAAACGGCGACCTAGCACGTCAGTACCTGAAAGCTCTAGGTGGTCATGACAACCTAACTTCAATTGACGCTTGTATCACTCGTCTACGTCTTACTCTAAAAGACCGCTCTGTAGCTGACGAAGTTGTACTTAAGAAGCTTGGTGCTAAGGGTGTTGTGAAACTAGGTGAGAACAACCTTCAAGTTATCCTTGGTCCTCTAGCTGAAATCGTTGCTGGCGAAATGAAAGCAATCGGTGCTAACGAAGACCTATCTGATGTAAAACTTCCATAATAACCTCTGGTTAATTGGTAAGTGACGAAAGCCTCCTTTGGGAGGCTTTCTTGCGTTTGAAGCTAAACAAAACGGATTCGCTGAAAAGCTAACCAGCTTTTGACTGTTATCAATATAAAACAGGGATTATTTGCGAATAAAGCTTCGGTTGTAGTTGTGTATTGATTAAGAATTGTGGATCATTAGTCGTTATATGCTTTGAACATGCTCACGCCTGTTCGAAGATCAATTTCTCTGACAATACTACAACAATTGAGGTGCTATAGATGAGTGAAGCTGAAGCTCGTCCATCGAATTTCATTCGCCAGATCATCGATAAAGATTTAGCGGATGGTACACACACAAGCGTGCATACTCGTTTCCCGCCAGAGCCAAATGGCTATCTGCATATCGGTCACGCTAAGTCAATTTGCTTGAACTTCGGTATTGCTCAGGACTATCAGGGTAAATGTAACCTTCGTTTTGATGATACAAACCCAGAAAAAGAAGACGTTGAATACGTTGAGTCAATTAAGAATGATGTGAGCTGGTTAGGCTTCGAGTGGGATGGTGAAGTATGTTATTCATCAGACTATTTCGACAAGCTTTACGGCTACGCAGTGGAATTAATTAACAAAGGCTTAGCGTACGTTGAAGAGCTAAGTCCTGAGCAGATCCGAGAGTACCGTGGCACACTTACTCAGCCAGGTAAGCCAAGCCCGTACCGTGACCGTACTCCTGAAGAAAACTTAGCGCTATTTGAAAAGATGCGAGACGGCGGTTTCGAGGAAGGTAAGGCGTGTCTACGAGCTAAGATTGACCTAGCGTCTTCTTTCATCGTACTGCGCGATCCTGTGCTTTACCGTGTTCGTTTTGCTGAACATCACCAAACAGGCAATAAATGGTGCATTTACCCAATGTACGATTTCACGCACTGTATTTCTGATGCGTTAGAAGGCATTACACACTCAATCTGTACGTTAGAGTTCCAAGACAACCGCCGTCTGTATGACTGGGTTCTTGAGAACATCACTATTGATTGCCAACCTCGTCAGTACGAGTTCAGCCGTCTGAATCTTGAATACACAGTAATGTCTAAGCGTAAGCTGAACCAACTAGTCACAGAAAAACTGGTTGATGGTTGGGATGACCCGCGTATGCCGACAATCTCAGGTCTACGTCGTCGTGGCTTCACGCCTGCTTCAATCCGTGAGTTCTGTAAACGTATCGGTGTAACTAAGCAAGAAAACATGATCGAAATGGGCTCACTAGAGTCTTGTATTCGTGATGATCTGAATGAGAACGCACCACGCGCGATGGCGGTGCTAGATCCTGTTAAGATTGTTATTGAAAACTTTGAAGAAGGTAACATTGAGTCACTGACTGTCGCGAACCATCCAAACAAACCTGAAATGGGCGAGCGTGAAGTGCCATTTACTCGTGAACTTTGGATCGAACGTGAAGACTTCCGTGAAGAAGGTAACAAAAAGTACAAGCGTCTAGTTCTTGGTAAAGAAGTTCGTTTGCGCGGTGCTTACGTGATCAAAGCGGAACGCGTAGAGAAAGATTCAGAAGGTAACATCACAACTATCTTCTGTAGCTACGACAATGAAACGCTAGGTAAGAACCCTGCGGATGGTCGTAAAGTGAAAGGTGTTATTCACTGGGTATCAGCAGATAAAGGCCTATCAGCTGAAATTCGTCTGTATGATCGTCTATTTACCGTGCCAAACCCAGCAGCAGCAGATAACTTCGCTGAGACAATTAACCCAGACTCATTGGTAAAACTAAACGGCTTTGTTGAGCCTAGCCTAGCGGATGCAGAGGGCGAGAAAGGTTACCAGTTTGAGCGTATGGGTTACTTCTGCGCCGATGCTAAAGACTCTAAAGCCGATGCGTTGGTCTTTAACCGCACCGTTGGTTTGCGTGATACTTGGGCGAAGATCGAAGCTCAGTAATCACAACCAAAGTGACCACAAATGCCAGTCTTGAGACTGGCATTTTTTTCGCTTCAGAGATGAGCACTATGCTTGTTAAAAAAGCACCCTAGGGTGCTTTTTTATTATTTAGCTTTGTGCGCGTCTGGATTGCCTTTGCACGTACCATCACTGCACTTACCGTACAAGTATAGGCTGTGGTTGGTTAGCGTCACGTTGTATTTGGCAGCAATTTCCTTCTGACGCTCTTCAATTACGTCGTCCGAAAATTCGATAACCTCACCGCAATCAAGACACACTAAGTGGTCATGATGGTGCTGTGTAGACAGTTCAAACACAGATTTACCACCTTCGAAGTGGTGGCGAGTTACGATACCTGCATCATCAAATTGGTTTAATACGCGGTAAACGGTAGCTAGACCGATCTCTTCCCCTAGATCAATCAGCTTCTTATATAAATCTTCAGCGCTAATATGTTGGCAGTCTGGCTGCTGTAGGACTTCTAAAATCTTAAGTCTAGGAAGGGTTACCTTTAGACCAGCATCCTTGAGCGCTTGGTTATTGTCTGACATATACTTTCCTGTTGATGATCTGCAGTAATTAACAGAATTCAATATTCCTATCATTATAGGGTAGTAGACATCAACAATAAACCACGAACTTCAAGGGGTTACTAGTATTTTTCTATAAACTAGTGCAAAGTCACTGATAAAGGACATCCGACCAGTTACAATCAGTTAACAATTCGCAATTAGACACAGTTAGGGAAGAACAATGAATAAGTCTTTGGCGAAAATCTATAAGCCAGGTGTGGTTAAATTTGCTCTCAACTCATGGCCTCCGTTTTGGGGGGCTGGCATTAAAATCCTATCGATCAGTGATGACTTTCGTGAAGTTAAAATGAAATTGAAGCTGCGTTGGTGGAACAAAAATGCCAACAGAACCCAATATGGTGGCAGTATTTTTTCTTTAACCGATCCAACTTACTCTCTGATGCTGATGGGGATTCTGGGTGAACGGTATTACGTTTGGGATAAGGAAGCCAGTATCAACTTCATTAAGCCCGGCCAGAGTGATCTGTTTGCCGAATTTCGAGTGACAGACGATCAATTGCAAAACATTCTGTCGCAGACGGCGGAAGGTGAGAAATGTTTCCCCGAGTTTGTTATCTATGTCAAAGATAAACAGGGCAACATTGTTTCTGAAGTGCAGCGCAAGCTATACGTGAGGAAGAAACCCCAATTCAGGGATGAGGGTGAACAACAGACAGCATAAAAAAACCTCCCAATGGGAGGTTTTAAACAACTTGAATTGCGATTAGTCTTCTAGCTCTGCTAAGCACATCTCTTCGTGGATTTGCTTACACCAGTTGATGACGCGCTGTTCAGTCAGTTCTGGTTGACGATCTTCATCAATACATAGACCAACGAATAGGCTGTCGTCGCCTTCGACTAGACCTTTTGATGCTTCGAATTCGTAGCCTTCAGTAGAAGTATGGCCAAGGATAGTGCCGCCTTTCGCTTCAACAATGTCACGTACTGTACCCATTGCATCACAGAAGTACTCTGCGTAGTCTTCCTGATCACCACAACCAAAGATCGCAACTAGCTTAGTTGAGAAATCAATTTGCTCTAGCTCTGGGAAGAAGTCGTCCCAGTCACATTGCGCTTCGCCGTAGTACCATGTTGGGATACCAAGAAGAAGAAGGTCGAAGTTATCGATGTCTTCTTTGCTACTTTTCGCAATATCTTGAACATGAACCAGTTGTTTACCTAGTTGCTTTTGAATCATCTTTGCAACAGCTTCAGTGTTACCTGTGTCGCTACCAAAGAAGATGCCTACACTTGCCATAGATTCGTTACCTTTAACTATTATCTGTTGTGACCCGACTTGATCAGCCTAGACCACCACCTTCCCAACTTAGCTGGATAATGCCTTTAGCAATAAACCCAGCACAGCCAAGAAATAGGACTAACCATACAATGCGACGACCGAAAGGGGGAACATTACCCGCTTTTAAGACATCTTTTATCGCCATACCAATCAAGAAAAAGATAGACGCGAAAAGTAGATCGAGACCAATAGACTCGAGCATATTCATGTAGTCGTAAAGCATGGAATCCCTTTGTGCCAAATTACTTGCGCCGCACTATACCATTGTTGCTCACTAAAGTTAACGGTCAGAGCACAACTGACCTCTCATTCTGTTTTAAGCAATAAATTTACGTATTGCACGCAGCACTTCAGTTGGCTTTTCTGCATGAAGCCAGTGACCAGTATTCGCGATCACATGAGCTTTGGCGTGACGAAATTGCTGCTGGACGAGCGGTTGATGTTCACCAGTGAGGTAATCTGAATCTCCTCCTTTGATAAAGAGGGTCGGAGTGTCAATGGATTCGATAGGTTGCCAGCCGAGTATTTCCGTATAGTTAGCCAATAAGCTCTCTACATTGAAACGCCACGCGAGATGAGTGCCGTTGTTGTATAAGGACTTGCCAAGAAATTGTCGCACGCCTTCGAGTTCAATATGTTGTGCGAGGATATCGAGAGCTTGCTTGCGGTTAGCTGGTTTCTCTGCAATAACTGCCTGTAATCCATGGAAAACATTGTCGTGACGGTTTTGCGTGTATTTCACTGGCGCCATGTCTAAAACGATCAGTTTTTCAACTCGATCTGCTGCCATTTCAGCTACCTTCATGGCCACTTTTCCACCCATTGAATGACCAATAAGCGTGTAGGACTCAAACTCCAGTGATGTCAGTAATTGGTAGACATCCTCCGCCATGAGCGGATAACTGTGCTCTTCGCTCTGAAACGATTGACCATGGTTTCTTAGATCGACACTAACCACTTGATGATCTTGGCGCAAATCTCGAGCCAATAGCCCAAGGTTGTCCAAATTACCAAACAAACCGTGGATCAAAACTATGGTGTGACCCTCACCTTCGACTTTGTAGTTGAGCAGATGTGACATTTTATTTTATTCGTTACCGGTTAACCGTAGAGTCTCTTTAAAGATCTCGCTATAATCCCCCAGAGTTTAAACATAGAGATTGTGAAAAGCGAATGAAAACAATTGAGGTTGATGAGGATCTATACCGTTACATCGCAAGTCAAACCCAGCATATTGGCGAGAGTGCTTCGGATATCTTACGCCGTCTATTGATGACGGATGTACAGAGCTCGGTAGCAAGCCAACCGCAGGTAGCGACGCAACCAAAGGGTGTAGTGGTTAGCAAAGATGCAATTAAAGAAGAGACAGTAGACAGTGTCAAAGAGATGCGTTCTCTGCTTATTTCCGATGAGTTTGCTGGTCTTAAAAAAGCGATTGATCGCTTCATGCTTGTTTTATCTACGCTGCATCACATTAATCCAAATGGTTTCTCTGAAGCAACG
Source organism: Vibrio sp. TRT 29B02 (assembly GCF_050113655.1). NCBI lineage: Bacteria > Pseudomonadati > Pseudomonadota > Gammaproteobacteria > Vibrionales > Vibrionaceae > Vibrio > Vibrio sp. TRT 29B02. Next base: position 53,800 of record NZ_JBNJOJ010000019.1, read on the forward strand.
CAAGTTAAAGGCCGTAAGCGAGTTTACTTCGCGGATAACGAGCAGACCCTACTTGCCAACGGTAATACGACTAAGCCAAAAGCGATTCCAGGTTCACCTTTCTGGGTTATTACCAATAATAATACCAGTCGAAAAAGACAGATGGTTGAGCAACTCATGACGCGAATGAGTTTCCCATCAGATCTCATCGAGAAAGTGACAAACTCGATTTAAAAATCAAAATTATCTGATTCAAACCTCATAATGCGTTATATAGTTCACGTATTATGAGGTTTTTTTATTTCTCTGTATTTTAGAAAGGATGTCAAAATGGCGATGCACCCACGAGCGGGACAAAAAGCTCAGCAGCAAGATCTACACAATATTCCAGCGTTAGTTTCAAATTACTTCCTTCTCCAACCTAATCCTTCAAACCCAGCTCACAAAGTTGAATTTGGTACTTCTGGTCATCGCGGTACGGCGGATAAAGTGACCTTTAACGAGCACCATATTCTGGCGATTGCTCAAGCTGTTGCTGAAGTACGTGCTGAAAAAGGAACGACAGGACCACTTTTTGTGGGTAAAGATACTCACGCACTTTCTGAGCCTGCGTTTTCGACAGTGGTAGAAGTGCTAGTCGCCAATGGTGTGCAAGTGATTGTACAGGAAAATAACGGCTATACCCCGACACCTGGTGTCTCTCATGCAATCCTGACGCACAATTTAGTAAACCAAGATAAAGCCGATGGTATCGTTATTACGCCTTCCCATAACCCACCACAAGATGGTGGTATTAAGTACAACCCGACACATGGTGGCCCTGCCGAAGGTGAATTGACTCAGGCTATCCAAGATCGTGCGAATGCACTGATTGCTGAAGGGCTTCAAGGCGTGAAACGCATGCCGTTAGCACAAGCAAAAGCGTCAGAGCTATTGATTCAAAAAGATCTTGTGAAACCATACATTGATGACTTAGTGAATGTGATCGACATGGAAGCGATTCAAAAATCGAATCTTAAAATTGGTGTCGATCCATTAGGGGGGAGTGGCATTGATTACTGGCGTCAGATCGCAACAGCGTACAATCTAGATTTAACCTTGGTCAGTGAAGCGATTGATCCTTCGTTCCAGTTCATGTCTCTAGATAAAGATGGCGTGGTACGTATGGACTGCTCGTCGCCTTACGCGATGGCTGGCCTATTAGCACTTAAAGATGAGTATGATTTAGCGTTTGGTAATGACCCAGATTACGACCGCCACGGTATTGTTACACCGAAAGGCCTAATGAACCCGAACCACTTCTTAGCCGTGTGTATTGACTACCTATATCGTCATCGTGAAGGCTGGGGTAAAGATGTCGCGGTAGGCAAGACGCTAGTATCAAGTGCCTTGATTGACCGAGTTGTCGCGGACTTAGGTCGCGAACTATGCGAAGTACCTGTGGGCTTTAAGTGGTTTGTAGATGGCCTTTACGAAGGTAAGTTTGGCTTTGGTGGTGAAGAGAGTGCAGGGGCGTCTTTCTTACGTAAGGACGGTACGCCTTGGTCAACCGACAAAGATGGCATTATTTTATGTCTGCTAGCCGCTGAAATTACCGCAGTAACTGGCAAAAATCCTCAGCAATACTATGAAGAGCTTGCAGCTAAGCACGGCACTTCTGAATACAGCCGTATTCAAGCTGTGGCGAACGGCCCGCAAAAAGAGGTACTGAAGAAGCTTTCAGCTGAAATGGTGACGGCGGAGACTTTAGCGGGTGATGCTATCACAGCGCGTCTGACTCATGCTCCGGGCAATGGCGCAGCGATTGGCGGTCTTAAAGTAACGACTGAAAACGGCTGGTTTGCAGCGCGTCCGTCAGGTACTGAAGATATTTACAAAATCTATTGCGAGAGCTTTAAAGGTGCAGAACACCTGAAACAGATCGAAGCCGAAGCGCAAGAGATTGTGAATCAGGTTTTCGCTAAAGCTGGGCTTTAAAGCGAAGGTGCCTCTTAGGCTACGCTTCGTCCTTCTAGAAGGCGAGCAATGGTCTGAAGTTGCAGTTTCAGTATCAAGAAAGGGTTGACGCCGAGCGTCAGCCCTTTAATTTTTCGCTACTCGCTACTCGCTACTCGCTACTCGCTACTCGCTACTCGCTACTCGCTACTCGCTACTCGCTACTCGCTACTCGCCCCTGGCCAACTATCCGGCACAACAAACCAAAACTGTCCTTCTTTACTCTGTGCATGCACAAAGCGCCCGTTCGGTTTATCTATCGGGGTGTCAAATAGCTCCGTCCCCGTGGCCCACTGTGGTTTTTCAAGTGGGTAGAGTGGCTCTCCAATCTGCTCCCACTGACTTTGATAACACCAATAGCCACTAATCTGACTGTGATTCAATCGATAGCCTAAACACTGTTGAGGAACCTCTTCAGGGGAAAAAGGATTGATATAAAGTCGACCTTGCAGGAGTAAGTGCTCTGACAGATCTTCATATTGTGGGTACTGTGTTAAGAACTCAGGACGAGCGCTCATCTTGAGTTGATGAGATAACATTCTATTGAGTTTGATATCGAGTTGGTCGTGAGCATTCGGCCCATACCATGTACCTTGGTGCAATAGGTAGAACTTTATGGCGACTTCCCAATGCTCCAATCGTTGCTCAATAGTGTTGCTTAAAATGAGATCAATGGCACCAAGCGTCTGACCTGACGGCTGGTTGACCTGAATCTCTTCGGCTTCTAACTGATAGTGACCGCTATGCTTGAGTAGTTCTGTACACAAATATTGATAGAGAAAACCGAGTCTAGGATTACCACGATATTCACTCGCTTCCAGTGGGGGAGGTATCAAGTGTTCAAGGCTCTCGAAAGGGGCTTTTAATTCAAATAGTGAAGGCGCAGCCGCTATCCAGTGATAGAAACGTTCGAGTTGGCTCATCCAAAGACCTGATAATTTGGGTTTGGCACTATTGTAACGGGCTGCTGGTATCGTTGCTATGGTTGGAATACACTTTGAAGCAACTAAGTAAACAGTCATCGATCGGACAAGAGAATGAACAACTTAAAACTAGAAAAGATTCTGAATGAGAAGCTGTCTCCGCAGTTGATCAAGGACTATGCGCCAAACGGGCTCCAAATTGAAGGCAAAGAGACCATTGAGAAAGTCGTGACGGGCGTAACCGCTTCACAGGCATTGATTGATAAAGCGATCGAACTCAATGCGGATGCAATTATTGTCCATCACGGTTATTTCTGGAAAGGCGAACCTGAACCAATTCGTGGCATGAAAGGGAAACGCATTCGTAGCCTGATAAAAAATGATATCAACTTACTGGGTTACCATCTGCCTTTAGATATTCACCCTGAATTAGGTAACAACTCGGAACTTGCACGCCTGCTCGACATTGAGGTCGAAGGGGGAATGGAAGGTCATGAACAATCTGTCGCAATGTTTGGTCGCCTAAACCCGCCTATGTCTGGTGGTGAGTTCGCCCATAAAATTGATAAAGTGCTTAATCGCCAACCTCTCCACATCGCACCTGAAGATGACAGTAAACTCATTGAGACCATCGGCTGGTGCACCGGTGGTGGTCAGGACTACATTGAATTGGCAGTTCGTCTCGGACTTGATGCGTTTATTTCGGGTGAGATATCTGAACGTACGACCTACACGGCTCGTGAAATGGGGGTACACTACTTTGCTGCCGGCCACCATGCCACTGAACGTTACGGGATCAAAGCTCTGGGTGAATGGTTGGCACAGGAGCACGGATTAGATGTGACATTTATCGACATTGATAATCCAGTTTAGGAAAAGGATGGGCTGTGCCCTTCTAGATACTAAAACGCTTCGCTTCGAGACCGGACTTCGTCCTGCGAGAATTTAGAACGGGCTGCGCCCTTCGAGATTTTCTCGACTCTAAAAAAGGGCTGATGCTCTCGCATCAACCCTTAACTCTTCTAGATTCTAATCCCTGAGAATTAGAAACTATTCACGCTCGTGGATAGGCGAGAATTCACGTTGAACTTCACCTGTGTAAAGCTGACGAGGACGACCGATACGGTTAAGTGGGTCGCTGTGCATTTCGTTCCAGTGTGCAATCCAGCCAATCGTGCGTGATAGAGCAAAGATTACCGTAAACATAGAAACTGGAATACCAATCGCTTTAAGAATGATACCTGAGTAGAAATCTACGTTCGGGTATAGTTTCTTAGATACGAAGTATTCGTCAGAAAGGGCAATACGCTCAAGTTCCATTGCTACATCAAGCAGTGGATCTTGGATGTTTAGCTCTTTAAGCACTTCGTGACACGTTTCTCGCATTACAGTTGCGCGTGGATCGTAGTTCTTGTAAACGCGGTGACCGAAGCCCATTAGGCGGAACGGGTCATCTTTATCTTTCGCGCGTGCAACATACTCAGGGATGTTGTCTACGCTACCGATCTCTTCAAGCATCTTCAGGCACGCTTCGTTAGCACCGCCGTGAGCAGGGCCCCAAAGTGATGCGATACCAGCCGCAATACATGCAAACGGGTTAGCGCCTGAAGAACCAGCTAGACGTACAGTAGACGTCGATGCGTTTTGTTCATGGTCTGCGTGTAGAGTGAAGATCTTGTCCATTGCGCGAGCAACAACAGGATTAACTTCATACTCTTCACATGGGTTAGCGAACATCATGTGTAGGAAGTTCTCTGCATAGCTTAGGTCATTACGTGGGTAAATGAACGGCTGACCAACTGAGTACTTGTAACACATTGCCGCAAGTGTTGGCATTTTTGACAATAGTCGGAATGCCGTGATCTCACGGTGTACGTCATTATTAATGTCGAGTGAATCGTGGTAGAAAGCAGCTAATGCGCCAACAACACCACACATTACAGCCATTGGGTGAGCATCACGACGGAAGCCGTGGAAGAAGCTTGCGATTTGCTCATGGACCATAGTGTGACGAGTTACTGTTGTTTTGAACTGCTCGTATTGCTCACGTGTAGGGGCTTCACCATAAAGAAGGATGTAACATACTTCTAAATAATCAGCATTATTAGCTAGCTGATCAATCGGGTAACCGCGGTGCAAAAGAATACCTTTGCCGCCATCGATGTAGGTGATTTGAGATTCACAGGATGCAGTGGCAAGAAAACCTGGGTCAAAAGTGAAAAATCCGTTTGCTCCCAGTTTACGAACGTCAATTACTGGTGTGCCTAAAACACCTTCAGTAATTGGTAGCTCGATAGGCGCTTGACCTTCAACGTGAAGGGTAGCTTTCTTATCTGCCATAACAATCTCCTTTGTTTATTATTTAATCCGTCCAGGATGTTTGTGTGACATTTTTGTACGTGTGTTCGTTATCAAAGTCAATTTTTCTCCTCTGATGTGTGCACTTGTTATGATTTTTTGAAGGTGTAACGTTAAAAATCTGGTCTGTGTAGCAAAAATTGTTACATCAATTGTATTAGAATGTTGCCAGCCGTATAGTGGCGCAGTAAATTTTGGTGGAAACCTTATAAATTCAAGGCTTGAAACAAATGTGAGGTGAAGTTTTAATCCTTGTTGTTAACAATTATTTTACAAAATACTCCGACAATTGTTGCAGTCAACTGTTAAATAAATGTTAACTTTTGTAGGTTTGCAATCAAAATTCGTTCATAACTATAAATGCTCAATGGAGCTGAGTGAGCAAGCCCGTGAAAGAAAGAAAGTCAAGACCTGTTAATTTAGATTTACAGACCATTCGCTTTCCGATCACTGCAATCGCATCTATCTTACACCGTGTCTCCGGTGTGATTACGTTTGTGGCTGTCGGAATTTTGCTGTGGTTATTATCCATTTCGCTATCCTCCCCAGTCGGTTATGCAGAGGCTGTTGATATTGTCGACGGTTTCTTTGTGAAGTTTATCTTATGGGGCATCTTAACGGCTTTGGCCTATCACATCGCTGGTGGTGTTCGTCACCTACTGATGGATATGGGTCATTTTGAAGAGCTGGAATCTGGTGCAATGAGCGCTAAGGTTGCATTCGCAGCTACAGCCGTTCTGTCTCTACTGGCGGGGGTAATGGTATGGTAAAACATATTTCATCTTTTGGTCGTAATGGTGTCCACGATTTCCTATTGATTCGTGCGACTGCGATCATCATGACACTTTATACTATTTATCTGGTTAGCTTCTGTGCTTTCACGGATATTTCTTACGTATCTTGGACTCAGTTCTTTGGTGGCACATTCACTAAAGTGTTCACGATGCTAGCGTTAGTTTGTGTTTTAATCCACGCATGGATTGGCTTGTGGCAAGTTCTTACTGACTACATCAAGTGCGCTAAGCTTCGTGGCGGCCTACAGTTAGGCATTATCGCTGTACTGTTTGGTTACTTCTTCTCTGGTCTATTTATTCTGTGGGGTGCGTAAGTGTCTATTCCAGTTCGCGAATTTGATGCCGTTGTAATCGGCGCTGGTGGTGCAGGCATGCGTGCTGCGCTACAAATTTCTGAGCAAGGCCTATCATGTGCGTTGCTTTCTAAAGTTTTTCCTACTCGTTCTCACACGGTATCAGCACAGGGCGGTATCACGGTTGCGTTAGGTAACGCACATGAAGACCACTGGGAACAGCATATGTACGATACCGTTAAAGGTTCAGACTACATCGGCGACCAAAACGCTATCGAGTACATGTGTAAGAACGGTCCTGAGTCAGTTATCGAACTAGAGAAAATGGGTTTACCTTTCTCTCGTTTTGACAACGGTACTATCTACCAACGTCCTTTTGGCGGTCAGTCGAAAAACTTTGGTGGCGAGCAGGCTGCTCGTACCGCAGCGGCTGCGGACCGTACAGGTCACGCGCTTCTACACACGCTTTACCAACAAAACATCAAACACAAAACAACGGTTTTCTCTGAGTGGTATGCACTTGACCTTGTTAAGAATGAAGATGGTGTTGTTCTAGGTTGTACAGCGCTATGTATGGAAACGGGTGAAGTTTGTTACTTCAAAGCTAAAGCGACCATCCTAGCAACGGGTGGTGCAGGTCGTATCTACGCATCAACAACTAACGCTCACATCAACACGGGTGATGGTGTTGGTATGGCACTACGTGCTGGCGTACCTATGCAAGATATGGAAATGTGGCAGTTCCACCCAACGGGTATCGCTGGTGCAGGTGTTCTTGTAACTGAAGGTTGTCGTGGTGAAGGTGGTTACCTCTTAAACAAAGATGGCGAGCGCTTTATGGAGCGTTATGCACCAAACGCGAAAGACCTTGCTGGTCGTGACGTTGTTGCTCGTTCAATGATGATCGAAATTCGTGAAGGCCGTGGCTGCGATGGTCCATGGGGTCCTCACATTAAACTGAAACTGGATCACCTAGGTAAAGAGACGTTAGAGTCACGTCTACCTGGTGTTTGTGAACTGTCTCGTACGTTTGCACACGTTGACCCAGTTAAAGAGCCAATTCCAGTCATCCCAACCTGTCACTACATGATGGGTGGTATCCCAACTCAGGTATCTGGTCAGGCAATCAAGCAAGATGCAAATGGCGCGGACGTTGAGGTTCAAGGCCTATTTGCTTGTGGTGAGATTGCGTCTGTATCGGTTCACGGTGCTAACCGTCTAGGTGGCAACTCACTACTAGACTTAGTCGTATTTGGTCGTGCAACAGGTCTGCACCTAGGTGAAACTCTAGCGAAGCAAGCGGAAGCGAAACCAGCGACAGAAGCGGATATCGAACGTTCTCTAGAGCGTTACAACCGTTGGGAAAACAGCACTGAGGGTGAAGACCCAGCGCAAATTCGTAAAGATCTACAAAGATGTATGCAGAACAACTTCTCGGTATTCCGTGAAGGCGATGCTATGGCTAAAGGTCTAGAAGAGCTGAAGGTAATCCGTGAGCGTCTGAAGAACGCACACCTTGCTGACAAGTCAACTGAGTTCAACACGCAACGTATTGAGTGTCTTGAGCTAGAAAACTTAATGGAAACAGCTTACGCAACTGCTGTAGCGGCAAACTACCGTACAGAAAGCCGCGGTGCGCACGCTCGTTTTGACTTCCCAGATCGTGATGATGAGCAGTGGCTATGTCACTCTATCTACAATCCAGAAACGGAAGGCATGAGCAAGCGTGACGTAAACATGGAACCGGTTCACCGTGAAGCGTTTCCACCGAAAGCTCGTACGTACTAAGGAAAGGAGAATAAGAATATGAAACTGAATTTCTCTTTGTACCGCTACAATCCGGACGTCGACCAAAAGCCATACATGAAAGACTACACACTTGAAGTGGAAGATGGTTCTGACATGATGCTACTGGATGCTTTAATCCTGCTGAAAGAGCAAGATCCAAGCATCTCATTCCGCCGTTCATGCCGTGAAGGCGTATGTGGTTCAGACGGTCTGAACATGAACGGTAAGAATGGTCTTGCGTGTATCACACCGCTATCTGCTCTTAAAGCAGACAAGATTGTGATTCGCCCACTACCAGGTTTGCCAGTGGTTCGAGATCTTATTGTTGACATGACGCAGTTCTACGATAACTATGCGAAAGTTAAGCCTTTCTTGATTGATGACGGTGCTCTGCCGCCATCACGTGAGAATCTGCAAACACCTGACGAGCGTGCTCATCTAGATGGTCTGTACGAATGTATCATGTGTGCATGTTGTACAACTTCATGTCCGTCATTCTGGTGGAACCCTGACAAATTTATTGGTCCAGCTGGTCTACTAGCCGCTTACCGTTGGTTAATTGATAGCCGCGATACAGCAACAGATGAACGTCTATCAAATCTTGATGACGCATTTAGCGTTTTCCGTTGCCACGGCATCATGAATTGTGTAAGTGTTTGTCCTAAAGGACTAAATCCGACGAAAGCTATCGGTCATATCAAAACGATGCTGGTTAATCGTTCGGTGTAATTAACAACAAATTGCCGACCTATCCTAGGTCGGCTCTTAATAGCTCGGCGTAGACCGAAGCAAACGTGAAAACTACTGGTTAAGGGAAAATATGCACAACGGCGTGATGAAGGCGTGGCTCGAGTCTTCACACTTGGCTGGCGCCAATGCAACGTATGTAGAGGACCTCTACGAACTGTATCTAAGTGATCCCGATCTGGTAAGTGAGGAGTGGAAACGTGTTTTTGATGGTTTACCTAAGCCATCAGAAGAGGTGGTCGAACAACCACACTCACGTGTCCGTGACTACTTCCGACGACTCGCTCAAGAAACGAAGCATTACAATGTCCAAGTTAGTGATCCTGATGTCGACGCTAAACAGGTAAAAGTACTTCAATTAATCAATGCTTATCGCTTTCGTGGTCACGAAGCGGCTCAGCTTGACCCTTTAGGTTTATGGCAACGTCCACCAGTGGCGGAGCTAGATCCTTCATTCCATAATCTTACACAAGATGATCTTGAAGAAACTTTCAACGTAGGTTCTTTTGCTATTGGCAAAGATACAATGAAGTTGAGAGACATCCACTCTTCGCTGAACAAAATCTATTGTGGTTCGGTTGGTGCTGAATACATGCACATGACTGACACTGAGCAAAAACGTTGGATCCAGCAGCGTTTGGAATCAGTCGTTGGCCAACCAACGTTCAGCAAGGAAGAAAAACAAGAATTTCTTGAAGAGCTGACAGCAGCGGAAGGCTTGGAGCGTTACTTAGGAGCAAAATTCCCAGGTGCAAAACGTTTCTCGCTTGAAGGTGGTGATGCGCTAATCCCAATGACTAAAGAGTTAATCCGTCATGCCGGTAAGAGCGGTATGCGCGAAGTCGTTATTGGTATGGCTCACCGCGGACGTCTTAACATGCTGGTTAACGTTCTTGGTAAGAAACCACAAGACCTATTTGATGAGTTTGCGGGTAAGCATGGCGATTCATGGGGTACGGGTGATGTTAAATATCACCAAGGTTTCTCTGCTGACTTCGCAACACCAGGTGGCGATGTCCACTTAGCGCTAGCATTCAACCCGTCTCACCTTGAGATTGTTAACCCAGTAGTTATCGGTTCGGTTCGTGCTCGTCAGGATCGTTTAGGTGATACTGATGGTTCAACTGTGCTTCCTATTACCATTCATGGTGACTCAGCGATCGCAGGTCAGGGTGTTGTAGCTGAAACCTTCAACATGTCGCAAGCTCGCGGTTTCCGTGTTGGCGGTACGGTTCGTATCGTAGTTAATAACCAAGTAGGTTTCACTACGTCAAACCCGAACGATACCCGTTCGACTATGTACTGTACTGACATCGCTAAGATGGTTCAGGCGCCAATTTTCCACGTTAACGCTGATGACCCAGAAGCGGTGGCCTTCGTTACTCGTATCGCTCTTGATTACCGTAATGAATTTAAGCGCGATGTGGTGATCGATCTTGTTTGTTACCGTCGCCACGGTCACAACGAAGCTGATGAGCCAAATGCGACTCAGCCACTGATGTATCAAAAGATCAAGAAGCACCCAACGCCACGTAAGCTTTACGCAGACGTGTTGATTGAGCGCGGTGACTTCGGGATCGATACAGCGACGCAGCTAGTGAATGAGTATCGTGACGCTCTAGACCGCGGCGAAGTGGTTGTTAAAGAGTGGCGCCCGATGGCATTACACTCTGTTGACTGGTCGCCATATCTTGGACATGACTGGGACGTTGAGTGGAAAAACGAGTTTGACAAAGGTCGTCTAGTCGAGCTTGGTCAGCGTATTTGTCAGTATCCAGAAAGCCACAAACTACAGAGCCGCGTTAACAAGCTATACAATGACCGTACAGCAATGTTAAGTGGTGAGAAGGCAATTGACTGGGGTATGGCAGAAACACTTGCCTACGCCACTTTGCTTGATGACGGTAAGCGTATTCGTATCTCAGGTCAGGATTCTGGTCGTGGTACTTTCTTCCACCGTCACTCGGTACTGCATAACCAAAATGATGCTAGTACGTTTGTTCCGCTAGCGAACATTCATGATAAGCAAGGTCCGTTCGAGGTCTTCGACTCAGTGCTATCTGAAGAAGCAGTACTTGCGTTTGAGTACGGTTACGCGACGGCTGAGCCTGGCGGCTTAACGATTTGGGAAGCGCAGTTCGGTGATTTTGCTAACGGTGCACAAGTTGTTATCGACCAGTTCATCTCATCTGGTGAGCAGAAGTGGGCACGTCTATGTGGCCTAACAATGCTACTACCGCACGGTTATGAAGGTCAGGGTCCTGAGCACTCGTCTGCTCGTTTAGAACGTTACCTTCAGTTATGTGCTGAACAAAATATGCAAGTTGTTGTTCCTTCAACTCCGGCTCAGGTTTACCACATGATTCGTCGTCAGGTTGTAAGACCGATGCGCCGTCCACTTGTGGTTATGTCTCCAAAATCTCTGCTTCGTCATCCGCTATGTACTTCAACCATTGAAGAGTTAGCAGAAGGCACATTCCAAGCGGCGATTGGTGAGATTGATGACCTAGAAGCTGCGAAGGTGAAACGCGTTGTTTTCTGTTCTGGTAAAGTTTACTTCGATCTGCTTGAGCAGCGTCGTAACAATGAACAGGATGACGTGGCGATTGTTCGTATTGAACAGCTATACCCATTCCCATTGGATGAAGTTAAGGCTGTCATTGAGCAATACACCAATGTAGAAGATTTTGTCTGGTGTCAGGAAGAGCCTCAAAACCAAGGCGCTTGGTACTGTAGCCAACACAACTTCCGTGCTGCCATCCCAGCAGGTGCAGATCTTAAATACGCTGGTCGTCCAGCATCAGCATCACCTGCAGTAGGTTACATGTCGGTACACTTGAAACAACAGAAAGCGTTGGTTGAAGACGCACTTAACGTGAATACAAAAACTTCGGATTAAGAGCTAGAAGTTAAAGGAAGAAACAGATATGACAATTGAAATTCTGGTTCCAGATTTACCTGAATCTGTCGCTGATGCAACAGTGGCAACATGGCACAAACAACCAGGCGACTTAGTTGCGCGTGATGAAGTACTGGTTGATATCGAGACAGACAAAGTAGTACTTGAAGTACCAGCACCTGAAGCGGGTATTCTGGAAGCCATTATTGAAGAAGAAGGCGCAACAGTACTTTCTAAGCAGTTGATTGCTCGTATTAAGCCAGGTGCGGTAGCGGGTGAACCGACTACGGACACGACTGAAGAGTCAGAAGCGTCTCCAGATAAGCGTCATAAAGCGTCTCTAACTGAAGAGAGCAACGATGCACTAAGCCCAGCAGTTCGTCGTCTTCTTGCTGAACACGGCCTCGAAGCTAGCCAAGTCAAAGGCACTGGTGTAGGCGGTCGTATCACTCGTGAAGATATTGAAGCACATCTTGCGAACGCTAAAGCGGCACCAAAAGCAGATGCTCCTGCTGTTGATGCGCCAGCGGCTGCTCGTAGCCAGAAGCGTGTGCCAATGACGCGTTTACGTAAGACGGTAGCCAACCGTCTTCTAGAAGCGAAAAACAGCACAGCAATGCTAACGACGTTCAACGAAGTAAACATGAAACCAATCATGGATCTTCGTAAGCAATACAAAGACCAGTTCGAAGAGCGTCACGGTATTCGTTTAGGCTTTATGTCTTTCTACGTGAAAGCGGTGACAGAAGCACTGAAACGTTACCCTGAAGTCAACGCATCGATTGATGGCGATGATATCGTTTACCACAACTACTTCGACATCAGCATGGCGGTATCTACGCCACGCGGTCTAGTCACTCCAGTTCTAAAAGATTGTGACACACTAGGCTTCGCTGATATCGAAAAAGGTATCAAAGATCTAGCCATCAAAGGCCGTGATGGAAAACTGACGGTTGAAGACTTGATGGGGGGCAACTTCACTATCACTAACGGTGGTGTATTTGGCTCACTGATGTCTACGCCAATCATCAACCCGCCACAATCAGCGATTCTTGGTATGCACAAGATTCAAGATCGCCCAATGGCAGTTGATGGCAAAGTAGAAATTCTGCCGATGATGTACCTTGCGCTGTCTTACGATCACCGTTTAATCGATGGTCGTGAATCAGTGGGCTTCCTAGTGACGATTAAAGAGTTGCTAGAAGATCCAGCACGTCTGCTATTAGACGTTTAATATCGCCAAAACGTCTAGTCAGTCATTCTGGCTAGGCGTGCGATAGTTTTAAAGGCTAGACTAGCTCAACTGTCTGGCCTTCATTTGAATCGTTAAGCTACTAGAAAATAGATCGCGATTGATTTGAGAAGACCCTACAGACGAGTGCTAAAACAGCGCCGTTATGGAAATAATAAAATAAACGGAATATCAAAATGAATTTGCATGAATACCAAGCCAAACAGCTGTTTGCAGAATTCGGTTTGCCTGTACCGGAAGGTTACGCGTGTGATACACCACAAGAAGCTTTTGAAGCGGCGGGTCGTATCTCTACTGAGAAGAAAGTAGTTAAATGTCAGGTTCACGCAGGTGGACGTGGTAAAGCGGGTGGCGTAGAGCTACACGATACGAAAGACGGCGTTAAAGAGTTCGCACAAAAGTGGCTAGGTAAAAACCTAGTGACTTACCAAACAGACGCGAATGGCCAGCCTGTAACAAAAATCCTAGTTGAAGAAGCATCAAACATTGCTAACGAACTTTACCTAGGTGCGGTTGTTGACCGTGCAACTCGTAAAGTTGTATTCATGGCTTCAACTGAAGGTGGTGTTGAAATCGAGAAAGTTGCAGAAGAAACGCCAGAGTTGATTCATAAAGCAGCTATCGATCCACTAGTAGGCCCTCAAGCTTACCAAGGCCGTGAGCTAGCGTTCAAGCTAGGTCTTGAAGGCGACCAAATTAAGCAGTTTGTTAAGATCTTCATGGGTCTTGGCAACATGTTCTCTCAGTACGACCTAGCTCTACTAGAGATCAACCCTCTTGTCATTACTAGCGAAGGCAACCTGTTGTGTCTAGACGGTAAGATCAACATTGACTCTAACGCAATGTACCGCCAGCCTAAGCTACGTGAAATGCACGATCCTTCGCAAGAAGATGAGCGCGAAGCGCACGCAGCTCAGTGGGAGCTGAACTACGTAGCCCTAGACGGTAACGTTGGCTGTATGGTTAACGGTGCTGGCCTAGCAATGGGTACGATGGATATCGTAAACCTACACGGTGGTAAGCCAGCGAACTTCCTAGATGTAGGTGGTGGCGCGACAAAAGAGCGTGTAGCAGAAGCATTTAAGATCATCCTTTCTGATGACAATGTTAAAGCAGTACTCGTTAACATCTTCGGTGGTATCGTACGTTGTGACATGATCGCTGAAGGTATTATTGGTGCGGTTAAAGAGGTAGGTGTAAACGTACCTGTTGTTGTTCGTCTAGAAGGTACTAACGCAGACTTAGGTCGCGAAGTTCTTGCTAATTCTGATGTTGATATCATTGCAGCTGAGTCTCTAACTGACGCAGCTCAGAAAGTTGTTGCTGCTGCGGAGGGCAAATAATGTCTGTACTAATTAATAAAGACACGAAAGTAATCTGTCAGGGTTTCACTGGTGGTCAAGGTACTTTCCACTCTGAGCAAGCTATCGCATACGGCACACAAATGGTTGGTGGTGTCTCTCCTGGTAAAGGCGGTCAAACACACCTAGGTCTTCCTGTATTCAACACAGTACGTGAAGCAGTAGAAACAACTGGCGCAACAGCAACAGTTATCTACGTACCAGCACCTTTCTGTAAAGATGCCATCCTTGAAGCGATTGATGCGGGCATCGAGCTAATCGTAACTATCACTGAAGGTATCCCTACAACAGATATGATCGACGTGAAAGTGAAGCTAGAAGAAACTGGCGTTCGCATGATCGGTCCTAACTGTCCGGGTCTTATCACTCCTGACGAGTGTAAGATTGGTATCATGCCTGGTCATATCCACAAGAAAGGTAAAGTGGGGATCGTATCTCGTTCAGGTACACTAACTTACGAAGCAGTTAAGCAAACTACTGACGAAGGTTTTGGTCAGTCGACTTGTGTCGGTATTGGTGGTGACCCAATCCCAGGTTCAAACTTCATTGATATTCTGAAGTTGTTCCAAGAAGATCCTGAAACAGAAGCTATCGTAATGATCGGTGAAATCGGTGGTACGGCTGAAGAAGAAGCGGCAGCGTTCATTAAAGAGAACGTCACTAAGCCAGTCGTTTCTTACATCGCTGGTGTTACTGCTCCTCCAGGCAAGCGTATGGGCCATGCTGGTGCGATCATCTCTGGTGGTAAAGGTACAGCAGAAGACAAGTTCGCTGCACTAGAAGCTGCGGGCGTTAAGACGGTTAAGTCTCTTGCTGATATCGGCAAAGGTCTACGCGAAGTAACAGGTTGGTAATTCAACCGTTGACACTAAAAGGCTTGGCAATACGCCAAGCCTTTTTTGTTTGTGTTTAAAAGAGTGGTTTACGGCTTCCATCGCTGTCAAATGAATCAGTCCAGTGATATCCACTTAGATATCGAACTTCTTCTCCAGCGCTATAAGTCTTTCTGTTAAGTTCGCGACTTGCACTTCGAGTTCAGCTATTCGCTCCATTTCAGAACCTGAGCTTTGAGCGGCGACTTCTACCTTGGGTACGTGGTTTGCGCTTTTCCAGCTTTTGATTGTTGTGATCAACGCTGGCATGGGTACAGTCGTGCTCAATCTAGCCTTCACCAGAGCAACCGTTGGCTCTTTCCCTTCTGATTGTAACTGTTCAAGGATACTTCTTAGCTCTTGGCTAACGTCTTGAGTAAGCATAAAACCTCCATTGTGCTGATAAGGGTAATAATACTGGTCCTATGATTTATTGACTAATGGAAAATTAAGAAAAGTCGTGTGAGATATGTCTTACAAGTGTTGTAAGACAATCTGTGTTTTAAACGGGCGGATAGATGGATTATTTATTATAAGCTATTGATACTTAATGCTTTGGTGCTTTTGTGAACAACGAAGTCAAAAATTATTTTTTACAAATGGATTGTACCTAAACGCTAATAGGGTAAATTAGAACCTGTCGATAGGATGCTGACTCGGAACAGGAAAACCAAGGATTGGAGTCTTCAGGAAGAAGAATGGTTGACTAGGATAGTTGATCAGGCATGGAGCGAAAGGACATTGTATGGATACGTTCACTAGCTAGGATGGTTGGTGACTAAGGAAAGGCAATGGACACCTCGAGGATGAGGTCAGGACAGTATCAGGATGATACTAAGGACACCGCTCAAGGAACAAGTGAAGTGAGCTGACGGGGATGTTAGCTATCAGGATGATTAGGACACCGCTAGGACGGCGAAGTTAGGACAATACTGAAGGATTCAGTAACTATTATGGAAGATGCATGGAGCAACTTTTGTAGCCGGACTGCTGCGAGTAAGACTATAGCCCCGATACTAACGTATCGGGGCTTTTCTTAGATCTCACCTTTAGAAAAACTCAAACAACAACGTGCCAAAAAACGTTCTAGATCAATAAAGATTGCCATCAGTTGGTTTAACTTCTCGGCTTTGTTTTAAAAGACAATTATTGCTGCTTACAAGGATGTGTCATGACGATAGTGACTCGCCGATCGTTATTGGTCCCTTATAACGACTCTCTACAATCTGAATTTTTGATGCTCAACTGTTGTGCTATTAACCGTGCTCAGATGAATGGAGCACAGACGGTATCTTCTGCTAAAAAACAGTTTGAGAAAGTACTCAATGATCGCACCATATTTGCGATGGCAGTGCTTGATAGTCACACAAGAGAGTACATGGGACACGTGTTTATTTCTGATTTAGACACGCTTCCTGAGCTTGGTTATATCTTTGACAAAGAGTACTGGGGCAGAGGTATTGCCAGTGAAGTGGTGCAGGCTTTCTTTTCCAAAGCAGCAAGAGATTTGAACTTAGAGCGAGTTATCGCTACCGCCAATGTCGATCATGAGGCGTCGATTCGAATTCTCAAGAAACTTGGTTTCGTATTGAATGCCCACAAACAAGATACGTTTGGTCCCTATGATGAGTTTGTCTTTACATCCGATGTGGCGGCAACTCCACCTTGGCTAGTTGGAAACCTTGCATAAAGATGTGGCCTTGATAGCAGTCATCACCAAGCGATGAAAACTCGAACTGATAAACCGAATGCCAACGCCAGACACCGTCTGGCGTTTTCAGTTTGTGACCTTTAAGCGCCACGCTCAGCAACTGCAAATCGAGCTCTTTACATTTTCGAGAGGCGATACTTTTCGCTAACTCTGCCTGACGTCTTTGTTGCCAAAAAATTAGGCATACAATGGCAAGTGCGAGGATGGCGAACAGGTCATAAATCATCATTACGCCTTAGCGGCTTGCTGTAGGTTAATCAGTGCTTTTGCCAACTCTTCTGATGGGCTGGAGTGAAGCAAAGGAAGCAGTACCATACGCAGCTCAGGGAGCATCACCAAATCGGCGAATAGCTGGTTAAACAGTGTCTGGTTTCCCGTCTGTGCGAGGCGCAGTAGGAATTGTTCGGCAATATCGGCCTCTCTTAACCAGTGCCAGCATCGTCCCGCGATACCAATCAGTACCTCTTGATGACTCAAACGCGCACTTGAAAGAATCTTACCAATGATAGGTTGAGTGATGGCTTCCTCTGCTCCGGACAAGGCTCTCGTGAGCGCGGAGAGTAGGAAGAGATCTGGATCGTGACTGTCAATCTGTGTTTGAGCCATTTCGGCAAGGTTTTGTGCGAGTTTTGTTGGTAACTCGGTATGTTCAAGCGCACCTAGCAAGGCATAGAGAGGTTCGGAAGGCAGATGTTTTAGTGCCTTACGGACATTGACGCCATTTTGTTCCTGCCCAAGTCGCGCACAGATATCAGTCACCCCTTGTAAACCAACTGTGTGCCATTTATCCCATTCCAACCCGCCTGCAAAGTATAATTGCGCATGTTCGTAGTACTGGCTGCAAGGTAAATTCATCGCCGCGCGGACTTGGCTATGAAAGACCGCCATTTTGTCGTCTGCCGGCTTAAAGGTATAGGGATTGTTTGCCAGTTTGTCTTGTTGCTCTTCACTTAGCTCTTGGCTAAGACGCGTGCCCATTGCTTCAATGACATATTTGATGAAATTACCAATATCTGCTTGTTTAAGTAAGCCACGCTCATCTAATTCAAATTTTAGAAACCAAATCCAAGGCTGCTGCTCTTGATTCCAGTAGGCGATAGCGATGTGTGCCTTACGCTGCATTGGATAGGGATAGGCAAGCTGGCCTTTTTCAGCGTCAGCAAAGACCTTTGCGTCGATCTGTTTAATACGACGTCCAAGATCAAAGACCTGATATTGGCAATCACTGTCGGTAAGGAGTTGAGTGAGAGTATGAATGGTTTCCATTGAAGCAATTGTCCTAACTTTATTTACTCTATAAATGGTATTCTATTGCCAATTTTCAAGGTTCCAAACAAAGATTAATGACAAAAGTGAAACAATTGACCGAGCTTATCGACGAGTTAGAGTTGTTGATGCAACAACTTGGTCAGTGGCAAGCGACCCCCCCAAGCAAACAGGCACTGAGTAGTCAGCAGCCGTTTGCCATTGACACCTTAACGCCAAGCGAGTGGTTGCAGTGGATCTTCATTGCCCGTATCCGTTTGCTGATAGAACAAAATCAGCCACTACCGAGCGGATTTTCAATTGCGCCTTACTTTGAGGAGTGCTGGAAAGAACAGCCGCAATTAACACCTTTAGTTACAATTATTCAAAAGTTAGATGAGGAATGCCGCTAGTGCTGGAGATCGTATATCAAGACGAGTATTTCGTTGCTGTCAACAAACCTGCGGGTATGTTAGTTCATCGCAGCTGGCTGGATAAGCACGAAACTCAATTTGTCATGCAAACATTGCGTGACCAAATTGGTCAGCATGTCTTTCCGCTTCATCGCTTGGATAGACCGACTTCCGGGGTTCTTATTTTTGCATTATCAAGTGAGGTTGCGTCTCAAGTGATGCCGATGTTTGCGAATCACGAGATGGAAAAAACCTATCATGCGATTGTTCGCGGTTGGATCATGGAATCCGGTCGTCTCGACTATGCACTTAAGGTTGAGTTGGACAAAATTGCAGATAAGCATGCTAGCCAAGATAAAGAAGCACAAGAAGCGATCACTGACTATCAACCACTGGCTCAAGTCGAAATTCCCCATTCTACGGGGAGCTTTCCGACCACTCGTTACTGCTTAATGGAGATGAAGCCACTGACTGGACGAAAACACCAGCTCAGACGCCATATGGCTCATCTACGCCATCCAATCGTTGGTGATACGACACATGGTGACGGTAAACACAACAAGTTGTTTAGAGAAGTGTACGACTCGCATAGACTCTTGCTTCACGCTTCTTCCCTTAAGTTTGTTCATCCATTTACTCAGCGAGAAATTACCATTAAAGCGGGGTTAGATGAAACGTGGCAAAAACTGTGTGCTGAGTTTGGCTGGTCAGCGCCTTAAACTGATCACGTTGAGATTGACCTTTCTCGATAGAAAAGCTCGTCATAATGTAATGACGAGCTGATTCTAGCCTAATGGACTAGTAAAGGTGGCACGCGCCAGTATTGAGCAACGTGAGTGGTTTCTTTATGGTTTGCTATGACGTGTGACAGGCGTGGCAGCAATAATAACAGCCGTTTATTTTAAGCTCAGGGAATGTGTTTTTTGCATGCTCTAAGGCGCTTTGACTTGAGGAATGAAGCCCTAGTTTGATGAGATTCTCCACCCTTGGCATATATGTACAACCCGTTGTGGCATTATGAATTTCGTGTTCACCAGCGTATTGCGACTGTTTGGTGAGAATGTATTTGTGATTCATGGTTTTGCCTCGTTATAGTTTTGATTCACATATCAAAAAAAGTGTGCCTACAAGTAGGCAACGCAGCAAATTACAGTCATTGTTCTGGAATATTATTCCCAAATGTTAATGCTTACTTTGGTAATTGCGATCTAAGATCGTAGGAGAGCGGAGACAAAAATGCCCTCATTGAGAGGGCATTGGATAGGTTGCAAGCTGTTTAACTAGCTTGCTAAATATTGACGAATAGCAACTTCGATACCTTTGCCATCAAGGCCAAGCTCTTGATACAGCTCTTCTTGAGTACCCTGATGAATGAACTTATCCGGGAGGCCAAGGTTGAGTACTGGCTTGATAAGTTTCTCTCTCATCATAAATTCGACTACACCAGAACCTGCACCGCCAGCGATGGCGTTTTCTTCGATGGTGACGATGACGTCGTGTTCAGCGGCAAGCTGTTTAATCAACTCTTCATCGAGTGGTTTGACAAAGCGCATATCCGCTACCGTGGCATTGAGTGTCTGTGCGGCCTCAAGTGCATTCCCTAAGAAGGTGCCGAAGTTGAGGATAGCGATTTTCTCACCTTGACGAACTAGGCGGCCTTTACCGATTTCTAATGCCGTAAACTGTTTCTCTATGTCAACGCCCATGCCTGTACCACGAGGGTAACGGACAGCCGACGGGCCAGTATGTTGATGACCAGTGTAGAGCATTTGACGGCATTCGTTCTCATCGCTCGGCGCCATGATGACCATATTCGGGATACAGCGCATAAAGCTCAGGTCAAAGGCACCTTGGTGAGTTTGACCGTCCGCACCAACCAGCCCTGCACGGTCTATAGCAAACATTACCGGTAAATCCATGATGGCAACATCGTGAATGAGCTGATCGTAGCCACGCTGCAAGAAGGTAGAATAAATCGCCACAATAGGGTGATCGCCAGCAATGGCCATACCTGTAGCCAAGGTCACTGCATGTTGCTCAGCAATCGCAACATCGAAGTATTGGTCAGGATACTCTTTAGAGAAGCGAACCATCCCAGAACCTTCACGCATAGCGGGAGTGATCGCCATAAGCTTAGGATCTTGAGCCGCCATATCACACAGGAAGTCACCGAAAATTTTCGAGTAACTTGGCAGTCCACCGCTGCTTTTTGGCAGAGAGTTGTGGCTCGGGTCGAACTTAGGCACGCCGTGGTAGCCAATCGGGTCTTTTTCTGCTGGCTCGTAGCCTTTGCCTTTTTTGGTCATGATATGTAAAAACTGCGGACCTTTTAGTTCACGCATGTTCTTAAGAGTTTTGACCAACTCATTTACGTCATGGCCATCGACAGGGCCGATGTAGTTAAAACCTAACTCTTCAAATAGAGTGCCTGGTACCACCATGCCTTTAAGATGTTCTTCAGTACGACGAACCAACTCTTTAATCGGGGGGACACCTGACAGTACTTTTTTACCGCCTTCACGGATCGAGGTGTACAAGCTTCCTGATAGTACTTGAGCTAAATGATTGTTCAGAGCACCAACGTTCTCAGAAATCGACATTTCATTGTCGTTTAAGATCACCAGCATATCAGGGTGGACATCACCCGCATGGTTCATGGCTTCAAATGCCATCCCTGCGGTGATAGCACCATCGCCGATCACACTAACGACTTTGCGGTTTTTGCCTTCTTTACCCGCGCTGATAGCCATACCAAGGCCAGCACTGATCGATGTCGAAGAGTGGCCGACTGATAGTGTGTCGTACTCGCTCTCTTCACGCCATGGGAAGGGGTGTAAACCATCTTTTTGGCGAATCGTTGGCATTTGGTCGCGACGACCCGTTAGGATTTTATGCGGGTACGCTTGGTGACCAACATCCCACACCAATTGATCAAAAGGTGTGTTGTAGACGTAGTGAAGCGCCACAGTCAGTTCAACTGTGCCTAGACCAGAAGCGAGGTGGCCGCTGGATTGACTTACTGAATTAAGTAAGTAAGTGCGTAATTCATCACACAGCTTTGGCAGCACTTCCTTAGGAAGGCTGCGCAGCTCATCAGGAGTATCTGCTAGAGCCAGTGTTGGATATTTCGAAATATCAAGAGTCATATAAATGCGCGCTTATAGTGTTAGTTCTTGCGCTCGATGACGTATCGGGCGAACTCTTCGAGTAACTCTGTATTGTATGGGATTGCGTCCAAAGCTTGAAGAGCTTCATTTAACAGAGTGTGAGCTTTGTTTATAGCTCCGTCCAATCCTAGCAAAGCGGGATAGGTACTTTTGTTTAATTGTTGGTCAGAACCTTGTGGTTTACCCAAGGTTTCAGTATCACTAATGATATCTAGAATGTCATCTTGGACTTGGAAAGCGAGACCAATAGCATCGGCATATTGATCTAGAAGCGGCAGGACTTGCGCTCCTTTTTCACCGGCGGCTAAGGCGCCTAAACGAATGGCTGATTTCATTAACGCCCCCGTTTTGTTGCGGTGAATCTCTTCCAACTCTTCGAGCGTTACGCTGCGGTTTTCTGCGGCTAAGTCTAGGGCTTGGCCCATACACATACCATTGGCACCGGAAGCATCGGCAAGCACCTTAACCATCTGAATACGTTGCCTTTCTGCATGTGGAGCCAAAGGGCCTTCTGCGAGAATGGTAAACGCAAGGGTTTGCAGTGCATCACCCGTCAAGATAGCGGTCGCTTCGTCAAACTTGATGTGGCAGGTTGGTTGACCACGACGCAGTTCATCGTCATCCATAGCCGGTAAGTCATCATGAATTAACGAGTAAGCATGGATGCACTCAACAGCGGAAGCCGGAGTGTCTAAGTCGTCAAGTTCGCATCCGAGCATCTGGCCAGTAATATAGACCAGAAACGGACGGGCGCGTTTGCCACCAAGCAATAAGCCATAACGCATCGCCTCGATAAGAGGTAGGTTTTGATGGGGCAATGACTTGAGCCAGTTTTCTAACTGGGCATTGTTTCGTTGTTGTAGTGAGGATAGTGCCTCTTGCATAACAGACATCTTCTCGTGCAATTACTCTGGTAGAGCATCGAAATCACTCAGTGGCGATTCGTCATCGTTTTGTAACAAGATACTGACACGTTGTTCAGCATCACTGAGTTTGGCTTGGCCTGCGCGAGCAAGCGTAATACCACGCTCAAAGTTCTTGAGTGCATCGTCTAATGCTAAATCACCATTTTCGAGGTTTTCTACAATCGCATCGAGCTCTTCAATCGTCGCTTCGAAGGTCATGTTTTCCGGTTTTTTGCTCGCCATAACTTTTCTACACAGGTAAAGATGCTCGAAAGTTACCTTAGCCATTAATGATGGTCAAATTTAACCGAGTAAATTTGTCAGAAAAATGGAGTTGAAGCGTTCATTTTATGTAGCCAAGTAAATAAT
Source organism: Vibrio sp. TRT 29B02 (assembly GCF_050113655.1). Taxonomy (NCBI): domain Bacteria; kingdom Pseudomonadati; phylum Pseudomonadota; class Gammaproteobacteria; order Vibrionales; family Vibrionaceae; genus Vibrio; species Vibrio sp. TRT 29B02. The sequence goes on from NZ_JBNJOJ010000019.1 coordinate 76,871, forward strand.
AGGGTTAAAGGCCTAGTACTCAGAATGGGGTAAGCATCTATATTTATGTGAATGCGGTATCAATAAAATACTAAAGATCTGAAGATGTTGCCGATATAATTTGTTAGAAGCTCAAAGATAGCATGAGGAGTGCTCTGTGGATTTAGCAACGCTGATAGGACTGATTGGCGGTTTGGCTTTCGTTGTCATGGCGATGATACTCGGCGGAAGCATTATGATGTTCGTCGATGTCACATCAATACTTATCGTGGTGGGTGGTTCTACCTTCGTGGTGTTGATGAAGTTCACTATGGGGCAGTTTTTTGGTGCCGCCAAGATCGCCGGCAAAGCCTTTATGTTCAAAGCTGATGAGCCTGAAGATTTGATCGCTAAAGTGGTTGAAATGGCTGACGCAGCTCGTAAAGGTGGATTTCTCGCCCTTGAGGAGATGGAGATCAGTAACAGCTTTATGCAAAAAGGCATCGACTTACTCGTCGATGGTCACGATGCTGATGTTGTTCGTGCCGCGCTGCAAAAAGACATCGCGCTGACGGATGAGCGACATGATTTTGGTTCGAGTGTTTTCAGAGCATTCGGTGACGTTGCGCCTGCGATGGGGATGATCGGTACACTGGTTGGTCTGGTTGCGATGCTATCTAACATGGACGATCCAAAAGCGATCGGTCCTGCGATGGCGGTAGCACTCCTAACCACTCTGTACGGTGCGATCTTATCAAACATGTTGTTTTTCCCGATTGCCGACAAGCTTTCACTGCGCCGTGAGCAAGAAAAATTGAATCGTCGTCTGATTATGGATGGCGTCTTAGCAATCCAAGATGGCCAAAACCCTCGAGTGATAGATAGTTATCTGAAAAACTACCTCAATGAAGGTAAACGTGCTCTTGACGTAGATAACGAGTAAGGACGCAGTTATGGATGATGATAACGACTGCAAATGTCCGCCGCCCGGCCTCCCGCTTTGGATGGGAACATTTGCAGACTTGATGTCACTATTGATGTGTTTCTTCGTACTGCTTCTTTCGTTTTCGGAGATGGACGTACTGAAGTTCAAACAGATCGCAGGTTCGATGAAGTTTGCATTTGGTGTTCAAAACCGTCTTGAAGTGAAAGATATCCCTAAAGGTACCAGTATCATTGCGCAAGAGTTTAGGCCAGGTCGCCCTGAGCCAACACCGATTGACGTGATTATGCAACAGACCATCGATATTACTCAGCAGACGCTTGAATTTCACGAAGGTGAATCAGATAGAGCTGGTGGTACTCAAAGGGATCAAGGCTCCTTAACTGGTGGACAATCACCAGATACTTCAACGCAGAACAATCAAAATTCTGAGTCGGATAATGAGCAGCAACAGTCTGCTGAGATGTCTCAAGAGCTTGAAACTGTAATGGAAAGTATCAAGAAAGCTCTAGAACGCGAGATAGAGCAAGGCGCGATTGAAGTTGAAAATCTCGGTCAGCAAATAGATATACGCATTAGAGAAAAAGGCGCGTTCCCAGAAGGCTCAGCATTCTTACAACCTAAGTTCCGACCTTTGGTGCGTCAGATAGCCGATTTGGTCAAAGACATTCCGGGGGTTGTGAGAGTATCAGGACATACAGACAATCAACGTATTGATTCTGAACTCTACCGATCTAACTGGGATCTGTCGGCGCAGCGTGCTGTCTCTGTTGCTCAAGAAATGGAGAAGGTACGTGGTTTTAATCACCAACGTCTCCAAGTGAGAGGTATGGCAGATACAGAGCCGTTGGGGCCAAATGATACTGAAGCTCAACGTTCAAGAAATCGACGAGTAGAAATCAGTATTATGCAAGGTGAACCACTTCTGAGTGACGAAGTTCCTGCTTTACAATAGCAAGCTAAAAAGACGAGCAAAAAGCTCGTCTTTTTTATGGGCATTGCTTCATGTATAATCTTGCGCCCTTAGAGGCAGTACATGGCGAAAGACCGCTGCTACGCTCTAATAGAGCATTAAACTAGCGAAACAGTTAACTTGTGAAGTGAATTATGAAATTTATCGTAAAGCCCCATCCAGAAATTTTTGTAAAAAGTGAGTCTGTGCGTAAGCGCTTCACAAAGATTCTTGAATGCAATATCCGTAACATCGTCAAGAGTCGTACAGAGTCTGTTGCTGTCTTTAACCGCCGTGACCATATTGAAGTAACTTCTGAGTCATCTGAATACTACAAAGAGACTCTTGAAGTATTGACGCAAACTCCAGGTATCCACCATGTACTGGAAGTTCAGCAGTCAGAGTTCAAAGATCTGCATGACATCTACGAACAGGTGTTAGAGCTAAATCGTCCACTTATTGAAGGGAAAACCTTTGTGGTACGTGCTAAGCGCCGTGGTAAACATGACTTTACTTCAATTGAATTAGAGCGTTACGTCGGTGGTGGTCTGAACCAAGCGGTAGAAAGTGCGAGTGTTCGTTTACGCAACCCAGATGTGACCGTGAAACTTGAAGTCGCAAATGAAAAGCTAAATCAAGTCATCGCTCGTCACAAAGGTCTTGGTGGTTTCCCTCTGGGAACACAAGAAGATGTTCTTAGCTTGATCTCTGGTGGCTTTGATTCGGGCGTCTCTAGCTACCTGCACATCAAACGTGGTTCTAAAGTACATTACTGTTTCTTTAACCTAGGTGGTCCAGCACACGAAATTGGCGTTAAGCAAGTCGCTTACTACCTATGGAACAAATACGGTTCTTCGGCAAAAGTACGTTTTATTTCCGTAAACTTTGAGCCTGTTGTAGGCGAGATTTTAGAGAAAGTGGATGACGGTCAAATGGGCGTTATCCTTAAGCGTATGTTTATGCGTGCTGCGGGTATGGTGGCAGAGAAATTTAAGATTGAAGCTTTGGTGACTGGTGAGGCACTCGGTCAGGTTTCAAGCCAAACTCTGACCAACCTACGTCATATCGATAATGTGACTGATACGCTAATCCTACGTCCACTGATCAACTGGGATAAAGAAGACATCATTAACCTAGCTCGTGATATCGGCACTGAAGACTTCGCGAAAACAATGCCAGAGTACTGTGGTGTGATTTCTAAGAAGCCAACGGTTAAAGCGATTAAAGCGAAACTGGACGCTGAAGAAGAGAAATTCGATTTCGATATCCTTGAGCAAGTTGTCCGTGACGCGCGAGTGATGGATATTCGTGATATTGCTAAAGAGACAGAAAAAGCGGCTCCTGAAGTTGAGCAAGTTCAAGCAATTGAACAGCATGCGATTGTACTTGATATTCGTAGCCCTGAAGAGGAAGACGATAACCCGTTAGAAATTGACGGGGTAGAGGTTAAGCACATTCCATTCTTCAAACTAGGCACTCAGTTTGGTGATCTAGACCAGTCGAAGACTTACCTGCTGTACTGTGACCGAGGCGTAATGAGCCGCCTACAGGCTCTTTACCTACAAGAGCAGGGCTTCCATAACGTGAAGGTTTACCGCCCTTAATCTCGGTAAATTCAAGGTTATTAAAAAGCGCAAATCGGTCACTCGATTTGCGCTTTTTTTATATCTATAAATTTCGCGCATAAAAAAACACCGCCATAGAGGCGGTGCTAAAAAATTTGACAGACAGGTCAAAATAAATACAGGAAGTATATGTTTCGTTGTTTTCAACGAAACTGGTAGAAACCTACCTAACTCGAAATACGAGTTTGCAAACACAACATCGCGACAAGAAGTCAATTGATTCAAAAGGGAACCAAGCCGTTCTGACTCCTCATTGCGGGGTGAAATATAGAATTTCTCTGGTCGTCAGGCAATGGACATTTTATAATGTTTCAGATTAAAAAAACTAATCCACTTTTTAGAAGGCTGCTATGTCTAGAAGATTACCTCCCTTAAATTCATTGAAAGTGTTTGAGGCTGCTGCTCGTCACTTGAGCTTTACTCGTGCGGCAGAGGAGTTGTTTGTGACTCAGGCTGCGGTTAGTCACCAAATTAAAGCGCTAGAAGAATTCCTCGGCTTAAAGCTGTTTCGACGTCGAAATCGCTCGTTACTACTAACAGAAGAAGGGCAAAGCTACTTTCTCGATATAAAGGATATTTTTACATCTTTAGCAGAAGCTACTGACAAAGTGCTAGAGCGTAGTGAGAAGGGGGCGTTAACGATCAGTTTGCCACCTAGTTTTGCTATCCAGTGGCTAGTGCCTAGACTGGCCGATTTCAACCAGCAAGAACCGGATATCGATGTACGTATCAAGGCAGTGGATATGGATGAGGGTTCACTGACTGATGATGTTGATGTTGCTATCTATTATGGTCGAGGTAACTGGCCTGGCTTACGTGCCGATAAACTCTACCAAGAATTCTTGATCCCACTTTGTTCACCATCGTTACTTTTAGGTAACAAACCATTAGAAACTCTAAGTGATCTAAAGCAGCATACCTTGCTGCACGACACATCTCGTAAAGATTGGAAACAGTTTGCGAAACAAAATGGTATTGAAGGGGTAAATGTCAATCACGGACCGATATTCAGTCACTCAACCATGGTGTTACAAGCCGCTGCTCATGGCCAAGGTGTCGCTCTCGGAAACAATGTTCTGGCACAACCCGAGCTGGAAGCGGGTCGTTTAATTGCGCCATTCGATGAAGTATTGCTATCTAAAAATGCGTTTTATGTGGTTTGCCACGAGAAACAAGCCGATATGGGGCGAATTGCGACTTTCCGTGATTGGATGCTAGCGAAAGCACAGAGTGAGCAAGAGGAGTTGCTGGATGACTGATTATTTACGTGATGGCAAGTCATCCGATCCTCTGTTTATTTTCGCCCATGGTGCGGGTGCAGGGATGGATCATGAGTTTATGAACTCGGTTGCTAAAGGACTCGCAGACAAAGGTATTCAGGTTGTACGGTTTAACTTTCCATACATGGTCAAGCGAGCGGAAGATGGTAAGAAGCGTCCGCCAGATAGAGCGCCTAAGCTGCTTGAGGCCTTTCAAAAAGTGATTGGTGAGCTTGCTGGGGATACTCCCGTTGTGATTGGCGGCAAATCGATGGGTGGGCGCATGGCAAGTTTACTCGCAGATGCCCCTTTGGTGGCTGGCGTCGCGTGTTTAGGTTTTCCATTTCATCCTCCTGGTAAGCCGGAAAACTACAAAGGCGAACACTTAGCAACGCTGTCTAAGCCATGCCTTGTTTTGCAAGGAGAACGAGATACGTTTGGTAAACGCGAAGAGTTGAAAGACTTTTGTCTATCACAAAGCGTTCAGACCGTGTTTATCCCAGATGGCGATCATAGCTTTAAGCCGCGAGTACGTTCAGGCCACAGCGAGCAAAGCAATATTGCTTTGGCAGTGGACAATCTCGCTGCTTTTATACTTGAGGTGTACGGTGAAAAGTAAATACCTATTGGCATTCGGTGGCTCATTAATGGGGGTAGGCGTTGGATTAGGCGCTTTTGCGGCCCATAGCCTCAAGTCGCTGCTGTCACCTTATCTTATCGGTGTGTTCAACACTGGCGTTCAGTATCAGTTTATTCACGCATTGGCGATTGTGGTTTGTGGTCTATTACTGCAGTTTAAATTGCAGCCAAAGTCACAAAAATATTTCGCCCTTGCAGCGATTTGCTTTATCATCGGCATCTTTTGTTTTAGCGGCAGCCTCTACGCACTTGCGTTAACCGGTATCAAATGGTTTGGTCCAATTACGCCATTGGGTGGTTTAACCTTTATGCTTGGGTGGGGACTGTTTGTCTACGCAGCACTACAGACTAAAGAGGTGAATCAGTGAAACAGTTAATGCTCTACTGCCGTAGTGGCTTTGAAAAAGAGTGTGCCGGAGAAATCCAAGATAAAGCCACTCAGTTAGAAGTGTTTGGTTTCCCACGCCTCAAGAAAAATACAGGTTATGTGCTGTTTGAATGCTACCAAGATGGTGATGCAGAAAAACTGGTAAAAGAGCTGGATTTTAAAGCGCTGATTTTTGCTCGTCAGATGTTTGCGGTAGCCACTGAAATAGAAGATCTCCCACGAGAAGACCGTATTTCTCCAATGCTCGAAGTGTTGAACGATGTTGATAGTATGCCTCGTTGTGGTGATATCCGCATTGAAACACCAGATACCAATGAAGCCAAAGAATTGCTTAAGTTCTGTCGTAAATTCACTGTCCCAATGCGTCAGGCGTTACGTGGTAAAGGTATTCTTTTTGCAAAAGATAGCCCTAAAAAACCTGTTCTGCATATCTGTTTTGTTGCCTCTGGGCACTGTTTTGTAGGTTACTCTCTACCAGAGAATAACTCTCAATTCTTTATGGGGATCCCGCGTTTAAAATTCCCGGCAGATGCACCGAGTCGTTCTACGCTTAAGCTAGAGGAGGCCTTCCATGTCTTTATCCCTCGTGAAGAATGGGATGAGCGTTTAGCCGCAGGTATGTGGGGTGTTGATTTAGGTGCTTGTCCAGGTGGCTGGACCTATCAGCTCGTTAAACGTTCAATGTTTGTTCACTCGGTTGATAACGGCATGATGGCGGATAGTTTAATGGAGACGGGTCAGGTTAAGCATCACCAAGAAGATGGTTTCAAGTTCGAGCCAGCTCGTAAGAACGTTACTTGGTTAGTCTGTGACATGATTGAAAAGCCATCACGTGTAGCACAATTGATGGGTGAGTGGATCATCAGTGGTTGGGCTAAAGAGGCCATCTTTAACCTCAAACTACCGATGAAAGGCCGTTACGATGAAGTACTGCAAGATATTGAAAACTTGAAAGTATTTATGATTGAAAACGGTGTTAAGTTCCGTCTGCAAGCTAAGCATCTGTATCATGACCGTGAAGAGATCACGGTTCATGTGCAATGTTTATCCAACATTTCGCCGCGCTAAAAGAGCCGCAAGTTTTTACTAACTGACAGTGACATGAAAGGGTTGACTTATAGAGTCAACCCTTTAGTTTTTTCGCCACTCGCCACTCGCCACTCGCCACTCGCCACTCGCCACTCGCCACTCACTTTCACTATGGTGTGCTTGGAACAACATCTGCTAGATTCTGTACTTTATAGCCTGGGTTATACCAGACTTGATTGACTTTATCCCACGGGATTGGGTCATCAAGTGATGGTCTAGGATGGATTTTTGGTGGCTCTTGTTTAGGTCTATCTGCCATTAACTCGGTAATGCCAAGTCTCTCGTAACGTTCCGCTATTTCCTTGAGTTGCTCTGGCGTCAGTGGCTCTGGTTCTTTTTCTGGGGTCGGTGGAGGGACTGGCACCGCTTTTGTTGCCGAATATTCACCGACATAGGTGAGTATCCCGCATCCATCAAGCCATAGCTTTGTTCGTCCATCAGGGAGAAAGCCAAACATAAATTCCGTTTGATAGCATGTTGCTCCTTCCTTGGAGGATATGATACTAGGGTATGGCGTGACCATCGCTGCTTTAATTTGCGCGGTGACCTTAACGACGGTGGCGTAGCGAAAACCATGGCTCCCCCAATAGAGATAGAGTTCATCGGGCAAGGATTTTATGCCAGTGCCAATTTGTCTTGAAGTGAAGTTGACCGGTACACCCAAAGGTATTGCATAGCCATCGTAGTCTGGATAGGTATACTCTCGATATTTTTCCATCTTGTATCGAGATTGCAGCAATCCGCCATACGGCAGCATCATACTGGTCCAGTCCTCTTGGTAGTTAACCCCATACGCTTCTGTTATGCCAGCAGGGTAATTATAAGAGATCGCGGCGCCAATTCGCCAAGGCCTAAACCTTGGGTCATCAGGGTAGTTTGGCTTAGTACGTCCGGCTAAGCCAGCGATTAGAGCGAGTATGGCAATGGTTGTGATCGCGAGATAGCGTTTATTCACCGTCGTACTCCTCGCGTGCATAGCCGTGGTTGATGGCTACTCTGGTGTGCTTGGAACAACATCTGCTAGATTCTGTACTTTATAGCCCGGGTTATACCAGACTTGATTGACTTTATCCCACGGGATCGGGTCATCAAGTGATGGTCTTGGGTACATCTTGGGTGGTTGTGGTCTCTTTTTGGGTTTCGTGTCAAACAGAAGGTGTCCAAATTGCTCGATCTGTTCTGGTGTCAGTGGCTCTGGTTCTTTTTCTGGGGCAGGGGGAGGGATTGGCACCGCTTTTGTTGCCGAGTATTCTCCAATGTAGGTGATATAAGCGCATCCTTTGAGCCACATTTTCGCTCTCCCGTCTGGAAGTAGGCCAAACATAAAATCAGTTTGGTAGCATGTAGGTCCCTCGGGCTCTTCTGGATATTCGGGATAAGGCTTCACTATAGCCGCTTTAATTTGCGCGGTGACCTTAACGACGGTGGCGTAGCGAAAACCATGGCTCCCCCAATAGAGATAGAGTTCATCGGGTAAGGATTTTATTCCCGAACCAAGTTGACCAGAGGTGAAGTTGACCGGAACACCCAAAGGTATTGCATAGCCATCGTAGTCTGGATAGGTATACTCTCGATATTTTTCCATCTTGTATCGTGATTGCAGCAATCCGCCATACGGCAGCATCATGCTGGTCCAGTCCTCTTGGTAGTTGACACCGTAGGCTTCGTTAACCGACGCAGGGTAATTATAAGAGATCGCGGCGCCAATTCGCCAAGGCCTAAACCTTGGGTCATCAGGGTAGTTTGGCTTAGTACGTCCGGCTAAGCCAGCGATTAGAGCGAGTATGGCAATGGTTGTGATCGCGAGATAGCGTTTATTCACCGTCGTACTCCTCGCGTGCATAGCGTTGATTGATGGTGTGAGGTTTATTTGGGGTCACGATACCAAACCAATCATCGATATCGGAGGAATGATGGATCAGCCCCAGGGCAATAAAGTTATCAAGCATGCTTTGCGATCCTAGTAGTTGTTCTATTTCGTGTACTTTGCCAGCCTTTGCCTGTTCTAGGGCGCTTTGGCACAGTTCGCCAAATGGATACGGGGGTAGAGTTGGTAGGTATGGATAGGCCAACTGACTTTGAACCGGATAGTATAAGTGGGCGTCTTTATTACTTTCTTGGCAATTCCAAACATAAGGGCCTTCTGCTTTGTCATATACAGGCACGCCAGCATATTCTGCCAGTCCATACATCACTCTTAGGTAGAGGCGCGATAAATCGCCTTCGGTACATTTGCGATAAAGCAGATGCGCTATCGCACCGCTGGTGTATTTCCCTTCATAGGTCAATTCTGGATTAGTCAGCAAATAGTCTTGCCATAGCCAACCGTGTTTAAGTTCAATATCTAACGCATGTTCAAGCTCTGTGGTTAGAGCGGCAAGTTGTTTTTTTTGCCCGAACAGGGATAAGTCGGTGTTTTGCACGCTTGCTATACGTTTATTTTCCAGTAGCGGTAATAGATAGTCTGCGTTGGAGAAGGCGACACGTGAGTGATAGCCGCCACCAATATCGGAATGTGCGCCAGGCAATACGATTTCATCAAAATGAGGGGCAAAATTGAGTCTGTTTAGGCTAAAGTTATAGCGGTATTCGCTGTGTTTGTTGGCCACAAGGTGGACGGCTTTGCGCACTCTGGCAGGATCTAACCATAATCGCACCGGTTCATCATTATCATTATGCGCGATTCCGTAAGCAGCGACGGTATCAAACAGCCCAGCAAACATTACTTCGCAAGATTGGTTGCTATCCCAATCAAAGTCGGTGACCAGAGTGTAATCGCCGGCTAATTGTTGCAATGTTCGGGTAAACTCTTGCGCGAACACATTTTGCTTGCCCGCCAGAACAGTATTAATACAGTGCCTTGCCGCCGCCGCGCCGCGACTAAAGCCAAACACGTCAAATTCTAGCTTGTTTAAACCGTCGATTTTGATCTTCTCTTCACGTTCAATGGCTATGAGAATCAAACCCAATTGGCTGCAAACCTCTTTAATCCCTGTACGGACTTTATTGATAATGCCATATTTACCCAAACCAAACGCCAATCCCTTGCTATCTTCATCTGCTCTGGCAATATCGGTGCTATTACCTGTGCCTATCCCAGTAATGTATTGAGCAAAACGGTAGACAGTTTTATCCTCATTGAAGGTGCCCCTCTGATAGAGGTCAAAGAGCTTCTGGATATTGGTCAGTTCATTGGCCGCGCTGCCTGTTATGTCGGCCCAATCGAAACATTTTTCAATGAATTGCGTTGGATGAATATCTTGAGTGTTAGCAATCTCTTCTGATACCTGATAAGCGGCTTGCCATAGGTAGTAGCGATCCTCTAATCGAGCTTTGCCCCATTTGGCACTGTAGCTGTTGTTGGCTGTCCCATCAAAAAACATCCCTAACCTTAGAGTAATATAGCGACAGCCTTGGATGGTCACGAAGTGACTGGTATTCGTAACCAGTTTGACCACGCCAAGCGCCTCTTTTTGGTGACGTTTGGGGATGTTTTGCCCTTGCTCTAGCTGCACAAAGTCACCCAAGGTTAGCGTATGATGCGTCCAAGAAGCACCACTGCTTGCGGCTGGGTTCTGTTTAAGCCATTGCTGGACAGGAGAAGTCTCACCGTCAAAGGGCAGTCGACGCTGGGTGTGATATAACCAGGTTGGATTATCGAATTGGAGAGTAACACGTCCAGGAGCCAAGCTTACCAAGCGTATCGGTTCCTCTCCAAGGGTCACTGGGTAAACCGCTCCACTTGCGTCGATCAAATTCCCTTTGATGTTGGGGAATGGTTGGTTATGTTCATCGCGAATATGGATTTCTATCCAATGGGTGTAGCTTTCGCAAGGAATGCAGTGCTCACTGACACCTAAGGCTCCAAAAGTCATTTTAATGCTCCTATAACGTACTCCAGTTGCTCTCGCTCAGTCAGTGATAAGTGCAAAACGTCAACCACATCATTGATGTTGACGATCTCAGCCTTAATTAAGTGAGCCAGTACGTAAATTTGTCTATCGACAGAGGTGGCATACATTGATGGGAACTGTTGCAAGGCTTTTTCTATAAACTGTTTGGGGTTAGCTAACTTGTTGATTGCTGTTGGTAGCACACGCCATAACGCTCGCTCAATATTGGTGGCGAGTGTGGTGTGGTCTTCTTTTGCTGTCAGGTGCTCACTTTTCACTCTCCACCAAGGGTTTGTTTGCAAAGTAAAAGCCAGGGGCGAGTGATTTTCATAGCGGGTATATTCCTCACCTTGCCAATGTAGCCAATGACTTATGTTCCCTAAGAACTGAGAACGGTCACCGTCACTCATCACGGCGAGCATGGGCATAATGACGACAGGATCATAAAAGCGGAACAACACCTTTTCTCCCTCTAGATAGGCCCAGAGAAGGCTGCGTAAGTGAGCCATAACGCCATTAAATTCGGTCTTGCTGGCTAAGATGATGCCTTGCGTTAGCTCGTTTTGAAGTGCTGGATTGAGTGTCTCAATCGGGATGAGCCACGGAGACAAGGGCATCAACTCGTTTGAAAATGAATTATCGAAGACCGGTGCGGCACCTTCTAATGCACCGGTGGTTTGAATGGTATGTCTGAAATTGCTGGCCGTCACGAGCCAATAGAGATTTGTCTTTTCATCAAATGTCATCATTAAGCATTCTCCTGTTTTTCGGCAGGACATGCTTTTACCGTGCTGACATTCTCGTTTTCTGCCCGCAGCAGTGCAGTTTGAGTGACGTTGGTCGATGAGGTTTCATCTGTCTTTTCTAATGATGCCGTGTCGTTGCTTCTTAAAGGTAACTGAGCGACTTTCCCCGCAAACCCAGAACCTGTGCTTGCACTGCCTCCCGAGTTTAAATTCACGCTAGGGCCAACCAAGCTAGCACCAGACGCGTCCAGTTTTATAAAGCTGCCACCGGCTTTCAAAGTCATTTCAGAGCCCGCTTCGATAACGACCTTCATACCGGCTTTGATGTGGAGTTCATTGCCAATTTCAAATGCATGCAACTGAGCGATTTT
>NZ_JBNJOJ010000020.1:0-87165 GCF_050113655.1 Vibrio sp. TRT 29B02
CGGATTCGAACCATCGAAGGCAGTGCCAGCAGATTTACAGTCTGATCCCTTTGGCCACTCGGGAACCCCTCCAGGGTGTTTTCTATTCTCATTAAGGAATAGCTTAAGCAATGTTTTCCCAACACATTGCTCAAGTGCGGAGCGCATCATAGCAAACTCGTAAATGCTGTAAAGACTTTTCTTGTATTTTTGAATTGAATGATGCCTTTTTGGACAAAGAAGCCAGGAAATGAGCATAAAGCTCAAACAATCAACGGCTTCACTTACAGAATATTTCTCGCTCTTTACATTACTTGACGTTCATAATGGATTTTAGCGGATACAATATATCTAGTTTATCTATGCAGAATCTCACTATGAAAAATAAAATTGTTTTGAGTCTTTTGTCTCTGTCTATTCTTACAGCAGCACCACTCTCTTATGCAAAGAGGCAAGGACCTTCGACAGTTACAGTCGTCACTGAGCTTGTTCAAACACACAATGTCTCTCAGTCCCTTGTCTTGGTCGGTAAGTTGGAAGCTGAGCAATCGGTAGAGATCTCTACCGAAGTCGCCGGAAAAGTCGACACTATTGCTGTCAAAGCGAATCAAGCTGTGCGTCAAGGTCAAATGATCATTCAGCTTAATGATGATAAAGCTCGCGCTTCTGTCGCTGAGGCAAAAGCGTATTTGAAAGATGAACAACGTAAGTTGAAAGAATTCGAGCGTCTTGTTAAACGCAATGCCATTACGCAGACAGAGATCGATGCGCAAAAAGCCAGTGTGGAAATTGCTCAGGCTCGCCTAGATGCGGCCAACGCAAACCTTAAAGATCTTCATATTACCTCTCCGTTTGCAGGCACCGTTGGTTTTATCGATTTTAGTCGCGGAAAAATGGTGACGGCAGGCGAGGCGTTACTCACACTGGATAATCTATCCGTGATGCAGTTGGATCTTCAGGTGCCAGAGCGTTACCTGTCACAGCTCTCTGAAGGCATGAAAGTGACGGCGACTACGGCTGCTTGGCAGAATAAAGTGTTTGAGGGACAAGTTGTTGCTATTGACTCTCGTATTAACCAAGAAACGCTTAATCTTAGAGTGCGTATTCACTTTAGTAATCCATCTGAAGAGCTAAAACCCGGCATGCTGGTATCAGCCAATATGGATTTTCCTGCTATAGAAGCGCCAATTATTCCAGTCCAGGCCCTGGAGTATTCGGGCACTAAGCGTTACGTCTATGTTATTGATCAAGACAACAATGCTAAACGAACCGAGGTACTGCTGGGCGCTCGTGTCGACAATTTAGTGGTCATAGAGCAAGGATTATCGATTGGCGACAAAATTGTCGTGCAGGGCATAGTGAATATGCGTGATGGCGTAGTGGTTTCTGAGTTAGGTAGCGATGGCCGCCCTAAAGAGAAAGCAAAGCCGCAAGAAGGGGCTAACTAATGCTGCTGTCGGATGTTTCAGTTAAGCGACCCGTTGCCGCGGTTGTTTTAAGTTTGTTGTTGTGCGTTTTCGGTATTGTTTCCTTTAATAAGTTGGCCGTGCGAGAAATGCCGGACATTGAAAGTCCTGTTGTCTCTATTAGTACTCGTTACGAAGGTGCTTCGGCGACCATTATTGAAAGCCAGATAACCTCAGTATTAGAAGACCAACTGTCGGGTATCAGTGGTATTGATGAGATATCGTCGACAACCCGCAACAGTATGTCGCGTATTACCATCACTTTTGATCTTGGTTATGACCTTAATACGGGCGTAAGTGATGTTCGTGATGCCGTTGCCCGTGCGCAGCGTTCACTACCCGATGAAGCGGATGATCCCGTTGTGTTCAAAAACAACGGTTCAGGTGAAGCTTCACTCTATATCAACCTCAGTTCTTCTGAGATGGATAGAACTCAGTTAACGGACTACGTTGAACGCGTATTGATTGACAGGTTCAGTCTTATCTCAGGTGTCAGCTCTGTCGATATCTCGGGTGGCTTATACAAAGTTATGTACGTCAAGTTGAAGCCAGAACAGATGGCAGGCCGAGGCGTAACCACTTCTGATATTACTTCCGCTCTTCGTAGTGAGAATATTGAAAGCCCTGGAGGTGAAGTGCGTAACGATCAGATTGTGATGTCGGTACGTACGGCTCGTAGTTATAACAAGGCAGAAGATTTTGAGTATCTGGTGGTCAAGCGCGCATCAGATAACACACCTATCTACCTAAAAGATGTTGCTGATGTCTACATAGGTGCAGAAAACGAGAACTCGACTTTTAAGAGTGATGGTGTGGTTAACGTCAGTATGGGGATTGTGCCGCAGTCAGATGCCAACCCACTAGAAGTGGCGGACTTAGTTCATCAAGAAGTTGAAAACATCCAGAAGTTTCTACCGCAAGGCACTCGTTTAGCGATCGATTATGATTCGACAGTGTTCATTGAACGCTCGATTGCAGAAGTGTACAGCACCTTGTTTATTACCGGTGGTTTAGTCATCTTGGTGCTCTACATCTTTATTGGTCAGGTAAGGGCGACCCTTATCCCTGCGGTAACCGTTCCTGTCTCTTTGATTTCGTCGTTTATCGCGGCTTACTATTTTGGTTTCTCGATTAACTTGATTACCTTGATGGCGTTGATTCTATCGATTGGTCTGGTTGTCGATGATGCTATCGTTGTTGTAGAGAACATTTTCCATCATATCGAAAATGGTGAAAAGCCATTGCTTGCGGCATACAAAGGGACCCGCGAAGTGGGTTTTGCGGTTATTGCTACCACGTTGGTTTTGGTTATGGTGTTCCTGCCTATCTCCTTTATGGACGGCATGGTAGGTCTGCTATTTACTGAGTTTTCTGTTTTGCTTGCGATGTCGGTGATTTTTTCTTCACTCATCGCATTGACGTTGACACCTGTTTTGGGAAGTAAACTGCTTAAAGCGAACGTCAAACCGAATCGATTTAATCTGTTTATTGACCAAATATTTGGTCGTTTGGAGTTGCTATACCGTCGAGTATTGAAAGGGGCATTGAAATGGCAATGGGCTGCACCGCTGATTATTGTCTCCTGTATCGGTGGCAGTTGGGGGCTGATGCAACAAGTACCTGCACAGTTAACACCCTCTGAGGACCGCGGCGTAATTTTTGCGTTTGTTCGTGGTGCCGATGCGACCAGTTACAATCGCATGGCGGCAAATATGGACATTGTCGAAGACAGACTAATGCCTCTGCTTGGGCAAGGTTTTCTGAAGTCTTTCAGTATCCAATCGCCAGCATTTGGCGGCAATGCGGGGGATCAGACCGGCTTCGTTATTATGATTCTTGAAGACTGGAATGATCGCCAAGTCACAGCACAGCAGGCGTTAGGTGAAGTGCGTAAGGCGTTGGCTGGTATGGCGGATGTGCGCGTGTTCCCATTTATGCCAGGATTTAGAGGGGGGTCAAGTGAACCTGTTCAATTCGTACTTGGCGGTTCAGATTACAGTGAACTGAAAACCTGGGCTGAGAAATTGGAGCAGATCGCGGAAGACTCTCCGTATATGGAAGGCAGCGACATTAACTACTCTGAGAAAACACCTGAGCTGGTGGTGAGCGTAGACAAACAGCGTGCGGCTGAACTAGGGATCAGCGTACAAGACATTTCCGATACTTTGGAGATCATGCTGGGCGGTAAGAGCGAGACGACCTTTGTCGAACGAGGTGAAGAGTATGATGTTTATCTGCGTGGTGATGAAAATAGCTTTAACAATGCGTCAGACTTGAGCCAAATCTACATGCGTACATCATCAGGCGAACTTGTTACGCTTGATGCGGTAACGAAGATTGAAGAAGTGGCTTCGTCGATTCGACTCTCTCACTACAACAAGCAAAAAGCGGTCACGATAACAGCGAACTTATCGGACGGTTACACTCTTGGTGAGGCGCTCGATTTCCTTGACCAGCAAGCGATTGAACTACTGCCTAGTGATATTTCAGTTAGCTATTCTGGGGAATCGAAAGATTACAAAGAGAACCAATCGAGCATTCTATTGGTGTTTGCGTTAGCACTTTTAGTCGCGTATCTGGTACTGGCTGCGCAGTTTGAAAGCTTTATAAACCCATTGGTGGTGATGTTTACGGTTCCTATGGGGGTATTCGGTGGTTTTCTTGGTCTATTTCTGATGGGGCAGGGACTGAATATCTACAGCCAGATCGGAATGATTATGCTTATCGGCATGGTCACTAAGAACGGTATTTTGATTGTAGAGTTCGCTAACCAACTGCGTGACCGTGGGATTGAGTTCGAAAAAGCGATTCTTGATGCCTCTGCGCGTCGTTTACGCCCGATTATGATGACCGCATTCACCACATTAGCGGGAGCGATACCGTTGATTCTCTCGACGGGTGCTGGTTATGAGAGCCGTGTTGCGGTAGGGACAGTGATATTCTTCGGTATGGGCTTTGCGACCTTTGTTACCTTGTTTGTCATTCCTGCAATGTATCGTCTGATTTCGCAAGGCACACAATCACCTGGTCATGTTGAGGCTGAGCTGAATAAAGAGTTAAGTCATGATGTGAAAGCGAGAAGCTCACATGGTGAATTGAACTAAATAACGCAATAAGCCCGCGAGTGATCGCGGGCTTAATTGTATTTGTAGTAGAAGTTAACGACTAACCGTAAGTCACCGAGTAGCGAGTTGGTTTGTGGTTCATTGCTAAGACAAGATTTAGAGCGACAGCTCCGAGAATCGATAAACCAATCACTTCTGGAGAGACAAAAAAGAACGAAGCAAAAAGAATCGCACAATCTATAGCCAGCTGAGACTTACCCACTGAAATGCCGAATTTGTCCTGAATGAACAGGCACAACACATTGAAGCCCCCCAAACTCGAACGATGGCGAAAAAGAATCAGCATTCCTAATCCCATCAAAAGGCCTCCAGCGATCGCGCAGTAGACTTGGTTGATGGTCTCTAGACTGATGACTAAATAGAGGTGATCAGTAATCAGTGACACAAGAGCACCAGAAATCGCACTATTAATTGCAAATCGAGTACCGAAACGCTTCCATGCTAATAAATAGAATGGACAGTTGGCAATAAAGTACAGAGTGCCGAGTGAAAAGTGGGTCATCTGGCTGGCTAAAAGTGCCAGTCCTGCTGTGCCTCCAGTCAACAGTGATGCTGATTGGAGGAAAAAGAAGCCTTGGGCGACTAAAAAGGTGCCGGTCAAAATTGCGACCCAATCTTCTCGTCTTGAGTGTTTTTCCATCAATTTGAAATTTAACAAGTAAATAATGGCGTGCATACTATTTAAAAAAATAGGATTTCGGTAGCTTGAGAGTGAAATTTAAGGTAAACCTATGTAATTATCGTTTTACGGGGTGTAAAGGATGGAATTGACACTTAGCTGGCGAAATGTTCGGATAAGTGCTCAACATGAGATTCCCTGTAAAGCATTATGAAAAAACTGCATGAGAAAAACTGAAATTTTCTCTTTATGACAAAGATCAAATTATGTAGAATGCGCGTCATTAGCTTGATGCAAACGTTTGCGTGAGTGTCAAAGGTCGGTTTTTTTGCAATTTAAAGTCTCAATCTGAGTCAGGAGATACAGATGCTAAAGCGTGATATGAACATCGCAGATTACGATGCGGAACTGTTCGCAGCAATTCAAGAAGAAACTCTTCGCCAGGAAGAACACATTGAACTTATTGCTTCAGAAAACTACACAAGTCCACGTGTAATGGAAGCTCAAGGTTCTCAGCTTACAAATAAGTACGCTGAAGGTTACCCAGGCAAGCGCTACTACGGTGGCTGTGAGTACGTTGATAAAGCTGAATCTCTGGCAATTGATCGTGCATGTCAGCTATTTGGCTGTGAATACGCAAACGTACAGCCTCACTCAGGCTCACAGGCAAACAGTGCTGTTTACATGGCTCTACTTAACCCTGGTGATACTGTTCTTGGTATGAGCTTAGCGCACGGTGGTCACCTTACACACGGTTCTCCAGTCAACTTCTCTGGTAAACACTACAACGTTATTCCTTACGGTATCGACGAAGCTGGTCAAATCAACTACGACGAAATGGAAGCTCTTGCTCTAGAACACAAACCGAAGATGATCATCGGTGGTTTCTCTGCTTACTCACAGATCGTAGATTGGGCTCGCATGCGTCAAATCGCAGATAAAGCAGGCGCGTACCTATTTGTCGATATGGCTCACGTTGCGGGTCTAATCGCAGCGGGCGTATACCCAACGCCTGTACCACACGCTCACGTTGTCACTACAACAACTCACAAAACGCTAGCAGGTCCACGTGGTGGTCTTATCTTGTCTAACGCGGGTGAAGAGATGTACAAAAAACTCAACTCAGCTGTCTTCCCTGGTGGCCAAGGTGGCCCGTTAATGCATGTTATCGCTGGTAAAGCGGTTGCATTCAAAGAAGCGATGGAGCCAGAGTTTAAAGAGTACCAAGCTCGCGTAGTTAAAAACGCGAAAGCAATGGTTGCTCAGTTCCAAGAGCGCGGCTACAAGATCGTTTCTAACGGTACTGAAAACCACCTATTCCTTGTTGACCTAATTGACAAAGATATTACAGGTAAAGATGCAGATGCAGCACTAGGTGCAGCAAACATTACAGTTAACAAGAACTCTGTACCAAATGACCCTCGTAGCCCGTTTGTCACGTCTGGTATCCGTGTTGGTTCTCCTGCAATCACTCGTCGTGGTTTCACTGAAGAAGACGCAAAAGAGCTAGCAAACTGGATGTGTGATGTTTTAGATAACATCGGTAATGAGGAAGTTATCGCAGCAACGAAAGCGAAGGTGCTCGATATCTGTAAGCGTCTACCAGTTTACGCATAATGGTTCTGCCTGACTTGGTCTATTTTGTTGTCAAAGGTGCTCATTTACTAGCGTAAACTCCGCACCTTTTCCTCGAGCTAGAACCAATACAGTTAAAAAACAAAAAGGGCCGATGTTGTTACATCGGCCCTTTTTATTGTTCATTTCCCGTTACTTAGGTAGGCTAAGAAGAGTGCCAGACTTACATTTGAACGAGTAATACTTACTGCTTTCGTTGAACTTACCTAAGCCTTCACCGTCACAGTAGTCGATATTAATGTCGCGCATCGTTTCCAGCGTGCTTTCATTCGTCAGTGCGAATTTAGAACCGTCAGAACAAACAATGCGTACGCGACCGTCATCACTCACTGAGTAGATATCCACTTCGGTATTGCAAAGCTCAAATGAAGCTTCTCGAAAATTGTCTTGCTCGGTATTTGAAGCACAGCCAGCAGACAGGGCCGCCAGAGTCATTGCCGCTAGTCCAAACTTTTTCATACTAGTTCCTTGGAATACGCTTAGTAGTAATGGTTGTAGGTTAAGCCTATCGAAGTGTAGTGATTCATTCAACAACCGATAACAAAAAGGGTCGACTTATTATGTCGACCCTTGCCACAAAATTGACTTACTCTAGCTCACTTCTAAACCTTGAGCCTGAAGGTCTGCATGGTACGACGAGCGCACAAATGGTCCACATGCTGCATGTGTGAAACCAAGCTCTAGAGCAATTTCTTTTAACTCATCAAACTCTGATGGTGGCACGTAGCGTTCAACAGGTAAATGGTGGCGGCTTGGTGCAAGGTATTGACCCAATGTCAGCATAGTGACACCGTGTGCACGAAGGTCTTTAAGAACCTCAATGATCTCTTCTTTCGTCTCACCAAGACCCATCATCAAACCAGACTTAGTTGGAATGCTAGGATGCTGTTCTTTGAATTTTTTCAATAACTCTAGTGACCACTTGTAGTTCGCTCCTGGACGCGCTTTACGATAAAGGCGAGGTGCTGTTTCAAGGTTGTGGTTGAAGACATCTGGCGGGTTATCTTTAAGCAGTTCAAGGGCGATATCCATGCGACCACGGAAATCAGGAACCAAGGTTTCAATCTTGATGTTAGGGTTGAGAGCACGAATTTCACGGTTACAGTCTGCAAAATGCTGAGCGCCGCCATCACGAAGGTCATCACGGTCTACCGATGTGATCACCACATACTTCAGCTTCATGTCTTGAATAGTCTTCGCCAGTTTTTGTGGCTCATCATTTTCTGGGGCGAGTGGACGTCCATGGGCAACGTCACAAAACGGGCAACGACGAGTACAGATTGCACCAAGGATCATGAAAGTTGCTGTTCCGTGGTTAAAACATTCTGCTAGGTTTGGACACGAAGCTTCTTCACAAACGGAGTGCAGGTTGTTTTTACGCATTGCAGATTTGATATCTTGGATACGTTGGCTGTCAGAAGGCAGTTTGATCTTCATCCATTCTGGCTTACGAAGAACTTCTTTCTGCTCGGTAGGCATGTTCTTTACCGGGATCAGAGCCATTTTGTCAGCGTCGCGGTACTTAACGCCTTTTTCCATTTGGATTGGTTTACTCATGCTTCTCTTACTTCTCGTTGTTGCTTGCCGATTTTGCGGCTGTATCTAGTTCTACGTGGTCATAACCAAGTAAAGTCACCAGTTCTTCGACTAGCTTTGTCTCAACTTGAGCGATATCGTCAGGTCCACCTAATTGGCTGACTTGTACCATCTCCATACCTGCATAACCACATGGGTTGATGCGTAGGAAAGGTGACAAGTCCATGTTGACGTTTAGTGCCAAGCCGTGGAATGAACAACCTTTACGAATTCTAAGCCCTAAGGAACAAATCTTTTTGCCATCGACGTAGACACCAGGGGCATCAGGTCGAGCAGCGGATTCGATATTGTATGCTTTTAGAGTGTTGATTACGAGGTTCTCGATATGTGTAACGAGTTCTCTAACACCTAGCTTTTTACGACGAAGGTTGATAAGAAAGTAAGCGACCAGTTGTCCGGGGCCATGGTAGGTGACTTGCCCACCACGATCGCTTTGAACGACCGGAATATCCCCTGTGTTCAACAGGTGTTCAGCTTTGCCGGCTTGTCCTTGTGTGAAGACAGGGTTGTGTTCGACAAGCCATACTTCATCAGGCGTTTCTTCTGTTCGATTGTCAGTGAAATCGTGCATCGCTTGCCAGATAGGCTTATAGTCCTGTCTACCAAGATGTTTCACAACAAGCTGGTTTTGCATTCCGCTCTTCCATCGTCGGTTAGTAAAGTGGAAAGATTATAAACTGCTTCTGGTTATTGAACTATATGCCAGTAACACATTTTTAACCCTAGAGTTTTTGCAGGATATTTATCTAATTGATATCTAAAAAGAAAGCAGCTTTCGCTGCTTTCAATAAAATTTGAGTGTATTCAAATTTTTTATAGCACCATGCGCACGATGTCAATCTCACCAAGCTCTTTATACAGCGTTTCAACCTGTTCAATCGAGGTTGCAGTGATGTTGATTGATACCGAGTGGTAATTCCCCTTAGCACTTGGTTTTACTGTTGGGCTGTAATCACCTGGAGCATGGCGTTGGATGACTTCAAGAACCTTTTCTGGTAGCTCTGGCTTAGCGTAGCCCATTACCTTGTATGTGAAAGAACAAGGAAACTCAAGCAGGTCTCTCAATTTTGCATCTGAGTTAATGTTCAGCATGTTGAAACTCCAAGTTGGAAAGTCGTTATTCGCAGCGCGGAATAGTACTGTCTATCTGAGATGAACTCAAGACGTGGCTCACGCTAGTCACTACTGAGATAAATAAAAAAAGCCGCTAACGGCGGCTTTTTTTTGCTAAGTACATAGATTACAAGAAGCTTTTGAACAGCATGACAATGTAATCCCATAGGCGGCTGAATAGGCTACCTTGTTCTACGTCTTCAAGAGCAAGTAGTGGGTACTCGGCAATATCTTCACCTTCTAGTTGATAGTATAGCTTACCAACTACGTCACCCTTCATTATTGGGGCTTCAAGCTCTTTTTCAAGGATAAAGCTAGCTTTGAGATTTTTCGCTTGTCCACGAGGTAAAGTCACATAGGTGTCTTGATCCAACCCAAGTGCTACAGTGTCTTTATTACCCATCCAGATTTTTTCTTCTACGAATGTTTCACCTGCTTTGTGAGGCGCGACGGTTTCGAAGAAGCGGAAGCCGTAGCTGAGTAACTTCTTACTTTCTGATTTACGAGCGTTAGCATCTTTAGTTCCCATCACGACGGCAACAAGGCGCATTTTACCCTCTGTTGCAGAGCTTACTAAGCTGTAACCAGCATTGCTTGTGTGGCCCGTTTTAATACCATCAACGTTCATGCTTTTATCCCAAAGCAGGCCGTTACGGTTGTACTGAGTAATGCCGTTGTAGGTGAATTTTTTCTCAGAGTAGATACGGTATTCTTCCGGTACGTCGCGAATAAGCGCAGTACCAAGTAGTGCCATATCGTAAGGTGTCGAGTAAAGATTCGCGTTGTCTAGGCCATGAACGTTGGCGAAGTGTGTGTCCTTCATGCCAATTGTGTCAGCCCATGCGTTCATTAGGTCAACAAATGCATCTTCAGATCCGGCAATATGTTCAGCCATAGCAACACAAGCATCATTGCCAGACTGGATAATGATTCCTCGGTTGAGGTCTTCTACTTTTACGGTAGTGCCGACTTCGATGAACATTTTCGATGAATCAGGGAAGTTTTTTGCCCAAGCGTTCTTGCTGATGGTGACATCGTCTTGCAGTGAGATGTTACCGCGTTCCAACTCTTGACCAATAACATAGCTGGTCATCATTTTCGTTAAGCTTGCTGGAGAGAGTTTTGTATTCATCTCTTTTTCAGCTAAAACTTTACCTGAATGATAATCCATCAAAACGTAGCCTTTAGCGGCGATTTGAGGCGCGTCTGGCATCACAATTGGTGATGCGAAGGCAGAAGATGCGATGGTTGCAGAAAGCGCAATAGAAGACGCAAAAACTGATTTAATTAGCGTTGTTTTTTTCATATTGACTACAGGTTTATCGTTAACTGTCCATATCTTAACAGAATCAATCTCTCAAACCAGTATAGGAATAGGGGTACACTGGATTGAGGACTATTGGGATTTAATGAAAGCACTGGTATAACCCAGTTCTTTCACTCTTTCTAGTGCTTTTTGGCTCGACATATAGTCGTCGAAAGGGCCCAAAAAGACGCGGTGTACATTACTACTCGAGTTGACGTAGCTTTTCACCGATAGCTTTTGACTTAAATCTCGCGCTAAAGTTTCAACGCGATCTTGATATTGTGAAGAGGCTACCTGAACGGCAAACTTAGTCAGGGAATCCTGTTTATTGGTTTGCGTTGGTTTATCGACCGTAATGACTTCGATGGCGACGTTGGCAGTACCCGTTTTAATCACATCTAATTTCGTTGCAGCTGCATAGCTCAGGTCAATGATACGGCCTGGGTGAAATGGACCACGGTCGTTGACGCGAACGATCGCTGTCTTTCCATTGTCTTTGTTTGTGACTTTGACATAACTAGGGATCGGTAACTCTTTGTGGGCAGCTGACATGGAATACATATCATAGACTTCGCCATTGGAAGTTAAGTGACCGTGAAATTTTTTACCATACCACGAAGCAATGCCTTCCTGTTTGAAGCCTTTAGGCTCTTTAATGATGGTGTAGCTATTGCCTCTTAGCGTGTAGTTACTGTTACCTCCTAAACTATAGGATTCGTATTGTGGCGTAGCATCTTCAATATGATCGACTGAAATTGGTGCATCAGGCGCAATGTCATCATCAATGGTGTAGCGTTTTGATGGTGCTGAAGAGCAGCCTGCCAAAATAGTACAAGTTGCAACAAGAGTAAGCAGTAGTCGCTTGTTTATCATTTAAATTGCCTTCGAAAATGCTTTTCTATGAGTGTGAATTGACATCAGTATCCCGAAACCAGCCATTAGAGTTACCATGGATGTACCACCATAACTGATTAAAGGAAGCGGTACGCCAACAACAGGTAAAATTCCACTCACCATGCCAATATTTACGAACACGTAAACGAAAAAGCTGAGCACGATACTACCCGCCATCATTCGACCGAATGCGGTTTGTGCTTTGCTGGCTAACACCAAGCCTCGACCAATAATAAACAGGTACAAGCCTAATAGGATAAGAATACCAATCAGTCCCCACTCTTCGGCAATGACGGCAAAAATGAAGTCAGTATGACGTTCAGGCAAAAACTCCAATTGTGATTGGGTACCTTGCAGCCATCCTTTCCCTGATATGCCTCCTGAGCCGATAGCGATCTTACTTTGAATAATGTGATACCCCGCGCCAAGTGGGTCAGACTCAGGGTTAAATAGCGTTCTCACTCGTACCTTTTGATACTCTCGCATCAGGAAGAACCATAAAATAGGCAAAAAGGCGCCTAGGCCACAGGCGGCTGCAAAAATGATTCTCCAACTTATACCGGCGAGAAAGATAACGAAAATGCCTGATGCGGCAATCAGTATTGAGGTACCCAAATCAGGTTGCTTAGCAATCAGAATGGTCGGGACAAACACCATGACCAATGACATAACCAGAGTCTGGAATGTTGGCGGAAGAGGGCGTTTACCAATATAACGAGCCACCATCAGCGGCACTGCGAGTTTAAGCAGTTCAGATGGCTGGAAGCGAATAAATCCCAAGTTTAACCAGCGCTGAGCTCCCTTAGAGGCTTCACCGAAAAAGAGCACGCCTAGTAGTAGCACCACACCACCCGCAAACATGATCGGTGCCATCGCCTCATAAGTGCGAGGTGGAATTTGTGCGAGAAGTAACATAACGCCAAGGGAGAGAGCCATTCTCATTGCTTGACGATCCATCATGGCTAAACTTTGTCCGCTAGCGCTGTACATGACGACAAGGCCGAATCCCATCAGGACCAGAATTCCTAGTAACAAAGGCAGATCGAGGTGGAAGCGTTCAAACAGAACTCGGTTTTGACCCGTTGCTGGATTCAAATCCATGATTAGTTCGCCTCTTTGTTTTCCACGAGTACGTGGTCAAATATCTTTCTTACCACTGGGCCACCCTGAGAAGAGCCACCCCCAGCATTTTCTAATACGATTGTGACAATCACCTTTGGATTGTCAATCGGAGCAAACCCAGTGAAGAGCGCATGGTCGCGAAGGTGTTCCGCAATTTCATCTGCGTTGTACTCTTCATCCTCACCTAGCCCAAACACCTGTGCTGTCCCGGATTTACCCGCACTGACATACGGTGTCTTAGTGAACGCTCGACGAGCGGTTCCCTTCTTACCATGGTTAACCAGTCTCATGCCTTCAATGGCCATGTCCCAGTAACGAGGTTTGACACCAGCGATTGGTGGATAAGTTTCAATATCGGATAACTGTTGTTTTTCAAACATTTCACCGTTATCGATAGTGGCTCTTAGTAGGTGAGGAGCGACCACCTTCCCGCGTTTTACGAGTACCGATGTTGCCTTAGCAAGTTGCATTGGGGTCGATGTCCAGTACCCTTGTCCAATACCGACAGGAATAGTGTCACCCTGATACCAAGGCGTGCGATGTCGTGCCATTTTCCATTCACGGGTTGGCATGTTGGCTTTACTTTCTTCGTAAATATCAATGCCAGTGTAGTCACCGAATCCGAACATCATCATCCAACTCGATATGCGATCAATTCCCATATCGTAAGCGATTTGATAGAAAAAGGTATCAACAGATTCTTCAATCGACTGAACAATATCTACTTTGCCGTGGCCCCAGCGTAACCAATCGCGGAACGGCTTTGTTTTAGAGTTCGGAATCTTCCAGTACCCAGGATCATTTCTAGTGGTATAAGGGGTAACCACGCCTTCTTGCAACGCCGCCACGGCCATAAATGGTTTGATGGTTGAAGCGGGTGGATATATTCCGAGTGTTGCTCGATTCACCAACGGGCGGTTTTTGTCGTTAAGTAATGAGCTGTATGCCTGCCCTGAAATGCCATGAACGAAAGCATTGGGATCGTAACTTGGACTGGACACCATCGCTAATACGCCGTTGTCTTCAGGATCGAGAACGACCGCGCTGCCGCGACGCCCATCAAGCAACTTATGAACATAGAGCTGAAGGTCAATATCTAGGTTAAGTACAATGTCTTTGCCCGGAACCGGAGGTACATACTTAAGTGTACGAATGACGCGGCCACGACTGTTAACCTCGACTTCCTGATAACCCGCCGTACCATGCAGCATATCTTCGTAATAGCGTTCAATGCCGAGTTTACCGATATCACGTGTCGCTTGGTAGTTGGCATCTTTCTCTTCACGAACTAGACGTTGCATGTCACGGTCATTGATACGTGACACATAGCCAATAACGTGAGTCAGCACTTCAGCATAAGGGTAGTGACGTTTGAGCGCGGCATTAACCGATACGCCAGGAAAGTTATGCTGGTTGACCGAAAATTTGGCGACTTGCTCTGGTGTTAGTTGGTTTAAGATCGGAACAGATTTAAAGCGTCGAGTTTGTCGGCGTTCTTTTTGAAAACGCTCTACTTGCTCTGGAGTAATGGTTAAGATTTTTTGCAGACGAGTAATGGTATCGTCCATATCTTTGATCTTTTCCGGCGTCAGTTCGAGGCTGAACACTGGGCGGTTTTCCGCCAGCAGTTTACCGTTACGGTCGTAGATTAAGCCGCGGTTAGGCGCGATAGGGACAACTTTAATTCGGTTGTCATTAGAGCGGGTTTTGTAATCTTGGTATTGGTTAATCTGGATGTTGTACAGGTTGGTCACCAAGATGCCCAGCATAGCGACAATACCGATGAAAGCGACGATAGCGCGGCTTTTAAATAGTCGCGCTTCTTCATGGTAATCCCTTATTTGGGTACGCTTCCTTAACATTGATGGTTATTCTCGATGATATGGGTGGTTAGCAGTAATGCTCCACGCTCTATACAGGCTTTCTGCCATTACAATGCGCACCAGTGGGTGTGGTAGCGTTAGTGCTGATAGTGACCAGCTCTGGTCAGCGGCTGCTTTGCATGCCGGTGCTAGACCTTCTGGGCCACCGATCAGAATAGACACGTCTCTGGCGTCAAGTTTCCAATGCTCTAGTTGTTCAGCTAATTGTGGTGTATCCCACTTTTTGCCAGGAATATCGAGAGTAACAATTCGGTTGCCTTTTGGCACTGCTGCAAGCATCGCTTCGCCCTCTTTTTGCAAGATTCTTGCAATGTCGGCGTTTTTGCCACGTTTTCCAGCTGGAATTTCAACCAGCTCAAGCGGCATATCGTGTGGGAAACGACGACGATACTCTTGAAAGCCCTCTTCAACCCATTTCGGCATTTTAGTGCCAACGGCAATTAGCTGTAATTTCATCGCTTAGCCCCAAAGCTTTTCAAGTTGGTATAGCTCGCGTTGCTCTTCCTGCATAACATGGATAATCGTTGTTCCCATATCAAGTACAACCCATTCACCTTCAGCTTCGCCATCAATGCCTAGTGGAATAATACCAGCAAGTTTAGATTCTTTTGCGACGTGTTCAGCAATAGAGGCAACATGGCGTTTTGACGTGCCAGTACAAACGATCATGTAATCTGTAATGCTTGATTTACCCTGAACATCAATAGTTTTAATGTCTTGAGCTTTCATATCATCAACTTTGTCGACTAGAAATTCGTTTAACTGTTCAAGTTGCAAGGCTTTTTCCTCGTTATTTAATCGATTGACACTTGGTAGTGTATTTTGGGGCGGCGAAGTATACCACGCTTTTTATAGCTTAACTTGAGGTAAGCAAATCTCAGTACTCAACTGGTGTAATAGTGGCCAGCTTGACTGTTCGTACTGAGTTTTTATCGTTCGTTCAGTTTGCGCTAGCAACTGCAAAAGTTGCATGATTTTTACTGGTGATAACCGGTTCAGAGCCGCGGAGTAAAGCGGACGCTTTGATTGCCAGATACGGTATTTTTCAAACACCTGACCAATTGGCTGGGTTTGCACAAGCTGAGACATTCTCAGTAGCTGTGTGAGTTCCTTTTGTACTGTGCGGGCTAGGATGACGGTTTCTACACCTTCAGCTTCCAGTTGGCGAAGGATGCGCTGAGAACGCTTAGCCTTGCCCGCCAATAGGGCGTCTATCCAATGAAACGCAGTAAAATGGTTGTGACGGCTAAGGGACTCTTCTAACCGAATAAGATTAAGTACGCCATCTGGATAGAGCAGAGCCAGTTTTTCCAAACTCTGAGTCAGTGCAAACAAGTTACCTTCGTGCCATTGAGCCAGCATTTGAACTGCTTCAGGATCCGGCTTAAGACCAAGAGCGCGGCAACGGATTTGAACAAACTGGGGTAGGCGCTGGATATCTGGCGTTAGGCAGTTTACCAAACAGCCCGTTCCTGAGAGAGCTTTAAACCACTTGGCACTCTCTTGGGCCTTGGTCAGCTTGCTTCCAATTAGAACCAAAATGACATCACTATGGAGTAAGTCGGAGACCGCAAGCAACTCTTTAGCGATGGTGGTATTTACACCAGATTCAGGGAGCTCTAACTCAATAATTTGTCGGGCAGAAAAAAGGCTCATCGCCTGACAGCAATCGTAAACTAAGTTCCAGTCAAAGGAATTATCGATAGCAAACCTATGTTTTTCCTCAAAACCTTGTTTATAGGCGGCTTGTTGAATCGCTTGGCGAGACTCCTGAAGAAGTAGCGGTTCATTACCGAAAATTAAGTAGGTAGGGTGGAGCTGTTTGGTTAACTGCTCCACCAATCGATCAGCGAAAACTCGCATAGTTACTGCTGGTTCTCAGAGGAAGTTGTGACGGTTTGTTGAGGCTCATCACTAGCGAATGTCTTCACTCGGTACTGTTCCTCTTCGGCCTTAAGTTGCGCCTGTTGCTCTGTTTCACTAAGCATAGTGCCGGATTCGATATTGGTTTTTAGGCGAGCCATCTGACGAATGATCTGTGACGCTGCGAGTTTACGCATTTCATCTTCGATCATGTCACGTTCTACCGATTTCGCTAAAGCTGTCAGTGGGTTATCTAAGTAGCTGCGCGTTACGCTAGTAGAAAACGTTTTGGAACCTAGCTCTGGAATAGTCACACGGTAAGAGGTACGGAATGTCAGCTCTTTTTCGGCTGCACGGGTGTTTTGGTATAGCGAGAGCGTACGTTCACCGACGCCTTCGCTAATTAGGTGCAAATTCGGAACATCTGCCGCAGGAGAAACCAATTTAATTTCACTCATACGCAGTTGGCCTTTCATCATACGCGTGAAGTTGCTGTACTGGTCATAACTGGTCAGTGACATCGTATCAAGCTCTTCAGGGATTGAGTAGTCACCGCGTAGGTGGAAACCACAAGCAGATAAAAGGCTTGCAGCAAGAACAACCGTAGATAGCTTTACAGAACGAGTTGAAATGAGTCGCATGACTTGAGGAAACATAGGTTGATGGCTCTCGATTATTGGAATACTTATCTTAGCGTTCTGAGTTATTGCGGGTCAAAACGCTAAGATAAATAAAACAGGGTAGGTGGCTACCCTGTTTATGACGTTATTAGAACAGATTAGTTCGCAACGATGTTTAGAAGTTTACCTGGTACGTAAATAACTTTACGTACCGTTTTATCTTCAGTGAACTTAGTCACATTCTCATCGTTTAGGCCCAGTTGTTCAATCTCGTCTTTAGAGATATCTGCCGGTACTGTTAGCTTCGCACGTAGTTTGCCGTTAACTTGAACAACGATGGTTTTCTCATCTTCAACGAGTGCTTTTTCGTCAAACGTTGGCCATACCGCGTTATCGATATCTGATTCACCTAGCGCAACCCATAGTTCGTATGAGATGTGCGGAGTGATTGGGTAAAGCATTGCGACAACCGCTTTTAACGCTTCATCAAGGATCGCGCGGTCTTGCGCTGATTCTTGAGGCGCTTTCGCTAGCTTGTTCATTAGTTCCATGATAGCGGCGATTGCTGTGTTGAACGTTTGACGACGAGCGATATCATCTGTCACTTTCGCGATAGTTTTGTGAACATCACGACGTAGCGCTTTCTGGTCACCAGATAGTGCTGACGTGTCAATGGCTTCAGCCGCGCCTTTTGATGCATGCTCTTTAACCAGCTTCCAAACACGTTTCAAGAAGCGGTTAGCGCCTTCAACGCCTGATTCTTGCCACTCAAGAGTCATATCTGCTGGAGAGGCAAACATCATAAATAGGCGTACTGTGTCAGCGCCGTACTTGTCTACCATCTCTTGTGGGTCGATACCGTTGTTCTTCGACTTAGACATCTTGATCATGCCTGAGTGCTCAACGTCACGGCCTTGGTCGTCTTTTGCAGAAGTGATTCGGCCTTTGCCATCGCGCTCTACGGTTACATCAGTAGGTGCAACCCACTCTTTACCACCTTTCTCGTTTTCAAAGTAGAACGCATCAGCCAACACCATACCTTGACATAGCAGCTGTTTGAACGGCTCATCAGAGGTTACGTAACCCGCGTCACGTAGTAGTTTATGGAAGAAGCGAGAGTACAGTAGGTGCATACAAGCGTGCTCGATACCACCGATGTATTGGTCTACTGGTAGCCAGTAGTTTGCTTTTTCTGGATCTAAGATGTCATCAGCTTGCGGAGAACAGTAGCGTGCGTAGTACCAAGATGATTCCATAAAGGTATCAAATGTATCGGTTTCGCGCAGTGCTGGTTCACCGTTGAACGTGGTCTTCGCCCACTCTTTATCTGCTTTGATCGGACTCGTGACACCGTCCATTACCACATCTTCAGGAAGAATCACTGGTAGTTGGTCTGCTGGCACTGGATGAACTTGGCCATCTTCCGTTGTGACCATTGGGATTGGAGCTCCCCAGTAACGCTGACGAGAAACACCCCAGTCACGTAGACGGAAGTTAACTGTTTTAGTGCCTTTACCTTCAGCTTCTAGTTTTGCTGCAATGGCATCAAATGCTGCTTGGAATTCAAGACCGTCAAATTCGCCTGAATCGAACAGCACACCTTTCTCTGTATATGCTTCTTCTGCGATGTTTAGCTCGCTGCCGTCAGTTGGCTTGATAACAGGGATGATATCTAGACCGTACTTGGTCGCAAACTCGAAGTCACGTTGGTCGTGCGCAGGTACAGCCATAACAGCACCTGTGCCGTAATCCATCAGTACGAAGTTAGCAATGTAAACAGGAACTTCACGACCATTCAATGGGTGAATTGCGGTAAGGCCAGTCGCCATACCTTTTTTCTCCATTGTTGCTAGTTCCGCTTCAGCGACTTTAGTGTTCTTACACTCTTCGATGAAAGCTGCAAGCTCTGCGTTATTTTCCGCTGCGATAGCCGCTAGAGGGTGACCTGCTGCGATGCCCACGTATGTCACACCCATTAGTGTGTCTGGACGTGTTGTGTAAACTTCTAGGTCTTGGTGACCTTTCGCTTCGACGTTCTTTACTGTAAATCGCAGTTCAACACCTTCAGAACGGCCGATCCAGTTGCGCTGCATGGTTTTAACCATTTCAGGCCAACCGTCTAGGTTATCGAGATCGTCTAGCAGTTCTTGAGCGTACTCTGTGATCTTAATGAACCACTGAGGGATCTCTTTTTGTTCTACAGGTGTGTCACAACGCCAGCAACAGCCGTCTTCAACCTGCTCGTTAGCTAGAACCGTCTGGTCGTTTGGACACCAGTTAACTGAAGATGTTTTTTTGTAAACTAAGCCTTTATTGTAAAGCTTAGTGAAGAATTCCTGTTCCCAACGGTAGTACTCTGGTGTACAGGTTGCAAACTCACGATTCCAGTCGTAACCAAAGCCTAGAAGTTTAAGCTGGTTCTTCATGTACTCAATGTTTTCGTAAGTCCAAGGCGCTGGTGCCGTGTTGTTTTTAACGGCTGCATTTTCTGCAGGTAGACCGAATGCATCCCAACCGATTGGTTGCATTACGTTTTTACCTTGAAGGCGTTGGAAACGAGATACCACATCACCGATAGTGTAGTTACGCACGTGACCCATGTGCAGTCGGCCACTTGGGTATGGGAACATAGAGAGACAGTAGAATTTTTCTTTGTTTGGGTCTTCACTTACAACAAAGGTCTTGTTGTTATCCCAGTGCTGTTGAACTTTTTGTTCAATATCTTGCGGGTTATATTGTTCTTGCATCGATGATATCCGGTTATCTTGGAATTTGTGAGTTCGGTTAGAACAGACATTAATAGATCGTCATAGAATACCTAAAGGAGAGGGGCACAACAATAGCCAATACCCACTCAAATCACGTAAAGATTGTGATGTTTAATGCCTTAACTGGGCTTTATGAATGTGCACCACTGAATCGAA
This sequence comes from Vibrio sp. TRT 29B02, assembly GCF_050113655.1. Lineage (NCBI taxonomy): Bacteria > Pseudomonadati > Pseudomonadota > Gammaproteobacteria > Vibrionales > Vibrionaceae > Vibrio > Vibrio sp. TRT 29B02. The sequence goes on from NZ_JBNJOJ010000020.1 coordinate 20,146, forward strand.
AGGAGGTTAGCGATGGCAAAACGCAAAGCAGGTTACGAGGAGATGTTTGAAGATGTTGTCGAAGCTCTAAAGCATAGTCCTGATGAAGTTAACCACGTTTTAGAAACCTCTGGTAAGGTCGTCGATGCCGCGAATGACTTAACCAAAGATGAGTTAGCACTTGTGTCTGCATATGTTAAGTCAGATTTAAAAGAGTTTGCTGACAATTATGAAGACTCAAAAAGTGGTCCATTTTATATCATGATTGCCGACTCCATCTGGCAAGGGCTACTTGATATTACGGATAGAACGAAAGTCGAGTGGGTCGAGTTATTTCAGGATCTAGAGCACCAAGGTCTATATCAGGCGGGCGAAGTGATTGGTTTGGGTATGCTTGTCTGTGATGAGTGTGGTCATAAAACACAATACACTCACCCAACCGTTATTATTCCTTGCACGCACTGTGGCCACAAAGGATTCAGTCGACAGGCATTGAAACCGTAAAAAAGAGCGGGCTGCGCCCTACGAGATGCTAGAACGCTTCGCTTCGAGAATCGAGACCGCATTTCGCGCTGCGCGAGAGGTGGATGTTAGTTGTAAGTAGAAGTAAGCTTTGTCCATAAGGTGTTGACAGAGCGACTCCTTACCAAGCCATAATTTTCTCGATTCTCAAAAAAGGGTTGATGCTTTCACACCAACCCTTCAATCTTTTTCTAGAGACTAGAGACTAGAGACTAGAGACTAGAGACTAGAGACTAGAGACTAGAGACTAGAGACTAGAGACTAGAGACTCCCTTCCTCATTCTCCACCCTATCACCAGACTTAATCCAACCCAGATATACAGCGGCCAGGTGCCAAGGTTTCGGTAGGGTGTTTCGCCCTTTGTCGCAGGAACTTCAGCGCGCAGCACTGCCGTTTCAAATTGTGGCACTTGCGCAGTGATATGACCGCGATAATCAGTCACAGCAGTGATGCCATTGTTTGTTGCACGAATCACCGGCTTACCTAACTCTAGAGCTCGCATACGGGCAATCTCCATGTGCTGGAGTGGGCCGATAGAGCGACCAAACCAAGCGTCATTTGAAAGCGTTAAAATAAAATCTGTATCGTCATCGACATTTTGCCTGACTTGCTCGTTGAAGATAATCTCGTAACACAATGCAGGAGCCATCTGCTTACCATTGGCATCAATATTCGGCTGGATAAAATCTCCTCGGCTGAAGGAAGACATGGGTAAGTTGAAGAATGGAGCAAGCGGTCTCAGGATGCTCTCAAATGGTACGAACTCTCCAAATGGTAGCAGGTGATGTTTGTGGTAACGCTGGTTCATATCGTAACGATAATCACCATAAGGCGTTTGACCTACAGTGAGAATGCTATTGTAGAACTTCTTGTCTTCACCTTGGTTGACAATTCCAGTAATGACCGCGCTGTTGTTCATACGAGCTGCGGCATCGAGATTGCTTAGAAATGAGGAGATCTCGAATTCAAAAGCAGGTATTGCCGCTTCAGGCCAGATGATAATGTCTGCATCCCAATTTTCTCGAGTCAGATCGGTATACTTCATTATGGTTGGCCATCGTTGACTCGGTTGCCATTTCAGTTCTTGCGCGATATTGCCCTGAATAAGTGCTACTTTAGTCACTTTATCCATTGAAGGAGACACCCACTGAGCGGATTGTAATCCAAAGCCTGTCATCAGAATAACGGCAGGAATAAGTAGATGTCGCCATTGACGCGAAAGAGCGGCGTAAGCGATAGAGCCCGCACTAATCATCACCAACAAGGTAATAAGTTCAACTCCACCTAACGGAGCAAAATTGGCAAGTGGACTGTCTATTTGGCTATAGCCTAGCCATAACCAAGGAAAGCCCGTCATTACCCAGCCGCGCAACCAATCCATGATTAGCCATAGAGCAGGCGCAGCGAGCAGCAATCGTGAGCGCTGCTTGTGCGGAAAAAAGCGGTTTAGACTCCATGCAAATAATGCGGCATAAACAGCGAGGTAGCCAACTAATAGCACCATGAGGAAGGCGCTGGCAATTTTGGGCATACCGCCGAAGTTGTCGATACTGACATGTACCCAGCTAATGCCTGTAGAAAATTGCCCGATGCCCCAAGCATAGCCTATCCATAGCGAGTGTTTAGCAGACTGCTTGTCAATAAGCAGTAATAGAAGCGCAGGGCTGACAATTGCCAGAGGCCAAATTTGATAAGGGGCAAATGCTAGAGTTGTTAATGCGCCAACAAAAACGGCCGCAAGCGGCCGTTTGAGGCGATGAAAAAGTGAATCCATCATCGTATTATTTCGTTTCCCTTAGGGGGAGTAGCGTTACTCTTCAGTAGAGTCAGTAACCAGCTCTTCATCAGGAATGGTTACCTGAAGTTGGAGTACTCGGCGGTTGTCCGCAGAGGTTACTTTGAAGCTGTAACCATCAATATCAACAACTTCGCCACGAGATGGTAAATGGCCAAATGCCGTCATCACCATACCGCCGACAGTGTCGACCTCTTCATCACTGAAAGTGGTACCGAATGTAGTATTAAACTCTTCGATAGTGGTCAGTGCTTTTACCGCAAATGTATGTTTGCTGAGCTTACGAATATCAAGTTCTTCATTATCATCGAACTCGTCCTCAATATCGCCCACGATCTCTTCGAGAATATCTTCGATAGTCACAAGACCGGATACACCACCAAACTCATCGACAACGATAGACATGTGATAACGCTCTTCGCGGAATTCCTTTAGCAGACGATCTACTCGTTTGCTTTCAGGAACGACAACCGCAGGACGGATCACTTGCTCAATATCGAATGGTTCACTTCCAGAACCTAAGTATCTAAGTAAGTCCTTCGCTAACAGAATACCTTCAACATGGTCCTTATCTTCACTGATGACTGGGTAGCGAGAGTGCTGAGCATCGGTGATGAGGTTGATCAAGGTGTCTAAATCGTCACTGCGATCAACGGTAACCATCTGCGAACGTGGCAACATGATGTCACGCACACGCATTTCTGAGATCTCCATGACACCTTCGAGCATATCTCGAGTGTCGTGGTCGATCAGGTCATTTTCTTCAGAGTCGCGGATGACATCGACGAGCTCTTGGCGATCTTTTGGTTCACCTTGAAAAAGTTGGCCTAGGCGTCCGAAGAAGGACTTTCTACTCGGACCTTCAGATTTTTCTTTCTTACCTTCTAGAGAAGAGGGCGAATTGTCTTCGTTCATTGTTTCTCATTTAAGTAACGCTATCAGAAGTGTGATAGCACACATTAGTAGTAAGACATCAGCTTGCAGCGAGAGAGGTGACTCTGCTTGCTGGTTCCGGTTGAGTCTTGACTACTCTTTTTCAGCAAGATATGGATCATCAAATCCCATCTCTTGCATAATTTCAGTTTCGAGTGACTCCATCTCTTCGGCTTCGTCATCTTCGATATGATCATAACCTAGCAGATGCAGACTACCATGTACAACCATATGCGCCCAGTGAGCCATTAAAGGCTTGTTTTGCTCGATGGCTTCACGTTCTACAACCTGACGGCAGATGATTAAATCGCCAAGTAGGTCGATATCCATTCCTGGTGGCGCTTCGAAAGGAAAAGACAGCACATTAGTCGGTTTGTCTTTTCCACGGTAGTCGCTATTGAGCTGCTGGCTCTCTTGCTCGTCAACAATTCGAACGGTCACTTCAGCTTGAGGCTGAAACTTGCTAACGGATGAGCTTAACCAAAGTTGAAAATCTTCAGTGTTTGGTAAGCCGCTTTCATCTTCGACAGCTAATTGTAGATCAAGTTCGATTGTCATCACTGTTTGCTCTCTGTTGTCACTTCAGGTTGAGGTGCAGCTGCAACTTGGGCTTCAATAAGTTTTGCTTCACGCTCTTCGCGGCGACGTTTCTCGTATTCTTTGCGCTCTTTTTGGTCTTGAGCTTCCCATTTCTCGTAGGCATTAACAATGCGTGCCACAACGGGGTGACGAACGACGTCGTCAGATTGGAAAAAGTTAAAGCTGATTTCCTCGACGTCGCTCAAAACTTCAATGGCATGGCGTAAGCCCGATTTAGCACCACGAGGTAGGTCGATCTGAGTAATATCGCCTGTGATAACTGCACGAGAGTTGAAGCCGATACGAGTCAGGAACATCTTCATCTGTTCAACTGTCGTGTTCTGGCTTTCATCGAGAATAATAAACGCATCATTTAAAGTTCGACCACGCATATAGGCAAGTGGGGCGACTTCGATAACGTTTCGTTCAATCAGTTTTTCAACCTTTTCGAATCCGAGCATTTCGAATAGAGCATCGTAAAGTGGACGAAGGTAAGGGTCGACTTTCTGGCTGAGATCTCCCGGAAGGAAACCGAGCTTTTCACCCGCTTCGACAGCAGGTCGAGTCAGCAGGATTCGACGAATTTCTTGTCGCTCTAGCGCATCAACGGCTGCGGCAACAGCAAGATAGGTTTTACCCGTACCCGCTGGACCAACGCCAAATGAAATATCATGAGTGACCATATTGACCAGATACTGTCCCTGATTTGGAGTACGAGGTTTGATCACCCCTTTCTTGGTCTTAATGAACACTTCTTTGCCATGTTCAATACTGGATTCTACATTTTGCTCTAGAACACCTGTCTCTTTAATAGCAAGGTGGATTTCATCGGGTTCAATATCTGGGATATTGCCGCGGACTGGCGCAGTATTCACATACAGTGTTTTGATGATTTCCAAGGCGGCCGCGGAAGTATGTGGTTTACCAACGATGGTAAAGAAGTTGCCACGGTAGCTGATTTCAACACCTAGGCGGCGTTCAAGATGTTTAATGTTGTCGTCGAAAGGACCACAAAGACTGGCTAAACGGCGGTTGTCAGAAGGTTCTAGATTGATTTCTAGCGTAACGATTTTCGTGCTCAAAGTTGCCTCTCATATTTGACCATTGCCATGAAGCCCGATTTAGACCGGGCTTCGAATGGTTACGATACCTATTTCTAAGATGGTCACTTAGAGAGGTATTTTCAAGCTTCTAGTGGCGAAGAGTCGTAATTAAGGTGTAAATGTTGCTACACCTAACTCATCTTCACGCTTGGTTTTCGCCATCATTTGAGTCGGTGAAATGACTGTACGCAGATCCATATCTTTCTCTGTACGCACTAGCTCACCACGAAGAGAGTTAGCGAATACGTCAGTGATCTTAACATCAACAAATTGACCGATAAGATCCGCACTACCTTCAAAGTTAACCACTCGGTTGTTCTCTGTACGAGCACGTAACTCCATTAGGTTCTTCTTAGAAGGACCTTCAACAAGAACACGTTGCTCAGTACCAAGCATTAAGCGAGAGTAACGCATTGCTTGAGCATTAATGGTTTGCTGTAGTTCATATAGACGCTCTTTCTTCTCTTGCTCTGGAACATCACATGGATAGTCCGCCGCAGGCGTACCTGGGCGTGGTGAGAAGATAAAGCTGAAGCTCATATCAAAATCAACGTCTTTAATTAACTTCATTGTATCTTGATGATCTTTTGCCGTTTCGCCTGGGAAACCAACAATAAAGTCTGAGCTGATTTGAATGTCAGGACGCGCTTTACGTAGCTTACGGATGATTGACTTGTACTCAATCGCCGTGTGTGGACGTTTCATCATCGTAAGAATACGGTCGCTACCGCTCTGCACTGGTAGGTGCAAGAAACTTACTAGCTCTGGTGTGTCCTCGTATACCGCAATGATGTCATCAGTAAACTCTAGTGGGTGACTAGTAGTAAAGCGGATACGGTCAATACCATCAATCGATGCGACAAGACGAAGCAGTTCAGCAAATGAGCAGATTTCACCATCGTGCATCGGACCACGGTAAGCGTTAACGTTTTGACCCAGTAGGTTAACTTCACGCACGCCTTGGTCAGCCAATTGAGCAATTTCAAACAGAACATCATCCATTGGACGGCTAACTTCTTCGCCACGAGTGTATGGCACTACACAGTAAGTACAGTATTTAGAACAGCCTTCCATGATTGAAACGAAAGCAGTTGCGCCTTCTGCACGTGGTTCTGGAAGACGGTCAAACTTTTCAATCTCAGGGAATGAAATGTCCATCACCGGTGCTTCATCCAGTTGAGACTGTTTAATCATCTCTGGTAAGCGGTGAAGTGTTTGAGGACCAAAAATTACGTCTACAAATGGTGCACGTTCGCGAATGTGGTCGCCTTCCTGTGTTGCTACACAGCCACCAACACCAATCACAACCCCCGGCTTTTTGTCTTTTAGGGTTTTCCAACGACCTAGCTGGTGGAATACCTTCTCTTGCGCTTTTTCGCGGATAGAACAGGTATTAAGTAATAACACGTCTGCTTCTTCTGGTTCTTCTGTCAGCTCATAGCCGTTAGCCGCGTTCAGTAGATCCGCCATTTTAGACGAATCGTATTCATTCATCTGGCAGCCCCAGGTTTTAATTAGCAGTTTTTTACTCATGTTGTTCGCTCGATCGTTAGTTTAAATTAAGGGAGCAAATCGCCCAATATTTCCAGTGAGTCACTCGCATCTACATGCTTGGGTGACCTTATTTTAGCCGCCATCTCGGCGGTAAGCCGCGTATTGTACTGCTTTAAAAACCTACTGACTAGTGTTGGTGCAAAAACAGTTAAACCCCATATTGCGCAAGGGGTTTGCCCTGATAGTGGGTAAGGTTTTTCGTTACATTTTGGTAATGAAAACGTACAATAAAAAACAGTCAATTTATCAAGTAATTGAAGTGCAAAATATGAGCAGATTTGATGTCGCAGTTATCGGTGGTGGTATGGTTGGAGCTGCAGTTGCAGTGGGCTTCGCTAAACAGGGGCGGAAGGTAGTTGTTGTCGAAGGCACAGCACCTGAAGAGTTCTCCCCTGAGCAACCTATGGATATACGTGTTTCTGCGATATCACAGCATTCGGTCGATATTTTGAGTGAGCTTGGGGCTTGGCATACGACATCACAAATGCGCGTGTGTCCATACCGCCGTTTAGAGACGTGGGAGCATCCTGAGTGCCGAACCCGTTTTCATTGCGACGAACTTGGTATGGATCGTCTGGGTTATATTGTTGAAAATCGCCTGATTCAGCTTGGATTGTGGGCTCAGTTCTCCCACTACTCGAATATTAGTTTACGCTGTCCAGATACCTTATCTGATATTGAGTTTGGTGAAGTATCGAAAGTGACTCTCAGCTCTGGAGAAGAACTGGTGGTTGACTTGGTGGTTGGCGCTGATGGAGCGAATTCAAAGGTTCGTGATCTAGCGGGGATAGGGGTTACCGCGTGGGATTACCGCCAGCACTGTATGCTAATCAACGTAAAAACTGAGATCGAACAGCAAGATATTACGTGGCAACAGTTCACCCCATCAGGCCCTCGTTCCTTTTTGCCATTATGTGGCAATCAAGGTTCACTGGTTTGGTATGATTCACCAAAGCGCATCAGGCAGTTATGTGCGATGACGCCAGCACAACTTCGAGAAGAAGTATTGGCTTACTTTCCTGCGGAATTGGGCGATATCGAAGTGCTTCAATACGGTTCGTTTCCGTTAACGCGCCGTCATGCTCAACGCTATTCTGCATTAGGCTGTGTGTTAGTCGGTGATTCTGCACATACTATCAATCCATTAGCTGGACAGGGTGTGAATCTTGGATTTAAAGATGTCGAAGCGCTGCTGACGGCCACTCAAAATCACGAGGTATTAACTCAATCCTTACTTGTGCAATATGAACGTAATAGGCGTTATGACAACTTGCTAATGCAATCCGGGATGGATTTTTTCTATAAGGGTTTCAGCAATGATTTTGCGCCGCTTAAACTGTTAAGAAATGCGGCACTTAAGGTCGCTGAGAATGCTGGACCTCTGAAAACTCAAGTGCTGAAATATGCCTTGGGGTTGAAGTAGCAAAATAAGCAAAAAAAAACGCAGCCATCAGCTGCGTTTTTTAATATCTAGCTAAGTAAAAATTACTTAGTTACACGTAGAACTGGAGTTTCACCAACAGTTACAGAACCAGAAAGCTTGTTCAGCTCTTTGATTTCGTCCATGTTAGAGATAACAACTGGAGTAAGAGTAGACTTTGCTTTCTCTTCAAGTAGTGCTAGATCGAACTCAATGATAGTGTCGCCAGCTTTCACTGCTTGACCTTCTTCAGCGATACGCTTGAAGCCTTCACCTTTCAGCTCAACAGTGTCGATACCGAAGTGAACAAATAGCTCTACACCATCGTCAGATTCGATAGAGAACGCGTGGTTCGTTTCGAAGATCTTACCGATAGTACCGTTTACAGGAGCTACCATTTTGTTACCAGCAGGTTTGATAGCAATACCATCACCAACGATTTTTTCAGCAAAAACAACATCTGGCACATCTTCGATGTTTACGATTTCACCAGATAGAGGTGCGATGATTTCGATTGCACCAGCGTCAGCGCTGTCGTCAGATACTAGCTTCTTAAGTTTGTCAAACAGACCCATTGTGTCATGCTCCTAACGTTTTCATTTAATTCTGTCGAATTATAGTATACCAATATAGAGAGATAGACGACTTTTTTTACCGTCTATCTCATTGGAATTAGTTGGTTATTGAGTTTTCTCAGCGATGAATTTCTCAACAACTGCTTCGATCTCAGCTGCAGTTGGTAGAGATAGAGCTTCTTCCGCCATCGCTTTCACTTCTGCGAAGTTAGAGTTACGAATAACTTTCTTCACTTTAGGAATAGAGATACCGCTCATAGAGAACTCATCTAAGCCCATGCCTAGTAGAAGTAGCGTAGCGCGCTCATCGCCCGCAAGCTCACCACACATACCAGTCCACTTACCTTCAGCGTGAGATGCATCGATAACTTGCTTGATCACGGTTAGTACAGCTGGAGACAGTGGGTTGTATAGGTGAGAAATCATCTCGTTACCACGGTCAACGGCTAGCGTGTATTGAGTTAGGTCGTTAGTACCGATAGAGAAGAAAGCCACTTCTTTTGCTAGGTGGTGTGCAATCGCTGCTGCTGCTGGTGTTTCAACCATGACACCGATTTCGATGTTTTCGTCGAATGCAAGACCTTCTGCACGTAGTTCAGCTTTGTACTCTTCGATAGCGTTTTTCAGTTCACGGATTTCTTCAACAGAGATAATCATTGGGAACATGATGCGCAGTTTACCGTGCGCAGATGCGCGTAGGATACCACGTAGCTGATCACGTAGGATTTCACGACGATCTAAGCTGATACGCACTGCACGCCAGCCTAGGAACGGGTTCATCTCTTGAGGAAGATCCATGTACGGCAGATCTTTATCGCCACCGATATCCATAGTACGGATGATCACTGACTCACCGTTCATAGCTTCAGCGACTTCTTTGTAAGCCTGGTATTGCTCTTCTTCAGTTGGAAGCGCATCACGGTCCATGAAGAGGAACTCTGTACGGTACAGACCAACACCTTCACCACCGTTACGGATGATGCCGTCACAGTCTTTAACAGTACCGATGTTACCGCAAACTTCTACGCGGTGACCGTCTAGAGTCTCAGCGTGTAGATCTTTCAGTTTAGCAAGTTCTTCTTTCTCAGCGATGAAAGCGGCTTTAACAGCTTTTGCTTCTTCTAGCTCAGCATCAGAAGGGTTGATAACGATCTTGTTGTTCATCGCATCAAGAATCAGCATGTCGCCGTTCTTAACTTGTTTAGTGATGTCGTTAGTACCAACGATAGCTGGAAGCTCAAGAGAGCGCGCCATGATAGATGTATGAGAGGTACGACCACCGATGTCACAAGCGAAACCAAGAACGTAGTCTAGGTTGATTTGCGCAGTTTCAGATGGTGTTAGGTCGTAAGCGACTAGGATCACTTGTTCGTTAATATCGCTTAGCGAAACAATGTTGATGCCTAGAGCATTTTTAACAAAACGAGAGCCAATATCACGGATATCAGTTGCTCGCTCTTTTAGATATTCGTCGTCTAGAGATTCTAGCGCCGATGCTTGCTCTTCGATAACCGTGTAGATCGCGTTATCAGCGTGCATCTTGTCATTTTTAATCAGTGCTAGGATTTCTTCCTCTAGCTCTTCGTCTTCAAGAAGCATGATATGACCTTCAAAGATCGCTTCTTTCTCTTCACCGAAGGTTTCAAGTGCTTTCTGCTTAACAGTTTCTAACTGAGCAGATGATTTGTTGCGAGCGTCATAGAAACGCGCAACTTCTGCTTCAACTTGATCATCAGAAATGGTGTTTGTGTTTAGGACAATTTCATCTTCTTGAAGTAGTAGTGCTTTACCGATAGCAATACCAGGAGATGCTAGGATGCCTGAAATCATAGCCTTACCTTAAATTGGTCAACTTTAAAACGGGAGATAATGAGTGCGCTAACGAATAGTTGTAGCTTATATTTTGGCCTATTTCCAACAAAGCCATTTTGCGTTGGCAAAATGGCTTTGAAAATAGGAGACCGAATTAATGTAGTTGATCCATTAGAGCAACTAGGTGGTCAACAGCTTGTTGAGCTTGTGGGCCCTCAGCTGAGATAGAAACTACTGTACCTTTAACTAGGCCAAGAGTTTGTAGCTTGAAAAGGCTCTTCGCGCTAGCGCTTTTGCCGTTAGAAGTCACAGTGATGTCCGCGTCGAATGCTTTAGCTTCTTTAACGAACTGTGCAGCTGGACGAGTGTGAAGGCCGTTTTCTGCAGTGATTTCTACTTGCTTCTCGTACATGTTATATACCCCAATTGATTTATATTTTGATAGTTTCTTAACCAGAATCAGCTTAACTCCAATTATAGTATTCCGCTAGTTGCAGAACGTTCAATTCGTGTCATAAGTGATACTGGTTGTAAATTTAACAATTGCGCTTTCAATCTTTGCTGTCATTCGCAATTGAGATGAATTCTTATCTGGCTTTTATTTTGAAGCTAGAAATAAAACAGTCCTGATATTACCAAAGGTGAGGCAGGGATCAACAAAAAAGCCCCTGAATGGGGCTTTTTTAGACGAAAAATTGATTTCGACACATATTACTGTTGGTTCTCTTTCTCAGTAAAGATGCCAGCAAATAGGGCAGTGCTCAAGTAACGTTCACCTGAACTTGGTAGGATGGTAACGATGGTTTTTCCTTCAAATTCAGGAAGTTCTGCAAGGCGGTTGGCTGCAACCACTGCCGCGCCAGAAGAGATACCCGCTAGGATACCTTCCTCTTCCATTAGGCGACGAGCCATCGCAATCGCTTCATCAGAAGTCACGGCTTCAACACGGTCAATTATCTCTAAATCGAGGTTTCCTGGAATGAAACCAGCACCGATACCCTGAATTTTGTGTGGTGCAGGCTGGATTTCGTCACCCGCTAGCGCTTGAGCGATAACTGGAGATTCAGCTGGCTCTACCGCGACAGAGACAATGTTCTTGCCTTTTTCGCCCTTAATGTAACGGCTCGTACCTGTGATAGTACCGCCAGTACCAACACCCGCAACGAATACGTCAATTTGACCGTCAGTGGCATCCCAAATCTCAGGTCCGGTTGTTTTTTCGTGAACCTGCGGGTTTGCTGGGTTGTTGAATTGCTGAAGAAGCAAGTACTTATCAGGATTGCTAGCAACAATTTCTTCTGCTTTAGCAATTGCCCCTTTCATCCCTTTTGCTGCTTCAGTCAGTTCTAAGTTTGCACCTAGAGCTTTTAGCAACTTACGGCGTTCTAGACTCATTGACTCAGGCATTGTAAGAGTCAGCTTGTAACCACGAGCTGCTGCAACGAAGGCTAGAGCAATACCAGTGTTACCACTCGTTGGTTCAACAAGCTCTACGCCTGGTTTAAGAGTACCAGCCTTTTCTGCTTCCCAAATCATGTTTGCACCGATACGACATTTAACGCTGAAGCTCGGGTTGCGTGCTTCGATTTTCGCTAACACCTTACCGTTACTTACTTTGTTTAGGCGTACTAGAGGAGTGTTACCAATAGTTTGAGAATTGTCTTCGTAGATTTTGCTCATGGTGTGATCCTTCATCTTTGTTTCAGTCTGCTTGATAGTTATCAAACAGAAGTATGTATGGAGATAATTTATTGGGTAGAGATTAGGACAGCTTGAAAAATGAGAAAAGGATTAAATAGTTATATGATATGAAAGGGTGAGAGGAAGGAGCGGGCTTCGCCCTAAAGAACGCTTCGCTCCGAGAGCGGACTTCTTGCTGAGAGAATTTAGATCGGGCTCCGCCCAGCGAGATGTGTGGGCAGAGAGTGAGTTGATAGAACCTTTATTGTTAAGGATGTTGACAGGACTCGTGCCTTCAGAGAGATAACCTCTCGCCTCTATTTTTTGAACTCCGATACCCACATTGAGGTCGCACCACATACAGCGACAGGCATCACGACAAGGTTTAAGATAGGAATCGTCGTAAATACCGACACCAGTGCGCCAAAGCTATATGCCTTCCCTTGTTTTTGTTTCAAATTGTAACGCATCTCGTTAAAGGAGACTTTGTGATTGTCAAACGGGTAGTCACAATACTGAATCGCTAAAATCCAAGCTGTAAATATAAACCAGAGTATTGGGCCCATTGTTTGGCCTAGAGCTGGGATGAGCAGGAGCAAAAATAAACCAATTGCCTTTGGCAGGACATAGACCAACTTGCGCCATTCTCGCGCAAGGATCCTTGGTGTATCTTTCACTACCGCCAGCATTCCATCGTCATTAACTTTTTGTCCAGTGAGGTAAACTTCTACTTTTTCAGCCAGCAGCCCATTAAAGGGAGCGGCGATGAAGTTTGCTAGAGTACTAAAAAAGTATGAAAACGTAGCCAGTATAGTTAACACAAGCAAAGGCCATAAAAGGTAGCTCAACCAAGAAAGAAACTCTGGCAATTGCCCTAGCAACTGCTCAATCCACATATCTAGGTGAGAGAAAAGATAAAATAGGGCACCACCGACCAGTAGGACATTGGCCAACAGAGGTAAAACAACAAACTGGCGAATGCCAGGAGTGAGCGCCAATTCCAAGCCATGAAAGAAATAGCCAAATCCAGAACGCTGTCGAATATGTGTATTCATAGTGATTTTTAGTGGTTTAAAAACGAACGTATTCTATCTTATCAAGAAAAAAGCGTGTTCAAAATCACAACATTATCAGAACTTCTAACATTAAGTTGTTCTAAAACGGGCCAGAGTTTTGGTAGAGTAACTTAGATATAGGTTTAAACAGATTCAATCTAAGCAATGTTATCGCATTGTCTTATTGAACAAATGAGAGCTAAACATGCAGGAACTGCGATTTGTACTCATAATTGTTGGAGCATTAGCGATTGCCGCTCTTTTGTTCCATGGTTTATGGACAAGTAAAAAAGAAGGTAAGACCAAGTTTGGAAGTAAGCCACTTGGTAAGTTAGATGTCGAAAATGAAGAGTCGGACGTAGTACCTGAACGAGCCTTTGCTCCAGAAGACGATTTCGAGATTATCAAAAAAGAGCGTAAAGAGCCGGGATTTGTTGCGCAGGAAGAAGTGATAGCGGATCCGTTGATTGATAGTTATCAAGATCTTGAGCAAGCAGAGCCTGTGCAACCTGCTAAGAGAGAAGACGAGCTAGAGCTGGAGGTACCATCCATTTCAACTCAAGTGTTGGATGAGATTGAACCGATTGGCGACACGAGCATCGAAATAGCTGCCGAGTCTGAAGCTTTGGAAGTTAAAGAAGCAGACCGTGTTGAAGAAGCACCATTAGAAGTGATTGTGCTTAATGTGCACTGCTCGGGTGATGAGCCTTTTATTGGCACTAAACTGTTTGAAAGTATGCAGCAGAATGGCCTAATTTACGGTGAGATGGATATTTTCCACCGACATGCAGATCTTTCTGGGACTGGAAAAGTGTTATTTAGCGTTGCCAATATGATGCAGCCAGGGACGTTGCAGCATGATGATCCTGCAGAGTTTTCTACAAAAGGCATCTCGTTCTTTATGACACTACCATGTTACGGTGACCCAGATCCAAACTTCAAACTGATGCTAAAAACGGCACAGCAAATTGCTGACGATCTTGGTGCGAATGTACTCGACGATGCGAGAAACTTAATGACGCCAAATCGTATCGATGCTTACAAAGCTCAAATCCAAAAGTTTAAGGCCGCCGCTACAGCGTAGTGGTGTTACCACGAACCCCAATTTAAAGGCTCCTAAATGGAGCCTTTATTATTTTTGATTACAGCTTGAGGCTATTGATAACTTGTACTGGCATGGTCATACTTCATGGCAACTAAATTGCCGTACTGCATATCAATGCGGTCTGTAATTCAAACTAGATAAAAATCAGAGTTAGTTATGTCGCAACAGATTCAAGAAAAACTAAACCAGTTACGTGAAAGCCTGCATTATCACGGTGTAAAGTATTACGTAGAGGATAGTCCCGAAATTCCAGATGCCGAGTATGATCGCTTGATGCGCGAGCTGATGGACATTGAGGCCCAGCATCCTGACCTAGTAACACTTGACTCTCCAAGCCAGCGTGTTGGCGGTGCTCCATTAGATGGCTTTGATTCTGTCAGCCATGAGATCCCAATGCTATCTCTCGACAACGCGTTCGATGATGGCGAACTTGACGCGTTTAACAAGCGTATGTCTGATCGACTCACTGGTACTCAGATAGACACATTTTGTTGTGAGCCTAAGCTTGATGGCCTTGCGGTAAGCCTTCTCTACGTGAATGGTCTATTTGTTCAAGCGGCAACTCGCGGTGATGGTGCCACAGGAGAAAACATCACGGAAAATGTGCGCACGATTAAAGCGATCCCTTTGAAGTTGCAAGGAGAAGGCTGGCCGGAGCGACTTGAGGTGCGTGGTGAAGTGTTTATGCCTAAAGAAGGTTTTGCCAAGCTCAATGAACAGGCACTAAAAAAAGGTGACAAAGTCTTTGTTAATCCTCGCAATGCCGCAGCGGGTAGTTTACGTCAGCTTGATTCTCGCATTACGGCTAAGCGCCCGTTGAGCTTTTATGCCTATAGCGTGGGCGTGGTAGAGGGGACGTCATTATCAGAAAGTCATTACGAGCGATTTCTCCAATTAAAAGGCTGGGGGCTGCCGATGTGTCCAGAAACTCGACGGGTAGCAAATCTCGATCAAGTTAAGGATTACTATCGCGATATTCTCAATCGCCGAGATCAACTGCCGTATGAAATTGATGGCGTTGTAATCAAAGTGGATAATATTGCTATCCAAGAGCAACTAGGCTTCGTCGCTAGAGCTCCACGCTGGGCCATTGCTTACAAGTTTCCTGCGCAAGAAGAAATAACTCTTTTAAATGATGTTGAGTTCCAAGTTGGACGCACTGGCGCCATTACGCCAGTAGCAAAACTAGAACCTGTCTTTGTCGGTGGTGTTACGGTCAGCAATGCCACTTTACATAACGCGGATGAAATCGCTCGTCTAGGCGTAAAAATTGGTGATAGTGTTGTCATTCGCCGAGCTGGCGATGTTATTCCACAGATTGTCTCAATTGTTTTAGACCGCCGTCCGCAAAACGCTCAAGAGATCGTGTTTCCAACTCTTTGTCCAGTATGTGGCTCCGCTGTTGAGCGTGTCGAAGGTGAAGCTGTTGCTCGCTGTAGCGGCGGCTTAGTGTGTCAGGCTCAACGTAAGGAAGCACTTAAACACTTCGTATCGAGAAAGGCGCTTGATGTCGATGGTTTAGGTGAAAAGGTCATCGAACAACTTGTGGATCGCGAGATGGTCGAAACTCCTGCTGATCTGTTTAAACTTTCTGCTGGTGTGATAACCGTGCTCGATCGAATGGGGCCCAAATCGGCGCAAAATGTCGTGGATGCGTTATCTAAAGCCAAAGCCACCACCTTGCCTCGATTCCTATATTCGTTGGGGATTCGTGAAGTAGGTGAGGCAACGGCGGCAAACCTAGCTCAACATTTCAAATCATTGGAAGCGGTGCAATCGGCGAGTCATGAAGAACTTATCGAAGTTCAAGATATTGGTGGTATTGTTGCGAGTCATATCACGGCTTTTTTTGCTCAGGATAAAAACAAACTGGTGATAGATGAACTGCGTGCTCAAGGTGTTCATTGGCCAGATATTGAAGCGAAAGACTCAAGTGCCCCTCAACCTTTGGCTGGCAAGATAGTTGTATTAACTGGTTCGTTGTCGCAGCTAACGAGAACGGATGCAAAAGCCGCCTTAGAGGGGCTTGGCGCAAAAGTGACCGGTAGTGTGTCTAAGAAAACGGATATTCTTTTTGCTGGCGACAACGCCGGCTCTAAGCTCGCGAAGGCGCAGGAACTGGGTGTGGAAATTCGCACAGAAGCAGACTTAATTGCCTTAATGTAACACTGAAAAAAATGATGAAAGCCACCGTTATGGTGGCTTTTTTTTTGTTTGTAATTAATAGGGCTTTTTTGTCTAGGTTGGGCGTATTTTTGCGTCTGTGAAGCTGGTCAATAAAATTGAAATTTATCTTCTTTTGACAAAAAAATGCGATGCACTTCAATGTGATTTTTGACTTTTTTATATGTAAGTGTCTGTTTTTTATATTTTAATTTGTTTTTTGATTAACGGTGTATGCTTATTGTCGATCTAGATCACTCGTTTGATAAAACTTTGTGGCTGGTCATATTTTTTTATATGAAAATTAAGTTCTGATTGATGTTTTTTGCCGCGAAGTTAGTCTGTAGCCATGGATACACGGTGTGTATGCAGGAAATAGAGGGCTAACAATTAATGACTAACTTGCAGCTCTCAGATAGGAAATGATTTCTCCCTTCGGCGGCCAACTTAAGGTGAGAAAAAAATAAGACAGCTATATCCATTTTTAGGAGTTTTTCCATGGACAAAATGTTTAAACGTACTCTTCTTGGTGCTGCAGTAGCATTCGCTTCAACTAGCGCTATGGCAGCAGAGACATCTCAAGTCGGTATTATTTCAGACTTCAACGTTCAAGCTTACGGTGTGGCGGCAATCTCTGTTGTTAACTACGACCAAGATGAAACAAACATGAGCACTGGTGTTGTAACCGATAAAAGTACAGGTTACGACTACGAGAATGAATCACGTATTGGTTTCCGTGCTAGTAAAGATATGTTCGATAACGTAAATGTTTTCATGCAAATCGAATCAGGTTATGTTGGTGAAAACGGTACAGGTGCCACTCTTGGTAACCGTGATACGTTCCTAGGTTTGCAAGGTGACTGGGGTAAAGTTCGTTTCGGTCGTATGTTGACACCTATGTATGAAATCATTGACTGGCCATACTCAAACCCAGGTCTGGGTGCTGCTTTCGACTGGGGTGGTGATGTGAAGTTTAACCGTGATCGTCAAGGTGATATGGCGCGTTACGATTCTGTGGATCACAACGGCTTCAGCTTTGCGCTAGCGACAGGTCGCGGTGAATCTAATGTGAAAGATAATTATTTCTACGGTGCTAACCTTCATTACAAACTAGCTGATAGCTTCACAATTCATGCTGGTGTAGAAAGTGAGCAAGATCGTTCAGTTTCAGCAAAAGTTGATGAGGCGTGGGCGTACTGTGCAACTCCATCTGGTTGTAAAGATTACGATGATCAAGATGTGACACAGGGTTCAAACTACCAAACTGCCGAAGCTGCAGACGCGGTTAGTGCAGATACTTTCGGTTATATCGTTGGCTTTGAAGCTTCACTACCAGCTGGCTTTGGTTTAGCAGCAGCGTATAAAGCGGGTGAGTCTAAAACTACTTCAGGTGTAACATCTGAACAGGCTTCTTACTCTGTTATTGGTCAGTACTGGAGTGGTCCATGGGGCTTTAAACTAGGCTACGCTGCAAACATGGAGTCAGAGAAAGCAGGTGTTAAGCAGAATGACGAAGATAGCATCGTTTCAGGTCAGCTAATGTACGTCCATAATGGCTTCGTGCCTTACGTTCGTGTTGCTCAACGCGACATTAAGTCAGATGGTAAAAACACAGAGACATTCGTTGTACGTGTAGGTCTAGAATACGGCTTCTAATTAGAGTTTTAGTAAATAGTGCACGCCGGTCATATTGGCCGGCGTTTGTTGTTTACTTTGTCGCTGTAAATACGAACAACGTTTCTTGATGTAGTAAAGCAATTCCAAGGTGATTTCTATGAATAAAGCATTATTGATTTCTTTTCCTTTCGTATTAGTTGGTTGTACCACTTTGGACGCGAATAGTGATTTTTCAGATGCGGTCAAACGTATTGAAAGTAAACAAACATACCAGATCGTTACTGGAAAAACGCTTACACCTGAAACCATTGATATTCAAGGTGGTCAGTTAGTCAAATCAACCTTAGAATTTAACTATGTAGCTCCATATGAAAACCAAAGCGCTCCAGCTTCATTCATCACAATGGAGCTACAGTATTTCAAAAATTATTCACAGTTTAGCTATGTCAATTTTAGTGAAAACAATTTAAAAGTAGACCTTGAATCTTACGCAGCTTCGGCAGAGACATGTAGTGATATCTGCACTACAACCCAATATCTGAAGTTTCCAGTCGACCAGTCCCTATTTATGGAGTCACTCGGTGAGGACTTAGTATTTGATGTTGCAGCATCTAAGAACTCTATATTTACCTTTTCTGTTCCAGCGAAATACATTGAGGCATTAGTTAAAAGTGGTAGCAACGGTACATTAGCCAACAAAAAGGTGGCCAGCAGCCCCGCTATAGTAACAAATCAGGCTACGGACTTTGAACCGCAATCTAAAGCATTGGAAATGTCCCAATATTGGTTTGAACAAATGAAAGCGGATGAACAGCAAAAGGCGGTAAATTGGGCTGTTGCGAATCGATCAGAGTCAAATACAGAGCTTTTTGGTAAGAGCAAAGAGGCAGAAATGTTTGGTTACTGGTACGAGAAAGCAGATCGAGAAGAACGTAAAGCGATAATAAAAAAACTACTCGACCTATAGTTGGTAAAAAGGGAGCTATATAGCTCCCTTTTTTAGGGGATTAGATCATTTTTGTTCAGTGGTTTAGCCTTAATAGTTAAAACAATACCATCTATTTTGATTATCTCTACCCAATGACCTGCACTTATACTGATCTCAGATCGTGCTGTCCAAGTCGTATCACCGACTTTTACTCGACCTTTACCCGCAGGGAAATCTTCATCGAGGACAAAAGTTTGACCCACTAACTGCTTACTTTTTTGATTGAGTTCGCGGTTGTCATCGGATGCGCGATCTGATCTAAATTGCCTGCGCCACCATAGCCATGTGGTTACCAAGGAAAATACGCCAAACGAGACCCACTGCAACTGCCAACTCATGGGTATCAAAGTCAGCAGAGCCCCAACCACCATTGCGGAAAGGCCTAACCAAAGTAAGTAGCCAGCGGTGCCGAGCAGTTCAAAAGCGAGCAGCACAAGCCCCAAGGCCAGCCAATGCCAGTAGTTAACAGTTTCAAGTAATTCCAGCAATTGAACCTCTATTTGTCTGTAGGTTTGTTGTGATTAAACATTTCAGCGATACCAGCGATCGAACCCATCAAGCCAGCGGCTTCGAGAGGCAACATGATAATCTTGCCGTTTTCTGCCTGACCAATTGATTTTAACGCCTCGGTATAACCTTGAGCAATGAAGTAATTGACGGCTTGCATGTCTCCTTTGGCGATCGCTTCAGAAACCATTGTGGTCGCACGAGCCTCCGCTTCGGCAGCTCGCTCACGAGCTTCTGCTTGAAGTATAGCGGCTTGTTTGTCACCCTCAGCTTTAAGAATCTCAGATTGTTTATGACCTTCTGCACGCAAGATTTCTGCTTGTCGAACCCCTTCAGCTTCAAGTACTTCAGCGCGTTTGTTACGCTCTGCTTTCATTTGCGCGTTCATCGCTGCGGTTAGATCGGCGGGTGGTTGTACGTCTTTGATTTCAATACGGGTTACTTTTACACCCCAAGGATTGGTTGCTTCATCAACGATTGCCAGTAACTTGGTGTTGATCATGTCGCGCTGGCTAAGCATCTCATCGAGTTCCATTGAGCCTAGCACTGTACGGATGTTTGTTAGGGTTAAATTACGAATGGCATGTTCGAGGTCGTTAACTTCATAGGCAGCCTGCGAGGCATCAATGACTTGAACGAAACAAACGGCATCAATAGTGACATTGGCGTTATCTTTGGAGATGACCTCTTGTGCGGGGATATCCAACACTCGTTCCATCATGTTGATTTTATGTCCAACTTGATCGATTAACGGAATGATTAAGTTAAGGCCTGGCTTTAGGGTATGTGTATAACGTCCAAAGCGCTCAACCGTCCAGTTATTGCCTTGAGGGACAGTTTTTACTCCTGCCACCACTAAGGCAATGGCGACGATGATGAAGACGCCAATAGTAATCAATGAATCAATAGCCATATTAGAGTTCCTTATGAGAGTCGTTTTATAATTGTTGCTTAATTGAACGACTGAAACAATGGCATAAGTGAGACCTAAAGGCGAGTTTTGACAAAATAAAAGCCGGAATGACCGGCTTTAAGTTTATGATTTAGAAGGCACTAATATAGCATTGAATACAATTGTCGGCGGTATTTACTGGCGATTGCATTTCCCTGTCCCAAAGCAGCAAGAATATCCATAAATGATTTTTTAATTTCACCATCAAGGGCATTCAGGTTGCCCTTTAGTGCTGACATTAACAATTCAAGCGCCTCTTCATCTCTGTTCACCTGATGGTAGCTGAGCGCGAGTTCGTTGGTGAGCTTTAAATCGTTTGGATCTGCTTCTAATGCTTGTTCCAGCAACTGGATCTCAGGGCTATTTGCAGCTTGGGCTTGCAGGTCGAGTTTGGCAATTAAGCCTTTGTAGTAGTTGTCTTGGTATTCAAGGGGGATGTGGTCAAGCAGCGCTCTCGCTTGCTGGTAATCTTTTCCTTCAATGTAGCAATCTGCAAGAGCCAACTTAACGTCGCCTTTTTGTTGAATCGCTGCATCTAATGATTCTAATAGCGGTAGCGCTTGTGCATGGTTACCTGTTTGGATCCACTCAAATGCTTGTTGTAGGTTGCGTTCGTCTTGGCTTGGCAGGTGTTTAGTCAGCATCTCTTGGATTGCTGAAATCGGCTGAGGGCCGCCCAGTCCATCAACGGGTTGACCATTCATAAACAGTGCAATCGTAGGCAAGGCTTGAACGCCAAACTGACTTGCAATCATCTGTTCTTGCTCACAGTTAAGCAGTGCCAGAGTAAATGCGCCGTTATATTGTTGGGCAAGTGTTTGCAGTTCAGGTATCACTTGTGAACTCTCTTGGCTCATTGGCGCCCAGAAGTGAATAAGCACAGGTGTTTGCATCGATTCTTCAAGTACTTGGCGGAAGTTCTGCTCATTGAGCTCAACAATAAATGGTGATTGCATGTAAGGTTTCCTTGCAACATGGTCTGTATAGACAAGATATGGGCGTGACAGGCTGAGTTCAAGTTAACGAGTTGAAATATCTCGTGACGAAAACAAGAACACCGCCTAGTGTAGGCGGTGTTCGTATTTCCCAAATGGGCAAGCGAAGGGTGTCTATAAAACGATAAACAACGTTAGTGCAACTCCTACACTTAGCCAGTTTAACTGTATTAAAGACATTGAGTTATTCCGAATAATGTAGCATTGGCAAAATCTGTATAAGGGTTTCCCCAAGCTTCAATATAGTGTCTCAATGTTACGAAATCATGACAGCCGCGTTAGTTATTTTACGCGGCATGCCACAATATTTTATCCAACAGCCGAGTGGGCAGAATCCGTTTGAGGACGGCAAAAACTTTAGTCGGGGTAGTAATCCGATAACGAATCTTTGGTTTGTTTGATTCAAGGGCATGGATGAGAGGACCAACACATGCGTCGGCTGGCAAGACAAAAGCATTGTTTGAACTTTGGCTATCAAGGCGAGACATTTGTTGCTGATATTGCTCGTGATGGACACTTGATTCAATGGTAATCCAGCGCTGGAATGCCTTTAAGGCATTGGCTCGAAATTGAGTTTCGATAGGGCCGGGTTCAATAAGACTGATATGAATGTTACTGCCTTTGAGTTCTAAACGTAATGTATCACTCCAACCTTCAAGTGCGAATTTAGAGGCGTTGTAAGCACCTCGGTACTTCATGGCTGCAAATCCGAGCACGGAGCTGTTCTGAATGATTCTTCCTGAACCTTGGCGGCGCATTGTGGGTAAGATTTCACACACTAGCTGATGCCAACCGAAAAAGTTACTCTCGAATTGTTCACGTAACCCGTCAGTAGGTAGATCTTCCAACGCTCCCGGTTGACCATACGCACCATTATTGAATAACGCGTCGAGCTTCCCATCGGTTAGCTCGAGAGTTTGTTTGACGGCGAGCTTGATGCTGTTGCTGTCATTGAGATCAAGTTGCAGACAAGTCAGTCCTTCGGAGCGTAACCTATCAACGTCAGCTTGTTTACGACAAGAGGCGATGACTTGATAACCACGCTTGTGTAAGGCATGGGCGCACGTATACCCGATGCCTGTTGAGCAACCGGTAATGAGAATGGATTTTTGCATTTCAAGTAATTAGTTGAGCGATAGTGAATTTTAGAGTACTGGATTACTCTTGGTGTTGTAACAGATTTTTTAGCGCTGGCTCAATACGTGAATAGCTAAAATGAAAACCCAGCTCAGTCAACTTTTTAGGTTTGGCTCGAATACTGTCAAACAACAACACGGAGCTTTCACCCATCGCTAAGGACATCAACCATTTAGGTGTTCGTAATAGGTGAGGGCGCTTTAAGGTTTTGGCTAGAGTCTGACTAAACAGCTTGTTTGTCACCGGATGTGGTGCACAGAAGTTAAACTCACCGTGTGCGTGAGGGGTTTCGAGTAAATAGATGATTCCTCTCACCATGTCTAGCATATGAATCCAAGGAATATACTGGCGTCCACTCCCTAGAGGACCACCTAAACCAAATCGATAGGGTGGTAGCATCTTAAGCAGTGCACCGCCTTGCGGGGATAGTACGACACCAGTGCGAAGAATACAGACACGCGTCATTTCGGAACGCGCGCGATTGGCTATTTGTTCCCACTTGCTACACACATGGTGAGGAAATCCACGATCGGAGACGTGCAAAGACTCATCGAAAGGGTGTTCTTGCTGATCGCCGTAATAGCCCACCGCAGAACCGCTGATCAATACGTCAGGGGGATTTGTGCTGGCATGAATCAATTCAACTAAATGCTCTGTTAATGACCAGCGACTGTCACAAATAATGTCTTTCTGCGTTTTACTCCAACGTTTATCCGCGATAGGTTCACCGGCTAAGTTAATTACCGCATCAAAATCGTTGAGATGTTGAAAGCGATCTAAGGTCGTTACGTAGGTCACGTTGCCCATATCGGTGTGGCTGAGTCTCTCTTTTGCCCTTTTGGGGTCGCGAGTAAGCAGTACAATCTCATGGGTGGTTAAGTGTTTGAGGAGTTCTCGGCCAATAAAACCTGTCCCACCTGTGAGCAGTACCTTCATTCCTTATCCTTTTATGATTCATGGCAACCTAAATTAGGTTTTACCATAGACAACTATTGTTACTAATTATAGCGACTTAGCATGAAAAGTGATCACATGTATCAATATCACAATTTTAACATTTTGTTACCTTTCTATTCCTCTACGTAGGGGCAGTCACAGCCGAAGTCGTATTTGTTTGCCATGCTAATAAGTAGGGGTATAGCACCGACGGACAGGAGGTTATGTGCAGGCAATGATAGCGTTAGCTAAGGCGCTACTTGGAAGTCTCAGGGATTTAATGCCTATTGTGGTTGTAATTGCTTTCTTTCAACTGGTGGTATTACAGGAACCCTTACCGAACTTAGTTTCAATCCTATTTGGCTTAGTGCTGGTGGTGTTCGGTCTGACCTTCTTCATCTTTGGTTTGGAAATGGGGCTCTTTCCTATAGGGGAGACGATGGCTCAGGCATTTGCTCGCAAAGGCAGTGTATTTTGGTTGCTGGCTTTCGCTTTTTGTTTAGGTTTTGGTACTACCGTCGCAGAGCCTGCACTTACCGCTGTTGCTGATGAAGCCGCAGAAGTGGCCGCTGAAGGAGGTATGATTGCCCACCATGAGCAAGCGATGGAAGATTACGCGAATGGATTGCGTTACACCGTTGCGCTTTCTGTCGGTATCGCGATTTTACTTGGTGTACTTCGAATTCTGAAAGGTTGGCCGATTCAATACATGATCATCGGTGGTTACATTGGAGTCGTGGTTCTGACTATGTTTGCGCCTCAAAGCATTATTGGCGTTGCCTACGACTCTGGCGGTGTGACCACTTCTACGATTACTGTACCTTTGGTTACGGCTTTAGGGGTAGGGCTTGCATCAGCGATTAAAGGACGCAATCCGATGATTGATGGATTCGGTTTAATTGCGTTTGCATCGCTACTTCCCATGATGTTCGTGATGGTCTACGGAATGGTGATCGCATGATCGAATGGTCCCACTTTATTGACGTTTTCATCGGTACCATCAGTGATGTTGTACCGATTGCGACGATTATATTTGGTTTTCAGTTTGCGGTATTGAGACGACCAGTTAACAACTTGCCTAAGGTCATTTTGGGCTTCTTCTATGTCATTCTTGGATTGTCGCTGTTTCTTATCGGCCTTGATTTTGCCTTATTCCCGCTGGGTGAAACCATGGCAACCCAGCTAACTGAGCCAAATTTTATTGCTGAGTTTCGTGTTTCGGTTGGCGAGAAAATTGAGTGGTTCGACTACTACTGGGTCTATTTGTTCGCATTCTTTATCGGCTTTAGCACGACCATAGCCGAACCCTCTTTAATCGCGGTGGCTATAAAAGCCAATCAGGTCTCGGGGGGCAGTATTAGCGTCAACGGTTTGAGAATTGCTGTTGCGCTAGGGGTTGCATTTGGTATTGCGTTGGGAAGCTATCGCATTGTTGCTGGAGACCCAATTCACTATTACATCATTGCTGGTTACGTCATTGTCGTTATCCAAACCTTCTACGCACCCCAATTAATCATTCCCCTCGCCTACGATTCAGGCGGGGTGACGACATCTACGGTTACCGTTCCTTTAGTGGCAGCGTTAGGGTTAGGGCTTGCTTCAACCGTACCGGGACGAAGTCCAATGATAGATGGGTTTGGACTAATTGCTTTTGCTAGTTTATTTCCGATGATCTCGGTCATGGGATACGCACAAATCACTCAGTGGCTCAACAAAGGTACTGAGCAGGAGGACAAAGAAAATGCGCTTTAAATTACTCGTTGCATTTGTTGAAGATAGTAAAACAGATGTTGTGCTGGACGCCGCTCGAAAGGCTGGGGCAACAGGGGCGACAGTGATAAATAATGCTCGTGGTGAGGGCCTAAATCAAAAAAGGACCTTTTTTGGTTTAACTCTAGATGTCCAAAAGGACGTATTGCTCTTTGTGGTTGAAGAACACTTATCAAGACACATCTTGGAGACGATTAATGAGGTGGGGGAGTTTGATCAGGAGTCCGGACAGGGGATTGCGATTCAGATCGATATTGAAGATGCGGTGGGTGTCGCCCATCAGGTCGAGAAACTAACAAAAGTTGTGGAGGATGAGATATGACAGAGCATGTGAAAGTCAGAGTGCGTGATGTAATGACTAGCAACTATGTCATTGTGGATGGCTTAACTACCGTTAAAGAGGGTATTCAACTAGCGCGCAGCCATGAAGTGAAAGCGCTGGTGGTCGACAAACGTAACGATGAAGATGAGTACGGCGTAGTGTTGATGAATGACATAGCCAAGAAGGTGCTCGCTCAGAATCGTTCTCCAGAACGCACCAATATTTACGAAATCATGACCAAACCCGCGTTGTCTGTTTCTCCTGACATGAATGTGAAGTATTGCGCTCGCTTGTTTGAACGTTTTGGTATCAGCCGTGCTCCCGTTATTGAACAAGGCAAAGTGGTTGGTATGGTCAGCTACAATAACATAGTGATAAACGGCATGGTTAGAGATGACTAATTGGGTCTCAGGGAGTAGAATCTGCAGCGTATTTTTGAGGAGATGATGTCGTGAAACTCTTTTTTGCCTCTGACCTGCATGGTTCTTTGCCTGCAACCGAACTTGTCTTGGATGCGTTTGAGCAATCTGGTGCGCAAACCTTATTTTTGCTGGGGGACACGTTAAATCATGGTCCCCGCAACCCTGTACCAGAAGGATATAACCCACAGCAAGTGAGTGAACGGCTTAATCAGTATGCTAAGCAAATCATTGCTGTTCGCGGAAATTGTGATAGTGAAGTGGATCAGATGCTACTTTCGTTTCCCATGATGATGGATTACGCCTGGGTTATGTTGGAAAGCGGTCAACGCCTATTTGTAACGCATGGTCACCTATACAACGCTGCTAATCGACCGCCACTAAAGGTTGGAGATGTGATTGTTCACGGGCACAGCCATATTCCGGCTGCTGAGTTAGATGGCGATCAGTATATCTTTAATCCTGGTTCTGCAACCTTTCCTCGGCAAGGTTACGAAGCAAGCTATGGCATGCTTGACGACTCTCAGTTGAAAGTCATGACATTTGACAATCAAGTGATGATGCAAACAACGATAGCGCCACGTTAATGGCGCAGTTGATGTTAGTTGAACGTCGTTACTTAGAATCAGAATGACCAAGATCGCGCTCAGGGTCGATCAGATCCCTGACGCGTTGTTTAAGCACTTTAGCTTCCGGAAAACCGCCATCGCGCTTACGTTCCCAAATCATCTTTCCATTGCAGTGGATCTCAAATCGTCCGCCTGTATCAGGGTGAAGAGTGAGTGACTCAATCTCTTCACTAAAGGTATGCAGTAACTCCTGACTGAGCCAAGTTGAACGGAGCATCCAGTTACACTGACGACAGTAGTAGATATTAATATTGGCTTTTTGCATGGTCCTTCCTTCTAGATAATTAATTTAATGCCGACAGCAAAGGTAAGCAGCTCGAAACACAGCTTGATTGCGCGATTGTTCACACGGGTCGTCAGGTAGGCTCCTAGCCCACCACCAATAAACGAGCCTAACAGCAAAGCGGGTAACCAAGGCCAGTAAACGGGAGCTCCAGCATGAACCATAGCGACACCCCCAATCCCATTCCAGAATAAACCAACACACAACATGGTTAACGCAACGGCTTGTTTATAGCTGTACCCAAACCAACGAACAAGAAAAATGGTCACTAAGAGACCAGAACCCGCGGTCAGCGAACCGTTGATAACGCCGATGACCATCATACCAATTCCACCTAGCGCCCAGCCAAAGTGATGACGGTTGCGTTGGATCTCTTGCTGGCCGAGTTGTGGCTTAAATCGAGAGTAGATTCCTAGAGCGAGTATCATCAGACCGAGAGCGGTTTCCGCGATTTGCTCTGGGATGAGAAGGACAATATTCGCACCGATAATGACGCCTAAGCTACCGACGATAACCAGATATAACGCAACCTTGTAGCTAAAGCTTTTGTGTTTGATATGGGTATAGGCGGCCCCAATGCCGAGCGCAACGCTGGCTATCTTATGGGTTGCTAGAGCAATCGAGAAAGGTAGACCTAAGAATATCAGTAATGGGAACTGAAGTAGTCCAGCGCCTCCGCCAGAGAGTGAGGCGAGAGTGTTAGCAATCAGAGAGCCAACAAATAGGCCAACA
Organism: Vibrio sp. TRT 29B02; assembly: GCF_050113655.1. NCBI lineage: Bacteria > Pseudomonadati > Pseudomonadota > Gammaproteobacteria > Vibrionales > Vibrionaceae > Vibrio > Vibrio sp. TRT 29B02. The sequence goes on from NZ_JBNJOJ010000020.1 coordinate 47,709, forward strand.
GTGTTTGTCCAATCCATGTGATGCTTAGAAAAAAGGGGGCGTCATGCCCCTTTTGTTTTATTGTTTAGTTGGTGAAAAGTACCGTAGAACCGTGACTTAAGCTAGTCAGAAGTAATGTTTTATCATTCACAATATCGATACGGCGACTTTGCTGTGCGTCCATTTTAAACAGCTGAGTAATCAGACTTAGCTGATCTTCGGTAAAGTCTTGACTTTGCGCCGAAGAGACATCTTTAAACTCGGTCGGAGAGACGAGTAAGTAGTTATCGCTGATGTCCCAATGGCCTGTCTCTGAAATGTTGATAATGCTTTCATTTTCAGTGTCGTTACCATAGAGACGTACTGTCGCTACACGAATATAAGTATTGTTTGGCAGATACTTAACGTTAGAGACGACATTCGCTTTACGTAAAGGACCCACTGAGTCATCGGGAATCTTTGCCGCGATAACAGTAACCATTTTTGACTGCCACTCATTTGAAGTTAGCACTTGCTCTACTTTGAGGTCACTTCCCCAGTAAAGCCAACCACTAAATACCGCTGACAGAATAAGTAGGCCTGCTGCAATTTTCTGATTCATCTTGGTGGTTCCTATTGGCAAACTTTACTGAGATCTTGTTGCTCAGCGAAGATACGTAATGTCACGTTCTCGCCTGAGTTATCCAGAGAATGAATGTAGTTGAGAACCAACTGATTATTCTGACCACCAGTGGCAATGACTTCGACTGGCGCAAGCTCGTTAGTATGTGTTTCATTGTACTTTTTCACACACTGCTCAATTGACGGGTACCAGCGACTTAAATCAGGATGATTGAGTGGCGTTTTAACCGGAGTATTGTCATAAACAGCAAGTTGACGGAATTTTGATTCACTCGGGTTAGTAAATAAAACAACGCACAGTGGCAGTAACAGAGCGAGTGCGACCAACACCTTAGCCATTAAGCTTGAATACTTCGTTACTTCAGGCGCTGGAATAGGTGCTTCTAATTGAGGTTCTGCAGAAATAAGCTCAGTATCAATTACAGGTTCAGAAGCATGCTGAAGAGGTATTTCTACGTCTTCCATTGCAACAGCAGGTTGTTCAACTTCGTTAACACCACTCATCAATGGCGTTGTACGTTCTACCGAGCAGATTAGCTGGTAACCGCGTTTTGGCACCGTTTTAACGAACATTGGTGACTTTGTTGAGTCTTTGAGAAGCTTACGTAGTGTAGAAATGGCTTGCGTTAGGCTTGAATCATCGACTTCAAAGCCTTGTTTACGCCATACGAAATCGTGTAAATCATTACGCGAGACGATTTCACTCGGTTTTTCACAAAGTAAAAGAAGAATCCGGCTTTCGTTGCTCCCTAAACGAATCAGTTCGTTTTCGCATTCCTTGTCTGTGAGGGAGTTTGTATTGGGATCAAAAGTAAATCTATTCGCAAGATTAAACTTAGTACCTATATTACTCATTAATGATGGCCATTTAATTTAAGTTTCAGACAGTTATTCAAGTAAGGCGCTTTCTAAGACTAGTCCAAAATTACTCTAGTTTAGATTTTTTGATTTTTAGAGAGTGCAAGGATAGTAAAGATTGAGATAAAAAAACACTGTTTTTATGATTCTTGACCTTGAATTTACATTTGTCACCCTCATGTTAACTGACAGATTTGGGCCAAATTACTCTTTTTTTGATTAGGGTAGTGGCTTGATAACTATAGAACTTATGGAGTTATCATGAGCGAAACAGTAACACAAAACAAAGAAACTCGCGGTTTTCAGTCTGAGGTAAAACAATTACTTCATTTGATGATTCATTCTCTTTATTCAAATAAAGAGATTTTCCTTCGCGAGCTGATTTCTAATGCGTCTGACGCTTCTGACAAACTGCGCTTTCAAGCACTGTCAAATCCAGACTTGTACCAAGGTGACGCTGAACTTGGCGTAAAACTTTCCTTTAATGAAGAAGCGAATACCTTAACGATCTCAGACAACGGTATCGGTATGAGTCGTGAGGATGTCATCGAGCATCTGGGCACCATCGCGAAATCTGGCACAGCGGAGTTTTTCTCTAAGCTTTCAGAAGATCAATCGAAAGACTCTCAGTTAATTGGTCAATTCGGTGTCGGCTTTTACTCTGCATTCATCGTTGCTGATGCCGTCACGGTTCGCACTCGCGCAGCTGGCCTAGCGAGTGACCAAGCCGTTCAATGGCACTCAGCGGGTGAAGGTGAGTACACCATCGAAAACATCACCAAAGAAACTCGCGGTACAGATATTGTTCTTCATATGCGAGAAGAAGGTAAAGAGTTCCTAAACGAATGGCGTCTGCGTGAAGTGATCAGCAAGTATTCCGATCACATTGGTATTCCTGTTGCGATTCAAACGTCAGTTCGTGATGATGAAGGCAAAGAAACAGGTGAGAAAAAATGGGAGCAGATCAATAAGGCTCAAGCACTTTGGACTCGCAATAAATCCGATATTTCTGAAGAAGAGTATCAAGAGTTCTACAAGCACGTTTCTCACGATTTTGCCGATCCTCTAACATGGAGCCACAACCGTGTTGAGGGTAAAAACGACTACACCAGCTTACTTTACATCCCTGCGAAAGCACCTTGGGATATGATGAACCGTGACCACAAATCTGGTCTGAAATTGTATGTACAGCGCGTATTCATTATGGATGACGCAGAGCAGTTTATGCCATCGTACCTACGTTTCGTACGTGGCCTGATAGATTCCAACGATCTGCCACTCAATGTATCGCGTGAAATCCTACAAGACAACAAAGTGACTCAGTCTCTACGCAATGCTTGTACTAAGCGTGTTCTAACGATGCTAGAGCGCATGGCTAAGAATGATGAAGAAAAGTATCAATCATTCTGGAAAGAGTTTGGCTTGGTGCTAAAAGAAGGCCCAGCAGAAGACTTCAGCAATAAGGAAAAAATTGCGGCCTTGTTGCGTTTTGCTTCGACGGAAGTGGACTCTTCTGAACAGACCGTTAGCCTTACGTCATACGTTGAGCGCATGAAAGAAGGTCAAGATAAGATCTACTACTTAACAGCGGATAGTTATGCGGCGGCTAAGAATAGCCCACACTTAGAACAGTTCCGTTCTAAAGGCATCGAAGTCATTCTAATGTTTGACCGTATTGATGAGTGGCTGATGAACTACCTCACTGAATTTGATGGTAAACAGTTCCAGTCGATCACAAAGGCGGGGCTCGATCTTAGCAAGTTTGAAGATGAAGCTGAGAAAGAGAAACACAAAGAAACCGAAGAAGAGTTCAAGTCAGTCGTTGAACGTACTAAAGAGTACTTAGGCGATCGTGTTAAGGAGGTTCGTACCACCTTTAAGCTAGCAACAACGCCAGCCGTTGTAGTGACTGACGACTTTGACATGGGTACGCAGATGGCCAAACTGCTGGAAGCCGCAGGTCAAGCTGCGCCAGAAGTGAAGTACATCTTCGAAATTAACCCTGAACATACCTTGGTTAAGCGTATGGCTGATGAAGCAGACGAAGAAGCCTTTGGCCGTTGGGTTGAACTTCTACTTGGTCAAGCGATGTTAGCTGAGCGTGGCTCAATGGAAGATCCATCTCAATTCTTAGGTGCAATTAATGCGCTTTTGACTAAGGGCTAATAGCTGAAAATTGGTAAAAAGCTCGCATCTTGCGGGCTTTTTAGCTTAATTGCTTTAATCGTGAATGAAGCGCGTTAAATAAGCGGCAAATGTGAGTGTTTAAGCATTCTTTAGTCGTAATTCGCGCTTTGGTTTTAAATTGTATGATAGAATGCATTCTTGAAACCAAACGAGCGGGCGTGTAATGTGCACGCCTGTTTTATTGTTAACTGTAATAACAGTTATACCGAAACTTACCGTGAGCTAAGGCTGTGTGATTTACGACACCATAGTGAGCTTCGGTATAAATCATCATTATCTTAAGAGGATTCAACATGCGCATCATTCTTCTAGGTGCTCCAGGTGCAGGTAAAGGCACACAAGCAAATTTCATCATGGAAAAATACGGTGTTCCGCAAATCTCTACTGGTGACATGCTACGTGCTGCTATCAAAGCAGGTACAGAGCTTGGTAAGCAAGCTAAAGCTGTTATTGACGCTGGTCAGCTAGTTTCTGATGAAATCATCCTTGGTCTAATCAAAGAGCGCATCGCTCAAGATGACTGCGAAAAAGGTTTCCTACTAGATGGCTTCCCACGCACTATTCCTCAGGCTGATGGTCTAAAAGAAATGGGTGTAGCGGTCGATTACGTTATCGAATTTGACGTTGCTGATGACGTGATTGTAGAGCGTATGGCTGGTCGTCGTGCTCACCTGGCTTCTGGCCGTACTTACCACGTTGTTTACAACCCGCCTAAAGTTGAAGGTAAAGATGACGTAACGGGTGAAGACCTTGTTGTTCGTGACGACGACAAAGAAGAGACAGTACGTGCTCGTCTTGGTGTCTACCATGATCAAACTGCGCCACTAATCGAGTACTACGGTAAAGAAGCAGAAGCGGGTAACACTAAATACCTTAAATTCGATGGTACTAAGCAAGTTGCTGAAGTCAGTGCTGATATCGAGAAAGCGCTAGCATAAATAGCTAACAGCGAATTTTGAAAATTTGTTATAGTTAAAGCGACCCAAGTTGGGTCGCTTTTTTATGTTTATTCGTTGATCTATCAAGATCTTATTTACGTAAATATCCCTTTTAGGATTGATAGGAAGCTATGCAAAACAATAAGAGACAAGGTGTATTATTGGTCAACCTTGGTACCCCTGATGAAGCAACGTCCCCTGCAGTAAAGCAGTTTTTGGGTCAGTTCCTCCATGACAAACGAGTGGTCGATATGACTCGCTGGTTATGGTGTCCAATTTTGCATGGTGTTATCTTGCCTGTTCGCGCACCTAAAGTAGCCAAGTTGTATCAGTCAGTTTGGATGGAGCAGGGCTCACCGTTAATGGTCTATTCGAAAAGACAAGCAGAGAAGCTAAAAACTTCAATTGATATGCCTGTTGAAATTGGTATGACGTATGGCAACCCGAGCTTGCAAACAGGTTTGGAAGCTCTACTTGAGCAAGGTGTTGAACAGGTGATTGTCCTGCCTCTATACCCTCAGTATTCAGGTACAACGACGGCGGCAGTCTCGGATGGATTGACCAAAGCATTTAAAAAGATGCCCGTTGTACCAAGTTATCGGTTCATTCGTGATTATCATGATCATCCTTTGTACATCAAAGCGTTGGCAGAGAGCGTAAAACGTTCTTGGCAAGAGAACGGCAAAGGTGACTATCTGCTGTGTTCTTACCATGGAATTCCTAAGCGCTATGCGGATAATGGTGATATCTACCCACAGCATTGCGATGTCACCACGACGCTACTTGCACGTGAGTTAGGATTGGCACCCAATCAAATCGGTATGACCTACCAGTCTCGTTTTGGTCGTGAAGAGTGGCTACAGCCCTATACGGACAAGACCTTGGAAACACTACCGAGTAAAGGGATTAAAAAGCTCGATATTCTTGCGCCTGCATTTTCTGTCGATTGTTTGGAAACACTGGAAGAACTGGCTGAGCAGTGTTGTGAGATTTTCACCGAGAATGGTGGTGAAACATTTACCTATATTCCTTGCCTCAATGACGATGACTTGCATATTGAGATGATGACGCAATTAGTTACTCAAGGTTAATGCACGCTAACTGATTCTAAAAGGGCTGCCGGTGGCAGCTTTTTTTGTGCATCCTATACTGGGCTTTGCCATCTATGCGCCATCTAAAGGCGAGCAAAATCGTTCCACTGCCTGCCAAAGAATGCTGTCTGGCATTTGGATATAGTCAATGTTTGAGAGCGCATTTTTCCATAAATCTAAGCAGGCAGCCGGCCTGTTTTCACTCGTATAGTGAGCCAAAACTTGCTTGGCAGGTACACTACTTGTTAGAGCCGCTGTTGCCTTTAGGTAGTTGCTCAAGTATTCATCTATGTTGCGTTTTTTACGGCTAATATTTGCTTGAAGCAACAAGATCAAAGCGTTGCTCGGTATTTCCGCTACATACTCTCTTTGCAGCATCTGTAGGCTTTTTTCAATGTCTCCAGCGCGATAAGTGAGTAATGCCAGTAGCATATGTAATTCTGGAGACGGTGTTAGCGTGGTTTGTTTTACTTTATTGATCCACTTTCTCAGAGCGTCTGGCGACTGGGCACTGAACAGTAATTCTCGAGTATAGAAACTGATTTCAGCTCCGCTCATCGGCTGATCTGCCAGGCGGTCAAAATCACTATCAGTAATTTGACTAAGACTGGTTTGTAGCTTGTGTTCGATCTGCATAATTGGCGTCGGTAGCTTGAAATACTCAGTTAAATCAGCATTGATTTTATTGACCGTCTCCAACAGGTTGTTGGTCTTCAACGTATATAGATTTCGCCATGCGACACGTGCAGAAACCGAATGATTCAGGATGACTTCCAGTTTATCGCTGACGTCTTTGTCCTTTACCAGGTTAAAAGTGAGTTTGTAATCGGAATCATTCAGGGCATCTGAACCAGGAAAATGATGATATTCGCTTAGACTCATTAAGTAGTAGCTTGGTGAGCGCATGTTCGCCAAATGGATGTAGGGAGAATGGCTGTATGCATGGAGAAAAAGCACTTTGAGTTTAAGTGCCTCGTGCTGAGTAGATGGCTGCGAAGAAGATATCTGATCAAGTAACAGACGTACTTGAGGAACGTATAAAGCTTGACCTTTTGACTCAACTTTTACATCAAAGTAAGTATTCACTAGGGTTGCGAGGCCAACCACACAAGCGAGAATAACAGCGGTGCAGGCAGTCACCCTCTTTGACGGTTTGGAGTGTCTCTTGTTTGCCTCTTTCAGAGGCGAAAGAGTGTGTGACTTCTCTATTAGTTGAACATGGCAATTTGGGATGTAATAACCACGTTTAGGGTAGGTCACAATTAGCTTGGTTGAATCGATGTCAGGGAGATTTTCTCTGAACAAGTTACGCAATAGACTGATGCGATTAGTGACGACATTTTTAGAAATATACTGATTGCCCCACACCTGATCGATGAATTGTTCGATGGACGTTGGTTCACCAACATTAGCTAACAAGACTTCTAATAGCGCAACATTGCGTGGTTCCAAAGCAATTTCTTGCTGGTTATTTGTCAGCGTTTTATCAATAGGGTCATAGATTAGGTCGGCTATAGCGATGCTTTTACCGCTTTGTTTAGCCAGATCGAGAAGATTCATAGAGGTATTTGGGGAACAAAAAGACGCCGAGCATTCTACTAAAATATTCCTGTGACTTATAGATTCCTAGCTAACTTAGTTTCTCTGTATCAATAATGAGAAACTCGGGGCGTCAGGGGTAACGCACCGAGTTTTACAACGATTAGAATTTGTAAGTCGCGTTGATATAGCCTTGGTTAGAAGAGCTGAACTTAGCCAGTGGTTCGTCGCTCACTTTATGCTCGTTACCTGCGTAGTAGTTGAAACGGTAGCCTGCTTCCATACCAAAATGGTCGGTGAACATATAGCCTAAGCCTGCATTAAGACCGTAAGTTAGGCCTGAGTTTTTGCTAGTCGTTGTACCCGTGCCAAAGCCAGAGATAGTCACACTTGTCTCTAGCTCACTTTGGTAAAAGCCCAGAGAGCCGCCAGCCAGAACGTAAAATCTCTTGTCGATGTGGTAAACATAATCTGAACCCACACCGAATTGGTAGCCTTCTAAATTGAACTTCACTTGATCATTTTCGATTGGATCGGTAGTGGTTAGCTCGTTTTCGCCGTTGTATTGTAGGTAACCGTAGACACGTACGTTGTCGTTTACGTAGCTGCCTGCTTTGATAGCGAATGAGCCTGCATTATCAAGTTTGTCGGCGATCATTTTATCTTCTGCTTCCGTGACAGATGTGTTGTATGAACCCTTTGCAAGCTCTACAGCTACGTATGGAGTGTTAGCGAAAGTTGGTAAAGAAACGATAGCAGCAGTAGCTACGACAATTAGGTGTTTACGCATAATTCTTCTCAATTCTATCTGGTAGTTAAGTGGTGAACTCTGCATCTTAATTTGGTTGTGGTGATGCAGATGAGTCAGGATGAGCGCCAAACTGTTGGGCGTCAGTTAACTGAAGAGGAAGTTATCTGAGGATGAGAAATAATGCGAAAAACAAAACTACACGTAGTTAAATTTGATGTTAATTTAGATCTAAATTGATGATTTTATTGAAAGTAACTGGCGCTCAAACATGTGGAGAACACGTTTAAGCGCCGTTGATATAATCTCAACAGATTTGGTTATTTGTTGCCTTTATAGTGTCGGTACTCAAATACCTGACCTTTTTCGTTGAACGCGTAGACTGAATATTCGTCTTTTTCATTGCCATATTCCATGCCTGGAGAACCCATTGGCATGCCCGGAACAGCAAGTCCTTTCGCATTGCGTGGTGGGTTTTCAAGGAAAGCTTGAATGTCTTCCGGTGGAATATGACCTTCGAATACGTAGCCATTAATTTCTGCTGTATGACAAGAAGCAAGTTCAGGTGTAATCCCCAACGTTTGCTTAATAGGATTCATGTTTTCGTGTAACTTCTCTTCAACTGTAAAGCTTGCATCTTGCATATGTTTCGTCCACTCAGTACAACAGCCACAGTATGGTGATTTATGGTTGAGTACATCGGTCGCTAATGCGTGACCAGAAATCAGAGTCAGTGTTGCTAGGGCAAAAAATTTACGTTTCATAATAACCTCTACGAGCTTTTAAAAAGTCTTAAACGATTAGCGTTGCTTACTACGGTAATCGAGGAAAGTGCCATCGCTGCACCTGCAATAACAGGGCTAAGCAAAAAGCCAAAGCTGGGATAAAGAATACCTGCGGCAATAGGGATACCTAGCGAGTTATAGACGAAGGCCCCAAATAAGTTTTGTTTCATATTACGTACTGTTGCTTTAGAGAGTTCAATCGCTCGAACAACAGACAGTGGTGACGAGTTAAGCAGTGTCATCTGTGCACTCTCGATGGCAATATCGCTGCCTCCCCCCATCGCGATGCCAATATTAGCAAGGGCTAGAGCTGGCGCATCGTTAACGCCATCGCCTATCATTGCAACGCAGTGGCCTTGACTTTGTAAATCAGCAATATGGCCTGCTTTCTCATCTGGCAACACTTGCGAGATTACTTGCTCAATTCCCAGCTGTTGTGCAATGGCTTGTGCGACACTCGAATTATCACCAGTGAGCATAATTGGCGTGATATTGATGGCTTTTAGTGCTTCTACAGCTTGTTTCGCATCGGGCTTTATCGGATCTGCGATGGCGATAACGCCAATCACAGTTGAGTTTTCAGCGACAATAATCGGTGTCCAAGCGTTGTTTAGATATTGTTGAAGTTCACTATCAACCTCATCTAAACGCCATGCTTGCTCACGCGCATAAGCCAGTGAGGTAACGGCAATAGATTGTTGTTCTACTTTTGCAAGCACTCCCTGACCGCGGCGGTTTTCAAATTCCGATACCTCGAACAGTGGTAGAGACTGCTGATGAGCCTGTTGAACAATCGCTTTAGCAAGTGGATGTTCTGACTGTTGTTCTATTGAAGCTGTGAGCGTTAGCAACTGGTCACTATGACCATTGACTGCGTAGATGCTTTGAACATTTGGCTTGCCCTGAGTCAAGGTGCCTGTTTTGTCAAAGACCACCGTGTCTATTTTGCCTGCTGACTGCAAAACGTCGGCATCTTTAATCAAGATCCCCATCTCGGCCGCTTTACCAATACCAACCGTTACAGATAGCGGGGTCGCCAACCCTAATGCGCATGGACACGCAATAATAAGAACGGTAGTAGTGACAATGAGCACGTAGCTGGCTTTAGGTTCCGGACCCACCATAAACCAGACCAATGCAGATAGGAGAGCAATTGCTACTACAACTGGAACGAAAATTGAAGAAATTTGGTCTGCGAGTTTAGCGATAGCTGGTTTGCTACTTTGAGCCTCGCGGACCATAGTGATGATGCGCGACAACATGGTGTCGCTACCTACACTTGAAGCGCGAATGATTAAACTACCATCCTGATTAATGGTTCCTGCGGATACAGAATCCCCAACTTGCTTATTCACTGGTATTGGCTCGCCAGTCAACATTGACTCGTCTAGATAAGATTCACCAGACTCAACGATGCCATCAACAGGTATTTTTTCACCGGGTTTCACCCGCAGTCTCATTCCCAGGCTAATTTCGTCGATGGTGATGTCTCGATCGCCTTGTTCCGTCACCAGAGTCACCACCTGAGGCTGAAGATTAATCAGAGCCTGAAGTGAGCGGGTGGTATTCGCCTTAGCTTTGGCTTCTATATAGTGACCAAGCGATATCAGGCCAATAATCATTGCGCTTGCTTCGAAGTAGACGTGTCTAGATGCGGCAGGAAACCAGTTGGGGAAAGTGACCACTAACATTGAGAATAACCAAGCTGCACCTGTCCCTAGGGCGACTAAGGTATCCATTGTCGCTCGTTTGTGAGTGAGCGCTTGCCATGCGTTAGTGAAAAATGTTTTTCCTGCTGTCGCAAGTAGCCATAAACAGATAACACCAATGATGCCCCAAGCGATTTGGTCTGCGCTATTGCGAATCATCATATTACCGCCTGCGATTCCCCACAGCATGAGTGGCGCACCGATCATCAAACCTAACCAAGCACTTTTCTTATGGTGGGTTTGAACTGCTCGCTGCAATTCGAGTTGTTTTTGCTGCTGGTTTTGAGGATCGTCAATCAGTTGGGCTTGATAGCCAGATTGAGAGACAGAGCGTAATAGCTGAGTCTCGATCTCCTCAATGGGTTGGTTGGAAAAAATAACTGCGCTTTGTTCAGCAAGATTGACTTGAGCTTTTTCTACGCCTTTTACTGAGATTAAGGCTTTCTCGACCGAAGAGACACAACTGGCACAAGTCATACCCGATATAAGAAGGTGCGCCGAGTGTTTAATGGGTAATGGTTGCTCTCTCTCTATAGGGGCGGCGATTTCTTCGTCAGCGGGTACAGCTTCCACTTGCGGGGAGAATGGACTTGCTTGATAACCCAATGACTCAATCAATTGGATGACTTCTTGTTGTGAGTGAAGCGATACAAGCTCTAGCTCTGTTTTCGATACACGAAAGGATCCATTGAGTGGTGACTGCTCAAGCGCTTGTTCCAACTTAGCAACACATTTACCGCAATTGAGTCCAGTTAAGAACAAGTGATGTTTGTGGCCTGCCTGATAGCCTAGCTTCTCTATTGAATCTACAAGTGCGGCAAAAGAACTGCCTGTCTCTAAAGAGATGTGAGTGGGAGACAACTGATCAATGCTGACTTGGTGTTCTGCCGTAATTGCTCGCTCCACTTTTCTAGCACAGCCCATACAGTTTAAGCCGGAGAGTGGGATATCAAACTTAGTCATAACATCACCTTAATTATTCAACTGTTGCTAAGCGTAAACCTTACCGCAAGGGTAAGGTCAAGTATTTAAATAAAACGTCAAAATCACCGATTGCCGTGAATTAGTGGGCAGGAAGCATGCGAGACAATTCAAACTTTTTATTTGGGAAATATAAAGTTCCGTAAATAGATAAAAAATCACAGTGATCTCGTCAGCAGATTTGGCGAGCAAGCGCTCCATGTACGCAACGCTTAAGCAGTATTGACGTTTATGTTTATTGATATTGCTCCTTAACTTATTGATTTAAATTGATTTGCTTAATTTTATAATTTTCTGATTTGAAGCTGGTCAGATTATCTTTTCATTCTTTTTTCGTCGCGAAAAAAGTTTGCCACCATGACCCCGTCCATAAATAGTTCCCTTCAAAACAACCAGTTAGTTTTGTGTGAGGGGAACAAGGAAAAATTCAAATAAATAGGGGTTAATCTTATGTCTCACTTTAAAAAGACTCTTCTTGGCGCAGCAATCGCCGCAACTACCATGGCCGCTGGTACTGCTAATGCGTATATGCTGGGCGATCCGAATGACGCTAACGTAGAGGTTTACGGCGTTGTGTCTATCTCTGCTGTAGATTACGGCGCGTCTAATGCAACTGGTCCAGATGATGGTTGGGCGCTTGAAAATGAAACTCGCATCGGTTTCCGCGCGGCTAAAGCAATGACAGATAACGTAACTGCGTTTGCTCAAGTTGAGTCAGGTTGGGTATTGGACTACGGTGCCGATTTAGGTAACCGCGATACTTTCGTCGGTCTGCGCGGCGATGATTGGGGTCAGGTTCGTTTTGGTCGTATGTTGACACCGTTATATGAACTTGTTGACTGGCCATACTCAGCATCTAACCTAGGTCGTACTTTTGACCGCGCATGGCGCAGCGGCGAACGTTACCACTTTGACCGTAAGAGCCAAATGGCACGCTACGATTCACCAATGTTTGGTGAGATGGTTAAATTCAGCCTAGCGGGTGGTAATGGCAGTGAAAACCACGAAGATTCTAACTTCTTCGGTGGTTCTATCACAGTGGCGCCAGTTGATATGCTAACGTTACATGCAGCGTTTGAAACGGCTAAAGGTACAGTATTTGAAAGTGCTACCGAAAACGTGTTTGATACAAACAATGCAACACCAGGTAACCCTCTAGATATTAAAGAACTAGGGAAAGCGGCTTCTGTCGGTGATACGGATTCATACTTTGTAGGCTTCGAACTTCGTCCAATGGACAACTTTAATATCCTTGGTGCATATAAAACGGGTTCGTACGACTCAACTAACGGTGGCGGTGACTACGGTTACACCAAACGTGAAATCGACGCTTACTCGATTCAAGCGAACTACTTCTTTGGTAACGCAAACATTCGTGTTGGTTACGCAGACCAAAGTGGTAAGCAAGATGGCGTAGACAACAAAGATATGGATTCAACCTCTATCAGTGGTGAATTGGGTTACTCATTTAGTTCGGTATACACCTTTGTTCGTTTAACTCAACAAGATGACTCTACGTACGATGATGACCTAATGGTTCGTATCGGTACTGAGTGGACATTCTAATAAATACATTATGACCCGGCGGACAGTTTGTCCGCCTTTTTCCGTTTGTAACCGTGAGGAAGAGAGAATGAAAAAAATCATTGCAGCGGCCATTGTGCTTTTGATGTGTAGTATGGCTCATGCTCAAGTGACGATTCACACCGATAGCCGAATAGAGATTCTAGCGGTAAATCAACAGCTCAATCAGATACCAAAAAAGGCTAAGGGGGATCTGAAAATAGCTAATGGTCACAATCAGATATTGCTACGAGTCACGGCAATGGTTGATGGCAATGGTGGCAAGAAGAAGTTCAACTCTCATCCAATGGTGGTCACATTTGACGCACAGAACGAAACTCTATTGTTTGAAACGCCTTTCGCGATTCGAGATCAGCGTGGGGTAAGTAAGTTTGAAAAGAGTCCAACAGTTAAAGTTACCAGTAATGGACAATCAGTACAGATCGTGATGGATCAGATTGTGAATCAGTCTTTTGCGTTGATTCACGATTACGACGCGATGCTGAACGACTACAACTTGGCTGGTGGTATTGCGGCGATATCTGTTACACCTACTGAGCCAAACATTAAGGCAAGTTCCGCGTCAGTGGCGTCTGTCAACGTGGATCAAAAAGTGCAATCGAAGTTGATCCAGCGTGATTTTCTCTCTATGACGCCATCAGAGCGCCAAGAGTTTATCTCTTGGGCGGTAAAACATATTAACGATTGATTGTAGATTTGCATATCGGTGCTAAAATAACGCGCAATTTTAGCACCATCGCACATATTGAAGGCGTGGTGCAGTCATTCAGACAATCAAGGTATTTTACATGACGGTTAAAACTCGTTTTGCTCCTAGCCCAACAGGCTACCTACACGTTGGTGGTGCGCGTACTGCACTTTACTCTTGGCTATACGCTAAAAACCAAGGTGGTGAATTCGTACTGCGTATTGAAGATACGGATCTTGAGCGTAATTCGCAAGAAGCAGTAGACGCGATTCTAGAAGGTATGAAATGGCTAGGTCTTGAGTGGAATGAAGGGCCTTACTTCCAAACTCAGCGTTTTGATCGTTACAACGAGATGGTTGATAAACTGCTGGCTGAAGACAAAGCATACAAGTGTTACGCATCGAAAGAGTTGCTAGATGAAATTCGTGCAGAACAAGAAGCGAACAAAGAAATGCCTCGTTACGATGCTGAACACCCTAAGATTAAAGCAGCAAACGATGCAGCTAAAGATGGCGATCCATGTGTTATCCGTTTCCGTAACCCTAAGGAAGGCAGCGTGGTATTCGATGACCAAATTCGTGGTCGTATCGAAATTCGCAACAGCCAGATGGATGATCTAATTATTCGTCGTACTGACGGCTCACCAACATACAACTTCTGTGTTGTGGTTGATGACTGGGATATGGGCATTACTCATGTTGTTCGTGGTGAAGACCATATCAACAACACGCCTCGTCAAATCAATATCTATGAAGCACTAGGTGCACCAGTACCTACTTTTGCTCACTGTGCAATGATTCTTGGCGATGACGGTGCGAAACTGTCTAAGCGTCATGGCGCTGTATCAGTAATGCAATATCGTGACATGGGTTACTTACCAGCGGCACTAAACAACTACCTGGTACGTCTTGGCTGGTCTCACGGTGACCAGGAGATCTTCTCTGAACAAGAGATGATCAACCTATTCAGCCTAAACGCAGTGTCTAAGTCAGCGTCTGCGTTCAACACAGATAAACTACAATGGTTGAACAACCACTACATTAAGACTTCAGAACCTGAGTATGTTGCAGAGCACCTACAATGGCATCTTGATGAGCAGAAATTATATGTGACTAACGGTCCTGCTATTACTGAAGTAATTAAGCTTGTTGGTGAACGTTGCAATACGCTTGTTGAACTAGCAGAACAGATTCGCTACTTCTATGAAGACTTCTCTGAATTTGAAGCGGGTGCGGCGAAAAAGCATCTACGTGGTGTAGCGAAAGAGCCACTAGAGCTAGCGCTAGCAAAAGCAGAAGCGTTAACAGAGTGGACGACGGAAAGCATTAAAGATGGTGTTATTGCCGCTGTTTGTGAAGAGCTTGAAATTGGTATGGGTAAAATTGGTATGCCACTACGTGTAGCGGTTACGGGTGGTGGTCAGTCTCCATCGGTAGATGCAGTTATGGCTCTTATCGGTAAAGAGCGTTGTGTTGCTCGTATCAAAATGGCATTGGCATACATCGCAGAGCGCGAAGCCAACGCGTAATGGTTATTGCCAGTTCGAAAACCGCAGCACTACGCTGCGGTTTTTTTTTGTCTCTAGTAAAGACCAGAGCGAGAGACGTGAGAGAGTACTTACAATATATTTTCTCGTTATTGAGAATTTGTTTTTTGTTCCCTAGTTGACTGAATTTTATTGGAGAAATTCATACATACACCAATCCCTTATCCTAACTAGCTTTACGTGGATTCGTGTTTTTTTTTGGATTATTTCCTAACAGTTCGCTGACAAAATCCTACTTTGAATGTTAGGAAATGTGTATATAGTTCGCTGAGTTCGCTTGCGGATCTAGATGTTTATGCCGTGAGTATTGGTTTAGTCAAAATAAAATGATGAGTCGTGTTCTGTTTCCATTTGGGCTTTGCTAAGGGTAAATGGAAATGTGCACTAAGGCTAAACAACTTTCAGATTTGAGGAATAAAACACCATGAAAAAATTAGCAGCGGTAATTTCAGCATCACTTCTTCTTGCATCAGCGCCTTCACTGGCAGAGCTTTATGTCGGTGGTAAAGTAGGTAAATCTTGGTTGGATGATGCATGCACAACAGCGACAGCAAATTGTGATGATGAAGCTTCAACAGCAGGTGCATTCATCGGTTACGAAATGTGGGACTTTCTATCAATCGAAGGTGGTTACGACTACCTAGGTAAGTTTACAACTGATGGTCTTAATGACGATAAAGTTGAAGCATTTACGCTAGCTCCAAAGTTAAACCTACCGATTACTGACGATATCTCACTTTACGGTAAATTTGGTGGTGCATACGTCAAATATGGCAACAAAGAAGATGCTTCATACATGGGTGCCGCAGGTGTTGAATTTGACTCACATAAGAACGTGACTGTGCGAGTTGAATACCAAACCATTACTGATGCAAACAATGAGCAGGTTCGTGCGATGGGTAATAGTGCGACGCTAGGCGTAGTTTACAAGTTTGGTAGCAATGAAGAAGCTGCACCAGTTGTTGTCGTAGAAGAAGAGATGGTTGAAGAAGTCGTTGAAGAGACTCCAGCAGAGCCTGTTGTTGAGACTAAGACGTTTGAGACTCAGCTACTAGGCACAGGTAGTTTTGAACTAAATAGTACAAAGCTAAACCAACAGAGCGCCTCTCAACTGGATGAGCTGGTAGAGTTCCTTAATACTTACCCACAAGCGAAAGTAGAAGTGATTGGTTACACTGATTCATCTGGTGCGGCTGAGTACAACCAAGTGGTATCAGAGAAGCGTGCAGAGTCTGTAGCGTCTACTCTTGAGCAAAAAGGTATTGATGCGTCTCGTATTACCGTTCGTGGTGAAGGTGAGAATAACCCAATTGCATCAAATGACACTCGTGAGGGTCGTCAGCAAAACCGCCGTGTTGAAGTGATCGTCCCTAGCTTTGAGTACCAAGTTCAGCAGTAATAATTAAAATAACAACGTTAGTAATTGAGCCCCAACCCCATGGTTGGGGCTTTGTCTTATATATGAGAAAGAAAAAGCACCTATAATTCCACTGTTATATTGTTTGCATATCGATACTTATTAGATGTGCGGTAATGCCAATGTGCTTATCAATAGGTTTCCGGTTTAGAGAAATAAGTAAGCATGTGATTGATGAGGGAGTTCTCATGAAAAAGTTTGCAGTGGTTATGTCGGGGGCATTGTTACTAGCGTCAGCAAGTGCAAGTGCAGAGTTTTATCTAGGGGGTAAAGTTGGAAAGTCATGGCTGGATGATGCGTGTACTGCGCTAACAAATGACTGTGATGACGATTCAATGACAGCCGGTGTGATAGCGGGTTATGAATTTTTCGACTTTCTGTCACTAGAAGCAGGTTATGACTACCTTGGTGAGTTTACTGCCGATGGCTTAGCTGATGAAAAGGTTAAGGCTTTTACTTTTGCTCCCAAGCTGAATTTACCACTGACTGAGGATGTATCTCTGTACGGTAAACTTGGTGGCGCTCGCGTCGAGTACGGTAATAAAGATGATAATTCGTACCTAGGAGCCATTGGTGTAGAAATTCAGTCAGATAATAATTTTGCAGTACGTATTGAGTACCAGCGTCTGACCGATGTGAACAATGATTTGGTTAAAGCCGCAGTGAACAGTGCGACACTTGGTCTTGTCTACAAATTTGGTGCCAATGAATCACAACCTGAAGAAGCGGTTGTTATCGAAGAGAAAGTCGTCGAAGAGACAGTGACGGAAGAGGTTGTTGTCACGCCTGTAGTTAAGACTTTCGAAACAAAACTGGTCGATTCAGGCAGTTTTGAGCTAAATAGCACCAAACTAAAACCAGAAAGCCAATCAACTCTTGATGAACTGGTGGCGTTTATGAACCAGTACCCGCAGGCTAATGTCGAGGTGACAGGCTACACCGATTCGACTGGCGCAGCCGCTTACAACCAAACTTTGTCTGAAAAACGAGCTCAATCTGTCGCGGATGTTTTGATCAATGAAGGGATTGAAAGTCGTCGTATCACAGTACGTGGTGAAGGGGAAAATAACCCAATCGCTTCGAACGAAACTCGTGAAGGTCGAGAACAAAATCGTCGCGTAGAGATTGTTGTACCTGCTTTTGAATACCAACAGTAAGTACTACCGAGTTATTAAGACTGTATAGGTCATTTGATTGAAAGAGTGTTTCTAAAAGAAAGGCCTTGTTGTATAACAAGGCCTTTTATTTTTAAATTACTTAAGATCGATGCTATTCAATCGTCCCATAAACTCGAGAATTTCGAGGTTCTCTTTGTTTGCTTCTAACAGCGCTTTTTTCGTCTTTGTGTAGGCAGCTAAACGGCCATGTTTCTTTATTGAGCAAACGACACTTTTGTAAATTAGTTTGCCGTGCTCATCGTAGTTACGCCATGCCGCAATATAGCACTCATCTTTTGCCGCTGGATTTTCCTTTGTTGGCCGGGGTTTGAAAATTATCTTGGGTTCCAGAGAGTGAGGTAATCGCGTCATCAGGTAAGGATCTTTCAGTAACTTACGCCAAAACTTTCCCCACATTTTACTGCCCAGCTCATTGCGAAGCTTAATGGCCTTCTTCAGTCCTTTCTTTTCACCTATACGAATGTAGCCCACAGAGCGGTGAAGAACTTTGTCGTCCGGAGTGTGGATATGGATTTTATAGGCTGTTTTAGCTTTTGAGATGAAGCGGTGACCAGTGTTCGTCTCTAAGTTACTCTTTTTCATTCTTTCGCTATCGATAACTTTATTAATAAATATTTTAGATGATTGTATTCAAATGTTGAAGGTTTGTTTGTAAGGATGTACGGGTTTCTTATGCTGAAAACAAGGCTGAAATATGAGTGTAGTTTGAATAGTTTCAGCTTGAGTAATGGAAGTGTGTGAAACTTGTCAATTGAATCGACATTGAGACAAGGGCAATCTGGACATCGACAGAATGGGGCTAGTAGTTACTAACTTTCTAGCCCTTTTAAATGTGGCGCTCCCGACAGGATTCGAACCTGTGACCTATCCCTTAGGAGGGGATCGCGCTATCCAGCTGTGCCACGGGAGCGTAACGCTATGATACTGAATTCAATCCAGAAGTTAAGCTCATTGTGGTGGTTTTACAACAGCTTGTGCATTACATCGCCAATCTGGATGCTGCCAGCAAGTTCCGCTTGATCGATGGTGAGTTCTGCTTCGTTCTCATAAACACGTGAGACCGTTAAAGTGATGTCTGTTTCGGTGACTTTGTTACGTGGAAGCCCACGCTGGTCGATAAACGAACCGGTATGCCACAACTGCAATTTATCACCAGGTTCCACACCATGAATTCTACCGAGATCCATGGTAATGGTATTTCCCCATTTGGCGACCACTTCTGGAAGCGTGATTTTACATGACACTTCTGATTCTAAGTCGAGCATGATATTTCGGCTTACTCGAAGCATCATATCTCCGTAAGTAGAAGCCCAAAAACGAGCACTTTTGGTGTCAACTTGGCTGGTTTTAGCGAAAGGCCAGCGTGCGACTTCGCGATAGTTGCGGTTATAAACCTCATTACCTGTCTTACCATCGAATACCGTCATTTCCAGAGCAAACTGACGATTAATAATGTCGTCCTTAATCAGGTTTTGCTCAATGGTTGCGGTTAAATCCGTAATCACTCCGCCGATGATGTACTGTGCGCCAGTATCTTGGGCAATCATTTTAAGGCGTTCTGGGTACTTTTTACTGATTTCATAGTCTGTGGTGCCAACGGAGATAAAGTTGGCTGATTCCTGATCCAGTTGGCGGTTAATAACATTGGCAAAGTCATCACCCACATCATAAATTTGCCCCATGACCGCTTGGCTAGGAGAGGCAAGAGCAATGTTGCCGACCAAAAACGTCTTTTTGTACTGCTCAACGTGGCAACTGGTTGCCGATGGGTAAATGTCTACTCTTGCTCTGACAAACATCACTCCGCGACGTGTCTTTTGCTCTTCAACCAAGATGTAACGTACTTCACTATTCGTGAATTGGTACTCTTTGCGTTCACTTTCCAACAGCGGACGAAGGTTTGCAATGCTGCCTATATCCGCGCCAGAGAATCGGACGGCTTTGTAGAGCGCATCTTCCAATGCATGGATTCTAGCTACCTCTTCGGACGACACGACAGTGGCTGTGCCAGTCACTTCATACCAACCTGCCAACGCTGAATTAGCAATGAGGCTGATGAATGCGGTTGAAAAGAGCTTCAGAAGCGATTTTTTCATGTTTGTTTACCAAGTTGGTTCATTTTTTGCTTATTGAATCTTAGCTGATTTAGGCATTGCCTTTCTGAATAGTTGCATAATTAGAAAAGCAAGGAATGTTCCACTTTTAGAAGAGAGCTAAAAGAAACGACATTTTAGGCCTTAATGTATCGGAGATTAGAGAATGAAAAAATGGCTAACGCTAGTACCAGTGGTGTTTTTAACCGCTTGTGCCTATGCCCCAATATACAATGGTAAAGAACCTTATGCGGGTTCTCAGTTTATGCTGATGGAGAGTCCGCGTCATACTCTTGACTTCTTTGTGGAGAGTATGACCGAAGACTTGATGGTTTCTAACACCAGTGTTTCTGCACGGACACCTATTGCCGTCACATCATTTGTAGATCTACAAAATATGGATGCGACAAACTGGCTAGGTAATTCGGTATCAGAAGGTTTTATTCACCAGTTCCAGCGTCGTGGTTTTAAAGTTGTAGACTTTAAAACGACAGGCTCTATTCAAGTGACTCATCAGGGTGACTTTGCATTTAGCCGAGATTGGAAAGATCTGGCTCAAGAGCAAGATATCCAATATGTACTGACAGGGACAATGCTGCGCCAAGAGGGCGGTGTCATTGTGAACGCCCGTGTGGTAGGGATGCAATCTCGCGTTGTTGTCGCTACAGCTCAAGGCTTCTTACCCGCAGATCGAATTGGTCGAGATCTTGATACCCTTAATAGTATTCGTACTCAAGATGGTGTATTAATTCGCTCAGACCCAACGATTACCCAACCTTATACCGTGATTTTACGCCCGTAGGAGCCGAGATGAAAAAGCTATTACTCCTTGCTGTCGTTTTCATAATGGTCGGTTGTCAGCCGTTAAGTAACATGCGTCCTGATGACTGGTTAACGGCTGTTGGCTACGCCAGTATTAGTGAACAGAAAGGACGTAACGAGGAAGAGAAGCAAGTACGTGCGATGCGTGCTTCGAAGATCGATGCTTATCGTGAACTTGCTGAGCAGGTCTACGGCATGCGCGTGAGTGGTCGAGCTGATTTGCAAGACCAACGTCTAGGTACAGAGCTCACATCCGGGGCGGTAGATGGCGTTATCCGTGGCGCGGAAGTCGTCAGAAGTTACAAAGTCGGGGATAGTTATGTCACTGAACTGCGTCTTGATATCCAGAAAATGAACAAGCTGCGTGATTACGGCGAAGTTCAGCAAGTACCTGAAAAAAGGCAACAAACTCTTTTCTAACTTACCCATTCTCTCTGATACAAAAAAAGCGGCAATCATTGCCGCTTTTTTATTGAATGCTTTTAGGCTTTGATATTTGTGCCCAAAGTGGTGATATTTTTGGTTTGCCCTTCAGATGTATAAGTCATACCCAGTTTCCCTTGTGACTGTTTCATCAGATTGTTGAGTTTGTTAAAACTCAGTTGGGCACGCTGGAGAGCTTGACCATTAATATCGTTAGCTTGTTGGCATTGGCTAATAAGCGCTCTTATCTGTTCTACCAGAGGGCTCAACTCTGGGTTGGTGGTAAGAGTCTCTACTTCAGGGTGGCGACGAATACGATCATCAGTCGTTTGAAGTTGCTCAATAAGCGTAATCTTTTGTTTGGCAATCTGTTCAATATCTTTGGATAGTCGATTAGCGATAGCGTGCTTTTCCAACACAAGGACTTCACTCAGTTCTTGTGCATTTTTTAATTGGAATTCAACTAGTCCTTGCAGTGCTGCCATTTACAGATATCTCTTGGTTTAGAATCCGCCCAATTCTTTTTCGAACTTCATCATGTTATCAGCAAGTTTTTCAGGATCAACTGAGTAGGAGCCATTCGCGATAGCCTCTTTAATTGCCGCAACCTTTGCTTTGTCGAAACTAGGTTGGCTGACCATTTGATTGTGCATTTCTCCCACCGCTTTACCTTGTGAGCTAAGTGAAACTGCATCTTGCGCGACAGACGACTTCTTTGCGGATTCAGAACCGCTCGTTTGAGTGCTGTCGTTACGTACAGAGTGCCTCGTCGATGTAGAAAGAGGTTGCCCTGAACGAATATTATCAATACCTGCCATATGTTGAGCCTTTTACGAATTAGAACTTGTACTGTCAATATCGACTACTAGGGTAAGAACTTTAGCTTTTTTTCTAACCAGTTAAAAAATTACCGTCACTTCCGAAATTCCAGATACACGCCCTTCAATTATACGGTTGGATTTACTATTTTTCACTCTAATCTGTTCACCATGTGAGCCATCCGTTAGAGCGACGCCTTTTGTTGTGATTGTCATACCGGATTTCACCGCTTTTATTGTCACGGTTTCATTGCGGCAGACTACACAAATATCTTGTTCTTCAAGAATTTCTCCAGCACGGAGATTTTTTTTGGCTTTTGCGCCAATAACTGCATCAATTGCGGAAAAGCCTTGCCGCCTAAAGCGTTGTAAGTCTACCATATTAATAGTGACATCTTGCCCAGAGATCAGCTGCCCGCGAGAAAGTGCAGTGGTCAGCACGACTTGTGGTCCAGTACGAACTAATCTTACAGGTACATAGACTCGCCAACTGTCATCAGGACATTCGACGAGCACAGTGATGTTACTTGCACTAGGATTGGTAGAGGAGGAGGAAGTCTCTAACGGGGCGGGGCAGTCAGTAGCGAATATTCGGCTATCAACGCTAGCAGCGGTCGCCTGCAAGGTACCTCCAGTAGGCCACTCAATTGTGGACAAAATGTACTCTTCAGCTGCTTGCTGAATCTGCGCAATTTGGTTTTCTGTCGCGGATGTCGCTGAAAAACTAAAGAAAAAGAATAAAAAGCCGATAGACTTACAAAACTTTTTATAGAAAGCTCTACAATTAGTTATGGAAAATGAGCACAAGTGTGATTTAGGATATGTCATTCTGTTTCTCTGGTTTTTCATGGCCTACAGTAGACTACCACTTTTTTAGCATGAAAGTTTGAGATGGAGATGAGCTTATGACGGGTATTCTTGATTCTGTGAATCAGCGTACGCAACTCGTCGGTCAAAACCGATTAGAACTCCTAACCTTTCGCCTAATGGGGCGTCAGCGTTATGGAATCAACGTATTTAAAGTAAAAGAGGTTCTCCAGTGTCCTAAGCTTACTTCAATGCCAAACTTGCACCCTTTAGTGAAAGGGGTTGCCCATATTCGTGGCCATACAGTTTCAGTCATTGATTTAAGTTTAGCTATTGGTGGCCGTCCAACAATGGACGTTGAAAAAGCGTTCGTTGTAATTGCAGAGTTTAACCGAACAATTCAGGCTTTCTTAGTTACTTCAGTCGAGCGTATTATTAATATGCACTGGGAGGCGATTTTGCCGCCACCAGATGGAGCAGGCAAAGCGAACTACCTGACGGCTGTAACGAATATCGATAATGAGTTAGTAGAAATTCTCGATGTAGAAAAAATACTGGCAGAGATTGCGCCTGTTGATGAAACGATGGACGCATCCATTGGTGAAGAGATTGCGCAGGCGGAAACGGAAAAAGAAATTGTACGTCGTATACTTATTGCTGACGACTCTACTGTGGCACGTAAGCAAGTTGAGCGTGCAATTACTTCCTTAGGTTTCGACGTCGTTGCTGTGAAAGATGGCAAAGAGGCTTATGAAAAGCTTGTGGAAATGGCATCTGAAAGCAGTATTTATGATCAAATATCTCTGGTTATCTCTGATATCGAGATGCCAGAAATGGACGGTTATACATTGACTGCGGAAGTACGCCGTAATCCTGATCTGAAAGATCTTTATGTTATTCTTCACTCATCACTTAGTGGTGTATTTAACCAAGCTATGGTTGAACGAGTTGGGGCAAACGCTTTTATTGCCAAATTTAACCCCGATGAGCTTGGTAATGCGGTGAAAACTGCACTTACAAAATAAAAAGAGAAGTTAATGACAGCAATAACTATAAGCGATCAAGAATATCGTGATTTCAGCCGTTTCTTAGAGTCACAATGCGGTATTGTTCTTGGGGACAGTAAGCAGTATCTGGTAAGAAGCCGACTAAGCCCACTTGTCACCAAGTTCAAGCTGGCTTCGTTGTCTGATTTGCTGAGAGACGTAGTGACGGGACGCAATCGTGAGTTGCGTGTTGCTGCTGTTGATGCGATGACGACAAATGAGACGCTTTGGTTTCGAGATACCTATCCGTTCGAAGTACTGGCGAACAAGTTGTTGCCAGAAGTCGCGGCAAACAAAAGACCAATTAAGATTTGGTCTGCCGCGAGTTCATCAGGTCAAGAGCCTTATTCAATGGCGATGACCATCATAGAGACTCAGCAGCGCAAACCAGGCATGTTGCCTAGCGTTGCGATTACCGCAACGGATATCTCTGCAAGCATGCTTGATATGTGTCGAGCAGGCGTGTATGACAACCTAGCGTTGGGGAGAGGACTTTCTCCAGAGCGCCGTCGCACTTTCTTTGAAGATGCGGGCGATGGTCGAATGAAGGTTAAAGATAACGTTAAGCGTCTGGTTAACTTTAGACCGCAAAACTTAATGGATAGCTACGCATTGCTCGGTAAGTTTGACATTATTTTTTGCCGCAACGTATTGATTTACTTCTCACCGGAAATGAAGTCTCAAGTGCTTAATCAAATGGCCAACAGTCTAAATCCAGGTGGTTATCTGCTGCTCGGGGCATCAGAGTCGTTAACCGGATTAACGGATCGATTTGAGATGGTCAGATGTAATCCAGGAATCATCTACAAGCTTAAATAGTTAAGCGTTGTTTTATTAAGCCCAGCCATAGTGCTGGGCTTTTTTGTACGACGGCAAAAGTTGCTTGTATACTTTTGATTGAGTAATTCCAAAATCTCACCTAGCTGCGAACAACATGTAAAGTTGGCGTGGTTATTGCTCAGTAAAAAATGAAGTAACAGTGGAACGATTTTAAAAGTTGGTACGCTAATTGCTTTATATTTAATAGTAACGGTCAGTTCTTTGAGTAGAGGTCAACATGGCTATTTCTTTTGACAACGCATTAGGTATCCACCAGCACACGGTGGGCGTACGTGAGCGCAATGCTGAGGTGATCTCCACCAACATTGCTCAATCGAACACACCTGGTTTTAAATCAAAAGGGATGGATTTCCAGAAGGCATTGCAGGCGGCAACCTCGGGGGCAAGCATTGGTCTTAGCCGTACTGATGGTCGGCACATACCTGCCTCTACCCAAGTGACAGGGGAAGTAATGTATCGTCTTCCAACACAACCTGACACCGGTGATGGCAACACGGTTGATGTGGATTTAGAGCGTAACTTGTTTATGCAAAACCAAATCAGACACCAAGCATCACTCGACTTCTTAGGAAGTAAATTCAAGAACTTAACGAAAGCAATTAAAGGGGAATAGATAGATGAGCTTATTTAACGTATTCAATGTAACTGGTTCTGCCATGAGCGCTGAATCCGTTCGTCTAAATACTACCTCTAGTAATTTGGCTAACGCGGACAGTATCTCTAGCTCTGCAAAAGATACTTATAAGGCGCGTCATGCTGTGTTTGGTGCTGAGTTAAGTAAGGCAAAGTATGGCCGCGACCATACCGTGCCAGTGAAAGTGATGGGTATTATAGAAAGCGATAAACCGCTTACCGCGGAGTACAACCCTGATCACCCACTCGCAAATGATGAGGGCTATATCTACAAGCCTAATGTCAATGTGATGGAAGAAATGGCAAACATGATTTCTGCTTCACGTTCTTACCAAACGAACGTTCAATTAGCAGATGCAAGCAAACAAATGCTGCTGCGTACGCTGCAGATGGGTCAATAGGGATAAGGAGGTAACGTATGGCCGGAGGCATTAATAATAATGTTGGTCAAAGCGGCTTGTCCTATATCGATCAGCTTAAACAGCTTCAGGACAAGAATAAGCCGAACGAGACAACAGGTAAGCAGGAACTTAAGCAAGAAGACTTCTTATCTTTGCTCACCAAGCAACTTGCCCAGCAAGACCCGTTTAAGCCGGTCAGTAATGACCAGATGATTGCACAAATGGCGTCATT
Organism: Vibrio sp. TRT 29B02; assembly: GCF_050113655.1. Taxonomy (NCBI): domain Bacteria; kingdom Pseudomonadati; phylum Pseudomonadota; class Gammaproteobacteria; order Vibrionales; family Vibrionaceae; genus Vibrio; species Vibrio sp. TRT 29B02. The sequence continues at coordinate 73,673 of NZ_JBNJOJ010000020.1, forward strand.
CGCGACGGTAGATGGCATCGGGAAGATGAACAATCAGTTTGAAACACTGAACACTTCGATGACATCAAACCAAGCGCTACAGGCGTCCTCTTTAGTAGGGCGTGACGTCTTGGTCCCAGGTGCTGCTGGCGTGAAAAACGATAACGGCAGTATGGCTGCTATGATCAAACTTCCTCAAGCCGTCGATAACTTGATGGTGAGAATAGAAGATCAAATGGGGCAGCTTGTTCGTACCTTCGATGTCGGTTCAAAGCCTGGTGGCGATAACCGAGTTGTATGGGACGGCAAAGATCAAAACGGTAACCCATTGCCGGCTGGCAAATACAATGTGAAAGCATCTGGTTTGCTAGATGGAGAAGCGAAAGAGTTTGAGGTTTCGACCTATGCAAACGTCAATAGTGTTCTCCTTGGTAAAGGCGATGGTAACGTACTACTCAATCTGGCTGGCTTTGAGTCGCCAGTTCGACTTGCTGAAGTACTAGAAGTTGGCAAAGCGTAACTTTAAGTAGATATGCTAGCTAGATAGGAGATTTTGGAATGTCATATGTTGCACTAAGCGGTTTATCCGCAGCTCAGTTAGATCTGAACACAACCAGTAACAATATTGCCAACGCGAACACATTTGGCTTTAAAGAGTCACGTGCAGAGTTTGGTGATGTTTACTCTAATTCACTGTTTACACACGCGAAAACGACACCTGGTCAAGGTGTACAAGCTGCTAAGGTCGCTCAGCAGTTTCACGAAGGTTCAAGTATTTATACTAACAACCCAATGGATCTACGTATCGGCGGTACAGGCTTCTTCGCGGTGGCGAAAGATCGTCTTTCTCCAACCACCAATGAGTTAACGCGTAACGGTGCATTTCACCTGAACAAAGATAACTACATGGTTACAGCGAACGATGAGTTCCTGCTGGGTTATCAAGTCAACAAAGATACTGGCGATGTGCTTTCATACGAGCCATCACCGCTCAACATTCCAAAAGAGTTCGGTAAACCTAAGCAGACTTCTAACATTGAAGTAGGTGTTAACCTTCCAGCTAATGGTGAGTTAAAAGATCCGGCGTTGTTTGATTACACGGATCCTGAGACATACAACCGTTCAACTTCTTCGACCATTTATGACTCTATGGGTCAGTCGTACAAGTTAACGACCTATTATCTGAAAGATCAAACACAGCCTAATACGTGGCAAACTTACTACACTGTGACTGACAAAGCAGGTGAGAAGCCATTGAATATTTTAGGCGGTGATGCGACAGCGCCGACGGGACACGTTGGTCACACAATGAAGTTTAACAACGATGGTACGCTTGCTAGCCTAAACAGCGGTCAGAACATTGTTTCTGAAGCCTTGGGTACCGGAGCAAACCCAGTTGAACTGAATGGTGCTGACGTTAACCAAACTTTATCTTTTGGCCTGCAAGATGCGACACAGTTCGCGGCACCATTTGAATTGACCAAGTTCGACGAAGATGGCGCAACAACTGGCTTCTTGACCAAAGTGGATTTCGACGAGAACGGTAGCGTGCTTGGCACTTACTCAAACGGCGAAAATATCATCTTAGGTCGTGTGGCGCTGGTTCGTGTCGCAAACGAGCAAGGCTTAGATAAGAAGGGCGGTACGCAATGGGATGCGACTCAGTTCTCTGGCGATAAAATCTGGGGTGAATCGAATAAAGGCTCTTTTGGTACCATCAGTAGCGGTACACTAGAACAGTCAAACATCGATATGACTCAAGAACTTGTCGACTTGATCTCTGCGCAGCGTAACTTCCAAGCGAACTCTCGTTCACTTGAAGTTCATAACCAAACGCAACAAAACATCCTACAGATTCGTTAATCTCTATTTAGCGATACTCGCAATCATCTGTTTAGCAAGCTGGTGGCAATCATCAGCTTGCTATTGTTGCCGCAACAGGCAATGCACTCCTCTTACTCCTTTCTATTTTTGCCGCTTTCAGTTTAGTTTATTGATAATAAAGGAAAATTAATATTGGCACATAAGTTGCTTTCATTGATCTGAATTGTGATTTTTGGAGCAAATTATGGATCGTGCACTGTTTCTAGCGATGAGCGGAGCCAAGCAGAATATGCAAGCGCTACAGCTTAGAGCAAACAACTTGGCGAACGTCAGTACTACGGGCTTTCGTGCTGATTTGGCGCAAGCTCGTTCAATGCAAGCATATGGCGATGGTTTACCAAGTCGCGTGTTTAGCATGACTGAACGTCCGGGACATAATTTTCAACAAGGTAGCGTGATCACGACAGGACGAGATCTCGACGTTACGATCCAAGGTCAAGGCTGGATGTCGGTTCTCGATAAAACTGGCAAAGAAGGCCTAACACGCGATGGCAACTTAAAAGTTGACGTTAACGGTATGTTGGTGAGTGGCAACGGCAATCTTGTTCTTGGTGAAGCAGGTGCGCCAATTACTCTGCCAATTCCAGTCAGCAAAATTGAAATCGGCAACGATGGCACCATCTCGGTTGTTCCTCAAGGAGCTCCGGCAGATGCAATAGAAATCGTTGATCGAATCAAGCTCACTAGCACCAATAATCAATCACTATTCAAAGATGTAAACGGCTTGTTCCGTGCAAAAGATCCTAATGCGGCATACGAAGCGGATGCCGGTGTAAAACTGCTCACAGGCGCAATTGAAGGCAGCAACGTCAATGCAATTGGCGAGATGACTAGCCTGATTGACTTGCAACGTCAGTTTGAAATGCAAGTGAAAATGATGAGCACCGCAGAAGATATGGACAAAGCGTCTGACTCTCTGCTTCGTATGAGCTAACAAATTTTAGGAGAAGGTTATGCATCCGGCACTATGGGTAAGTAAGACTGGGTTAGACGCTCAGCAAACCAATATTTCAACAATTTCAAACAACTTGGCTAACGCATCAACGGTAGGTTACAAAAAGAGCCGCGCCGTTTTTGAAGACTTGTTCTACCAGAACATTAATCAGCCAGGTGGTCAGTCATCGCAAAATACAGAACTGCCAAGCGGCCTGATGTTAGGCGCGGGTTCTAAAGTAGTAGCGACGCAAAAAGTTCACACTCAGGGTAACACTCAAACAACAAACAACAGTCTCGATATGATGATTGAGGGTGATGGTTTCTTCCAGATCCTGATGCCAGATGGCAACATCGGTTATACACGTAACGGTCAGTTCACGGTCAATGATGAAGGCGTTATTGTCACCTCTGGTGCGGGTTACGCCTTAGAGCCAGAAATTGCCATCCCTGAGGACGCGATTAGTGTCACGATCGGTACCGACGGTGAAGTCTCAGTTCGCGTGCGAGGCCAGCAAGATAACCAAGTGGTTGGCCAGATCGCGACGGTAGATTTCGTCAACCCAGGTGGTTTAGAACCTATTGGTCAAAACTTATACCTACCGACAGGTGCGAGTGGTGATCCACAAGAAGGTGTTCCTGGTTTCGACGGTTTCGGTGAAGTAAGACAGTCAATGTTGGAAACATCAAACGTCAACGTGACGGAAGAGCTGGTCAATATGATCGAAGCTCAGCGTGTTTATGAAATGAATTCCAAAGTCATCTCTGCGGTAGACAAGATGATGAGCTTTGTTAACCAGCAGCTTTAATTTAGGGATAGGGCAATGAATCGATTACTCGCACTTTTCGCTCTTACAGTTGTTTCGGGCTGTACTATGCTTGAGCCACCGATTGAAACTCCTGATGTCGTTCAAGGAACCACAACCGTTGACGCGGTCGAAGGGGACAAATCGAATGACGAAAGCGCAGGCGTTATCGATACATTGCGCGGTCGAGCTGACCCTGTTGCGGGGGACCCTGCATGGGCACCGATACATCCGACACATCGTCCAGAGCATTATGCGGCGGAAACGGGATCGCTGTTTAACATGGCTCAAACTACCAGCCTATATGACGATTCCAAACCACGCGGTATTGGCGACATCATCACGGTTACGCTAGATGAAAGCACTAAAGCGGCAAAAAGCTCTGACGCAGATCTATCTAAAAACAATGATGCGTCGATGGATCCACTAGAAGTGGGTGGTCAGCAACTTAATATTGGTGACTACAACTTTTCGTACAATTTAAGCAACGACAATAAATTCAGTGGCAGTGCCGCGGCAAATCAAAGTAACAGCATTTCTGGTTCAATTACAGTTGAAGTGATTGAAGTACTGGCGAACGGCAACTTGGTCATACGTGGTGAGAAGTGGTTGACACTTAATACTGGCGATGAATATATCCGACTCAGCGGAACGATTCGTCCTGATGATATTGATTACGACAACACTATTGCGTCAAACCGCATATCAAACGCAAGAATTCAGTACTCAGGTACAGGAACGCAGCAAGATATGCAAGAGCCAGGTTTCTTGGCACGATTCTTTAATGTATCTCTCTAAATCCATCTGATGCCGCTTTTTTGGCACGACAGTAAAGATGGCAAAGAGTTAGAGTAAAGGTATGGTCATGAAAAAGTTGTTTCTCCTATTTACAAGCTTGTTGGTCCTCGCGACTTCAGCGCAAGCAGCACGCATCAAAGACGTTGCTCAGGTCGCTGGTGTTCGTAGCAACCAACTGGTCGGTTACGGTCTGGTTACAGGTCTGCCAGGTACTGGAGAATCCACTCCCTTTACCGATCAGAGCTTTAACGCCATGTTGCAGAACTTTGGTATTCAGATGCCACCAGGTACGAAACCGAAAAGTAAAAACGTGGCTGCCGTTATCGTTACCGCTGAACTGCCTGCATTTTCTAAGCAAGGACAAACCATCGACGTGACGGTCTCTTCAATTGGATCGGCAAAAAGCTTACGTGGCGGTACCTTAATGCAGACGATGCTAAAGGGTCTCGACGGGCAAATTTATGCCGTTGCGCAAGGCAATTTGGTGGTGAGCGGTTTTAGTGCCTCGGGTGCGGATGGTTCGAAAATTGTTGGCAATAATCCGGCGGCAGGTATGATTTCAAACGGCGCGATGGTCGAACGTGAAATACCAACGCCATTTAGCCGCGGCGACTACATTACCTTTAACTTGCTTGAATCAGATTTTACAACTGCACAGCGTATGGCTGATGCGGTAAATAACTTCCTCGGTCCTCAAACGGCATCGGCGGTCGATGCAACTTCCGTCAAAGTTCGTGCACCTCGTGATGTTACACAACGCGTTGCTTACCTATCTGCGATTGAGAACATTGAGTTTGACCCAGCAGACGGCTCCGCAAAAATCATTGTTAACTCGCGCACTGGCACTATCGTGGTTGGTAAGCACGTACGACTTAAACCTGCGGCAGTCACACATGGCGGCATGACAGTGGCGATTAAAGAAAACCTCAATGTTAGCCAACCTAATGCTTTTGGTGGTGGTGAGACGGTTGTGGTACCGGATACTGACATTGAAGTCACTGAAGAGCAGGGCAAGATGTTTAAGTTTGAGCCAGGTCTGACGCTCGATGATCTCGTTCGCGCGGTGAACGAAGTTGGCGCTGCGCCTTCGGATTTAATGGCAATCCTTCAAGCACTCAAACAAGCAGGTGCAATCGAAGGCCAACTCATTGTTATCTAAGGAGTAGAACATGATTAACAACGGTAATGACATCGGTTTTATTCATGATATCGCTAACCTAGATAAACTGCGTAAGAAAGCGGTTGAAGGTGATGAGGGGAGTGAAAAAGAAGCGCTGGCTGCTGCCGCGAAACAGTTCGAAGCTATCTTCACTAACATGCTATTTAAGTCAATGCGTGACGCTAACTCCACATTTGAGTCTGGCTTGATGGATAGCCAAAACCAACAATTCTATCGTCAGATGATGGATGAGCAGATGGCGAGTGAATTGAGTGCATCAGGTTCTCTGGGCTTAGCCGATATGATTGTCGCTCAGCTGACTTCCGGTAAGGTTGAAAACCAGAATGCCAACGCACGCAACGCTGATTTTGAGACAATGATGGAAAGAGTCGATCGTATCCGTCAACAGCAAGCGAATACCGCTTCAGCGCCAACCGCAGTTTCTGCAACTAAAGAGCCTTCTCGATTTGACTCGCCTGAGTCGTTTGTCGCATCAATGAAGCCTTATGCAGAGAAAGCAGCTCGTGCATTAGGCATTGATTCTTCATTGCTGCTTGCTCAAGCCGCACTTGAAACCGGCTGGGGCCAAAAGGTGGTGAACAACGCGGCCGGCAGCAGTAATAACCTGTTCAATATTAAAGCTGACCGTAGTTGGTCAGGTGACCGTGTTGCGACACAAACTCTTGAGTACCATCAAGGGGTGCCAGTCAAAGAACACGCAGCATTTCGCTCTTATCAAAGTTACGAAGAGAGCTTTAACGACTATGTTCGTTTTCTCAATCAAAACCCTCGTTACACCACTGCACTTCGCCATGGCGGAAACAATGAAGAGTTTATCCGTGGCATTCATCAAGCTGGCTACGCGACCGATCCTCGTTATGCTGATAAGGTACTAAGCGTTAAGGCGCGGATTGATCAGATGTAACTCGAGGGCTGCGCCCGATGGAGAACTAGCACGCTTCGCACCGAGAGTCGAGAACGGACTTCGTCCTTCGAGAGGATCTGGTGGTGAGTGAGTCGAAAGTTGCAGGCAGTGCAGGCTAATATTTGAGTCTAATTATCTGAATTTAAAGAAAAGTGTTGGCATGAACTGTCAGCCCTTTCAGAATTGTCTCGCTTCTCGCTTCTCGCTTTGGCACACATATTGCAAATCTTAATTCAGATATTCAGTTAACACTGATTTTTAAAGGTTTCTTGGGGGCAATATGGCGTCTGATCTTCTGAATCTTGGTTCGCAAAGCGTACTGACGGCTCAGAGACAACTCAACACCACTGGTCATAACATCTCTAATGTAAATACAGAGGGTTACAGCCGTCAGTCGGTGATACAAGGCACAAACATGCCACGCCAATACGGTGGGGAAACCTACGGTATGGGTGTCCATGTGGAAAAAGTTCGCCGCTCTTGGGATCAGTTTGCCGTCAATGAACTCAATGTCTCTACCACTAACTATGCGCATAAAGTCGATGACGAAGGCAATTTAGAGATGCTATCTAGCATGCTCTCTTCAGTGGCATCGAAAAAAATTCCTGAAAATCTTAATGAATGGTTCGATGGCGTGAAATCACTCGCAGACAGTCCGAATGATGTGGGCGCACGTAAGGTTGTGTTAGAGAAAGCGAATCTGATTACGCAAAACCTTAATGATTTCCATGAAACCATCCGTCGTCAATCCGATGTCACTAATAAAAAACTTGAGCTCGGCATAGAGCGTGTCAATCAACTTGCTTTGGAAATTAGAGACTTACATCGATTGATGATGCGTACACCTGGGCCACACAATGATTTGATGGATACCCATGAAAAATTGGTCGCGGAACTGTCTGAGTACACCAAGGTAACCGTTACGCCACGTAAAAACGCTGAAGGTTTCAATATTCACATTGGTAATGGTCACACCCTCGTTTCAGGAACTGAAGCGAGTGAACTCAAGATGATTGATGGTTATCCAGATGTACATCAGCGTCGTCTTGCCATGATTGAAGGTAAAGGTATCAAGGCAATTACCACCAAGGATATTGATGGCAAAATCGGAGCTATGCTCTCGATGCGCGATGAGAAAATTCCAGAATTGATGGATGAGTTAGGACGATTAGCGACTTCATTCTCATACCAAGTCAACAAGCTCCAGTCTCAAGGTCTGGATTTAAGAGGCAACATTGGTGGTCTGATGTTTACCGATGTGAACTCGGATGTGGTGGCAAAGTCTAGAGTTGTGACGTCATCGAATTCAAGTGCTGATGTTGCGGTGTTTATTGAAGATACCAGCAAGTTAGTTGGTGGCGAGTACTCTCTGCAATACACGGGCGGGGATTACTACATAACGCGTCCTTCTGGAGAGCAATTTATTGTTCCCGTTGTCGACAATGCCATCACACTTGACGGTATCCGTATCGATATTCGTAAGGATCTAGAGTCTGGAGAGCGCGTTCTGTTGAGACCAACTCGAAGTGGCGCGGCACAGATGAAGATGGCAACGAATGACCCAAGTGATATTGCCGCACAAAGTTATGAAGCATCCACAACCTTTGCTCAAGGCAAGGCGAAGTTCAGTATTGAACAAGCAGGTGCATTACGTGAGTTTGAAGTCATCATCTCACCGGATGGCAAACAGTTTGCCGTTACTGACACCAAAGGCAATGTACTGCTTGAGCCACGAGACTACCCACCATCGGGTGTTGTGACAGTGCAGGGCACCTCATTTGAGTTGACCGATGGTGCGTTGCCGAATGACAAGTTTACGGCAAACCTTGTCCCTTCAGAAGGTGATAACGGCAACTTGCTAAAAATGCAAAATATCCAGACCGATAAAAAGCTCAATGATGGCGAATCGACCATTCTGGATATTTATCACAACCTCAATACAAACGTTGGTTTGCAGATGTCGACCGCTTCAAGGCTGACAGATGTATCGCGTTTGGAAAAAGAAGCTGCGCAGGAACGTGTAGCGTCGATTTCTGGCGTTAACCTCGATGAGGAAGCGGCAAACATGATGAAGTTCCAGCAAGCGTATATGGCTTCCTCACGCATCATGCAGGCGGCAAATGATACCTTTAACACCATTCTGGCGTTGAGATAAGGAGGCATAAATGATGAACCGTATTTCTAGCTTCCATAACTATCAATCAGTACAGAATGATTTGCGTCGTTCCGAAGCGAAAGTACACCATAATCAGGCGCAGTTAGCGTCGGGTAAAAAGTTAATGAAAGCCAGTGATGATCCACTGGCAACGCATTACATCCAAAATATTGGTCAGCAAAAAGAGCAATTACGTCAGTTTACTGATGCGATTGTGTTGACTCGCAATCGTCTAGAGCACCATGAGGTCATTATCTCCAATGCTGAACAGTTTGCTGATGAAGCGAAACGCACGGTGATGGAAATGATCAATGGTGCCTTATCACCAGAAGACCGATTAGCGAAGCGTAGAGAGATCCAAGAGATTGCCAATAACTTCCTCAACTTGGTCAATGTTCAAGATGAGTCCGGCAACTATATCTTTGCCGGTACTAAACCTAAAAACCAACCATTCTTCCGTGATAAGGATGGAGAGGTGGTGTACGCAGGCGATGACTATCAACGCAAGATGAAGATCTCCAACAGCTTAGAAATGCCAATCAATGATCCAGGCAGCAAGCTGTATATGGAAATAGACAATCCATTTGGTGATTTTGAACCTAAGTACAACCTAAAAGACGCATCAGAACTGCTACTAGAGCGTGCTATCAACATTAATCCAGACGATCAGTCGACCTATAAAGTCACTTTTGTCGATATGCCCGACGGCAAATATGGATACCAGCTGGAACGTGATGGTTCAGTCGTTAAAGCAGACACCTTTGACCCTGCCAAAGGCATTCAATACGAAGGCGTGAAAATTCAGGTCAAAGGCCAGATTACCAAAGGTGATGAGATCAGCTTAGAGCCGAGACGTACCTTCAGTGTGTTTGAAACGTTTAAAGATGCGATGGAGTATTCACGAGGTTCGGTATCAGACGCATCCAACACCGCTCAGTTACATCAGATTACACAAGAATTCCATGCCGCTTTCATTCATTTGAACAAGGCGCGCACGGATGTGGGTGCAAGGCTAAATACACTTGATATCCAAGAAGAGCAGCATGACGACTTCAAAATGACGTTGGCTAAATCAAAAAGTAATTTTGAAGATCTGGATTATGCAGAAGCGATTATCGAATTCAACGAGAACTCGCGAGCACTACAAGCGTCACAACAAGCGTTTGGTAAAACCAAAGACTTAACACTATTTAACTACATCTAATCTCAATGCCTTATGCGCCATGCCATAAGAGCGAGATAGATGTAGTTTGCCAGCAAAACGAAACCACGATGAGTGGCAAGTCAGGTGGCAAAAGAGCGGCAACGAGCTTGCCGCAGGCGGTGAGTGTAATTTGTTCAATTAGGATGATTTGCAATCACTAGATTCAAGTTGCTAATAAATAAGGATAAATAAATTTATTTTCCGGATTTTTAAAATTGGCACACAACTTGAATCAGTTAATTGAGAGTTAAACAAATTAGTTTTAAGCAGGTAATCGATCTGCTTAGCAAGGCATTTACGGTCAGTGCTTCCAAATGAGACAAAGCTGGCCGCTTCGCAAGCACTTGCGAACTCAATAGGAGAGCAAACTATGACCATTACAGTAAATACTAACGTTTCGGCGATGACAGCCCAGCGTTACCTAAACAAAGCAACGGGTGATCTGAATACCTCTATGGAGCGTTTGTCTTCTGGTCAACAGATCAACAGTGCAAAAGATGATGCGGCTGGCCTACAGATTTCGAACCGATTAACGGCTCAGTCTCGTGGTCTTGACGTAGCAATGCGTAATGCCAACGACGGTATTTCTATTGCCCAGACAGCTGAAGGTGCAATGAATGAGTCAACATCGATTCTTCAACGTATCCGTGACTTGTCACTACAATCAGCAAACGGTACTAACTCTGCGTCAGAGCGCCAAGCTCTACATGAAGAAGTAGCGGCACTGCAAGATGAATTAAACCGTATCGCGGAAACAACATCATTTGGTGGTCGTAAACTGCTGAATGGTTCATTTGGCGAAGCATCATTCCAGATCGGTGCGAGTTCAGGTGAAGCGATCATCATGGGCTTAACCAGTGTACGTGCAGACGATTTCCGTATGGGCGGACAAACTTTTATCTCTGACCCTGAGAAAGCCAAAGATAAAGACTGGGGTGTACCAAGCGCAGCAAAAGATTTGAAGTTTGAGTTCACGACGAAAGATGGTGAAGCAGTGACACTCGATATTATCGCTAAAGAAGGCGACGACATCGAAGAGCTTGCAACTTATATCAACGGCCAAACAGACAAGTTTAAAGCGTCTGTAGACCAAGATGGAAGACTGCAGATCTTTGCCGCAGAGCCTAATTTAGAGGGTAACCTGAACATCTCAGGTGGTCTTGCAAGTGAACTTGGCCTAAACGGTGGCCCTGGTGTGCAAACAACAGTACAGAACATCGATGTTCGTTCGGTTGGTGGCGCTCAAAACGCGGTAGGTATTGTGGATGCGGCACTGAAGTACGTAGATTCACAACGTGCTGATTTAGGTGCGAAACAAAACCGTCTAAGTCACAGCATCAACAACTTGGCTAACATCCAAGAAAACGTAGAAGCATCGAACAGTCGAATCCGCGATACTGATTTCGCGAAAGAGACTACGGCGATGACAAAAGCACAAATTCTGCAACAAGCAGGTACTTCAATACTTGCTCAAGCAAAACAGTTGCCAAACTCTGCAATGTCACTATTGCAGTAGTGGTCAACCTTTTCACTAACGTAAACCTAGACGTAGGGTTAGTGGAAGTTTGACGGCAAACATAGGTGATTAGGTAATGGAGTTCTCTCTCTCACCTGCTCCATCACTGGAGTCACCTATGTAGCGCGGCAGCCAGGCTGTGATCATTTCTCTCGATCTCCATATTGGCATTGGCTACCAAATAGCCCCGGTTCTCTCAAAGGAAAAGGGGCTTTTCTTTTGCCCAAAGAAAACTATCTTTAAATTTACTCCCTCGACAGCGAAAACGCGCGTTATCGGCTGAAGTTCATATTTCTTTAGCAATTAAGTTCATATCTGCTAACCGCATCAATCTGCTACGGTTAACCCCATTTTTTTATAGAAATTGACCAAATAGCTCTAAAGTTAATCAGATTAACGTCGCTAATAAGGTTACTTTGAGAGAACTAATTGGTTTGCCGAGACGTCGGAAACCTTTACCTCCGGTCTACGGAAATCAATAGGAGAACCACTATGGCGGTTAATGTAAATACAAACGTCGCGGCAATGACAGCACAACGCTACTTGAATAGCGCTTCAACTGCTCAACAAGCATCGATGGAAAGACTTTCATCCGGTTTTAAGATCAACAGCGCAAAAGATGACGCTGCGGGTCTACAAATTTCTAACCGTTTGAATGTACAAAGCCGAGGTTTAGACGTCGCAGTACGTAACGCAAACGATGGTATTTCGATGGCACAAACAGCCGAAGGTGCCATGAACGAAACAACCAACATCCTACAACGTATGCGTGATCTATCACTTCAATCAGCTAACGGCTCTAACTCTAAGTCTGAGCGTGTAGCGATTCAAGAAGAGATCACGGCACTGAATGATGAACTTAACCGTATCGCAGAAACAACCTCTTTTGGTGGTAACAAGCTACTGAATGGTACGTTCGCGACCAAGTCCTTCCAAATTGGTGCGGACAACGGTGAAGCCGTTATGCTTACCATGAACAATATGCGTAGCGACAACGCTATGATGGGTGGTAACAGTTACGTTGCAGCGAATGGCCAAGGCAAAGACTGGGCAGTGCAGAGTGGGGCAAATGACCTTACAATCACGCTAACTGACAAGTTTGGACAAGAGCAAAACGTAGCGATTAACGCAAAAGCTGGTGACGATATCGAAGAGCTAGCGACTTACATCAATGGTCAAACTGATCTTGTTAAAGCGTCAGTCGATCAAGATGGCAAGCTACAGCTATTTACCGATAACAACCGCGTTGAAGGCGTTGCAACCTTTGGTGGTAGCTTAGCGGGTGAACTAAGTATTGGTGAAGCTAAAGCGGTTACCGTTGACACGATCGATGTAACGTCGGTTGGTGGTGCACAAGAATCGGTAGCGATTGTCGATGCGGCTCTTAAATTTGTTGATAGCCATCGTGCAGAACTGGGTGCATTCCAGAACCGTTTCAACCATGCAATCAATAACTTAGATAACATTAACGAAAATGTGAATGCGTCTAAGAGCCGAATTAAGGATACAGACTTCGCGAAAGAGACGACAGCTCTAACGAAATCTCAGATCCTTACTCAGGCTTCGAGCTCTGTTCTTGCTCAAGCAAAGCAAGCGCCCAACTCAGCGTTGGGGCTTTTAGGCTAAGAAAGTAATTTCTAAGCAAATTTAAAAGTCATGACTCTAAGCAAAAAATCCAGCCTCGGCTGGATTTTTTTATCTCTCGACATCGTTCGTCGACCAAATTTTTCATAGAGTAGATAAAACAAAACCCAGCTAAAAGCTGGGTTTTATAAAGAATGGTGCGGAAAGAGAGACTTGAACTCTCACACCTTGCGGCGCCAGAACCTAAATCTGGTGCGTCTACCAATTCCGCCATTTCCGCATCGTATTCTGTAGTCATCCTGATAATTGGTAAAATCAAGATAACGTTGTATATGTCAGGCTACTGATGCCCTAACCAGGAACAATAGATGTGGCATCTAGTGAACCTATAAATAATGGCGGGCTACTGAGAGCCGAGCCAGGGACAATAGATGGGGCATCAAATGATGCTTATCTAGTGAACCGATAAATAATGGCAGGTCTACCTGGATTCGAACCAGGGAATGGCGGCATCAAAAGCCGCTGCCTTACCGCTTGGCGATAGACCTGC
>NZ_JBNJOJ010000021.1:0-84699 GCF_050113655.1 Vibrio sp. TRT 29B02
CGAGAGCAATAAAACCAAAGGCAAAGAAATACCCCAATAAAAAGAAAGCCAGTCAGCTTAACTGACTGGCATTAGCCTTTCGGGCTCCTTTTTTGATTTGAGTGCGAGGCTATCGCTACTGTTTGCGTAACTGATAACTCTCAGCCAGCTCACCTTTAACACGTTCGCCATTCATATCGAGCTTGAACAAGACATTCTCACCAACGAAGTATTGATTTGCGCCACTTTCACTTTCTAGGGTCACGGTATTGCCTTTGTCATTCCAGTGGAATTGACCTTGCGACTCGATATATCCATCTTCTTTACCTAGATAGGTCTGCGTTGCAGTGTAACTTCCATCATGATTCAAAGTAATATGAGTCTCGATGCCACTACAGTCAGCACAAGGTAAAATACCGACATAAGTTCCGTTCCAGTCTAATGCGTTGTTTGCTGTGTGCGCGCTATCTGCTGGCGCATCTAGGATGATTTCTGCTTGAGCTTGAGCAACAGGTTGAGCCGCCTGTGTTGGTTGTTCGTCTTGGCAACCAGCCAGCACAAATAGGGTACCAGTTAATAGAAATAGAGCCTTTTTCATATTCAGTTCCTTTACCTACGGGGGAGTGTGTCTATCATATCTCTCCACCGATCCTACTCGTCAATAGCAGGTGAGATTTCCGTTAAGGTTATTTGGCGTTCTGGTCAGTTTCTTGTCCGAGTGACGTGGGTATTGCATCAGCGTCGTCTCAGTGGCGTTAGCAAATGTTTTCCCAGCACATTTATCAGCGCCCCCGTGACAATCAAGCCGCCGCCCAAAAATGTCCAGACAGATGGGACTTCATTGAATAACCATACCCCAAGTAGAACCGAGAACACGATCTGAACATAAGAATAGGCAGAAGCTTTTCCCGCAGCTTGGGTTTGCATCGCTTTGGTTAGCCCATATTGACCGATCTGGGTGAAAATACCGACGAGAACTAAGACAAGCAGCAGTGGCAGGCTTGGCCAGATAAACTCGTGCCACATCAAAACCAGCGATGTAGGCAGCGCCATCAAGGGAAAGTAAAAGATAATGACTGAGCTATCTTCAGTTTGGCTCAGTTTGCGAACAATCACGTAGGCGATAGAACTGCCCATGGCTCCAAGTAAAGCGGTGGTGACACTAAAGATAGGCAGTTGGTAATCTATGCTGCTGCTAAGGCTTGGCTGAACCATTGCCCAGAGACCCGCCAGACAGAAAGCGATACAGATCATGGTTGATTTCTGAATCGACTCTTTTAGAAACATGAGGCCTAGTAAAGCGGTAAATACGGGATGAACGTATTGAAGAATGGTCGCTTCTGCCAAAGGCAATGTGGTCACTGAGTAGTAGACACACATTAACGAAATGGTGCCCACAAAGCCTCTGAGTAGCAGCAAAGGCTTATTGTTGCCCCATACAGAAAGATGTTTTCGTTTGATATCCGCATAACTGATGATCAAAGACACCAGTGCACGCGCCGCGACGATTTCAAACAGTGGGATACCATGATTGCTAACATACTTCACGCAGGCTGACATTAATGCAAAGCCAAGCGCTGAAAGAAGCATAAAGCGAACCCCAACAGGGATCTGAGTAAAATAGCGGTTTGGCATAATAGTCATCGCATTAAATTGATTAGGGTCGAAGCCCTTTGCTTAGAGAAATCGTTAACGGTGTTCCGAAATCAACATCGCTTTGGTGTTGGGTTCAAGTGCCTCAAACATATGTGGACGGTCTCCCGGGTAGGTGATGTAGTCACCCTCACTAAGTTTATGAAGGTCATTAGCGGTACCGAGCCTAGCTCGTCCTCGGATGATCACGACATGTTCAATAGTACCTGAGTTATGGGGCTCAGAGAAAAAAAGTTCGTTCAATATATTGGAATTATTGTTAGCTTTAGGGAACATTTCTCTTAATGCAGAAAAAGGAAAACAGGAATATGGAATATCTGCTCTCTGTCGCTCTGTTTGCGGTGTCATCTTCGGTTACTCCGGGCCCAAACAACATTATGGTGATGACATCTGGTGTTAACTTTGGCGCGCGCAAAAGCTTGCCACTGTTGAGTGGGATATGTGTTGGCTTTACCATCATGTTACTTCTGGTGGGCGTTGGTTTTGGTCAGGTGTTTCACTTTTTTCCACAACTCGAACTGATAATTAAAGTGTTCGGTAGCGCATATTTGCTCTATCTGTCGTGGCAAATTGCGACAACCAAAGACATTGGCACAGGAGAGCAGCAGGGAGCGCCGTTCGGGTTTATGAAAGGGGCACTGTTTCAGTGGGTCAATGCCAAGGCATGGGTGGTGGCGATTGGGGCTATTTCTGCATTTACGGCGGTTGGCGAAGGATATTTTTCTCAAAATCTAACTATTGCCGTGACTTTTCTGGTCGTATCTTTTCCTTGTGTAGGCGTATGGCTGATGTTCGGTTCGGCGCTGCGTCATTGGTTGACCAAGCAGCACTATTTGCGTTGGTTTAACCTGACCATGGCCTTGCTGCTGGTGGTGTCAATTGTGCCAGTAATCCGAGGTGTGATTGAACAAATTATCGCGTGAGAAGCGGTTCACCCGTTGAGCATCAAGCTCCTGCTCTGGAAAGATTTACAGTTAAACTCGAACGCGTTAGATTGCCACTGGCATGACAATCTATGGAAAGAAAAATGAGCATCCATCTAAAACAGCTATGTACGACCCACTTACCTGGAAATAAAGAAGATTCGCCGGCAGTCCATTTTTCTAAAATGGCGCAGTGGTGTGAACAGCATAATGTTGCCCACGATGTTTACGGCGAAGGTGAAACTATACAGGCTTTCGAGCAAAAAGTGGCCGACCTACTGGGTTACGAAGCAGGTCTATTTGTTATCACCGGTACTATGACCCAACCGACAGTACTTGAGTTAGTGACCAGACAGAAACGCAATCCGATTGTTGCGATGCACCCTTCAAGCCATATTTATGTTCATGAAAGGCAGGGCTACCAGCTGCAAAACCGATTTAACATCTTGCCGGTAGGAAATGAGTTCAAGCCGTGGAAGCTTGAAGATCTTCAGGCTTGGCCAGATGAAATCGCTGCGGTTTTGTACGAACTGCCAATGCGTGAGATTGGCGGGCAATTACCATCATGGCAAGAGCTCGAACGTATTAAGCAACACTGCGCGGAGAACAACATCCATCTACACATGGATGGTGCACGTCTTTGGGAGACGGCCGCTTATTACCAAAAAGAGTATCATCAGATTGCTCAAGGCTTTGATACGGCGTATGTCTCTCTTTATAAGGGCATCAATGGATTAGGTGGTTCGATGCTACTAGGTTCAAAGGCGTTTATTCAACTTGCCTCGATGTGGATGAAGCGACAAGGTGGCAATGTTTACCATAGAACGCCTTATGTGGTGTCAGCCGCTATGCAATTTGATGAGAGACTGGCTCGGCTCCCTTCTCTGTTTGAGCGTACCAAACAGGTCTATGAAATCATTGCTGAGTTTCCAACTTTAGCGGTGAATCCTCCCAAGCCACAATCGAATATGTTACACCTGATTTTACCGTTTAGCTTTGAACAGGCTCAGGCGTTACAACAGGCGTTTGCAACTAATCGAGGCATTTGGTTTGGGAATCCTCAAGTGACTTCTCACCCGAATCAGTCGCTTATCGAGTGGTATGTCGGTGATAACCTTCTTGAGATCAGTGATGATGAACTGCGGGCGTTTTTCGCAGAGTTGACGGCAAATTAATCATCTTAGAGTCGGGAGTTTTCGACGCGACTAACGCACCGTTTACTTTGGAGAGAGCATGCTAGACAGAGACAATACCGGATTGATCATCGTCGATGTTCAAGGGAAGTTAGCCAGTTTGGTTGATGAATCTGAGGCGCTGGTAAAAAACTGTGTCACCTTGATTCAAGGTGCTCAAATCTTAGATTTGCCTATTGTCTGGCTTGAGCAAAATCCGACCAAACTAGGTGATACGGTAGAGGCGATAAGCCAGCATTTGCAAGGTGCGTCGCCTATAAGTAAATACACATTTGATGCTTGCTCACAGCCTCAGTTTATTCAAGCTATTCGCAGTGCCAATGTCGGCACTTGGCTAGTGTGTGGTATTGAAGCGCATATCTGTGTGTACCAAACAGTATTAAGCCTTTCCCAACGGGATTATGATGTACAGCTCGTGACAGACTGTGTTTCGTCTCGAAATCCCCAACACAAGCAATTGAGCATCAGAAAATTACAGCATAAAGGAATAGATATCACATGCGTTGAAATGTGCCTTTATGAATTAGTTAAAGATTGCCGTAGTGATGAGTTCAAACAGATTTTGCAACTGATCAAGTAACCGCAAACTGAGCGGTGTTAATCGATGTGAGGTTCTGGTATCGCTCTCTGGTGCTCGCTTCGCGACTCGTCAAACTCTTTACAAACCCATGATTTCAGCTTCAAGACATTGTCATTGCGAAGTTTTTCTGGTCGACACACAAAGAAAAACTCTTGATGAGGATTAGTGACAGGCTTGCCGATCTCCACTAAAAAGCCATGCTTGATTTCATCTCTTACAAATAGGCGGTGAGTAACGAAAACCCCCAGCTTTTGTATGGCGGCCTGAATGGCATGGACAGAGACCATGAAGTTCAAGTTGTTGTGCTGCTTAGGGGCGGGGACGTTATTTCCCTGACACCAGACACTCCAGTCATTTTTCCTTCGCAAGTTTTGTGCATAGATAGCGGGGTAGTGCTGCAACAATTCCGCTGCGCTTGGTTTGGGTTGAGATGAATCGAGCAGTTGGGGGCTACAAACCAAAAGAAGCTCATCATCGCCAAGTTTTTCACAGTAATAATCTTGCCATTCATCCGTTTTTCCATGAATGATGGCGACATCAACACCTTCTTGAGTCAGATTGAAAGGGCCAGCTAGATTAGACAGGCGAATATCGACATTGGGAGCAAAATGTTGGAAGTTATTCACTCTTGGAACCCACCAATGAATCGCCAATGAGTTGATCATATTTAAAGTGATTTGATGGGAGTGCGGTTTTTGGGTTACCGCGTCCGTTGCATCGACGATCGTCTTCAAAGCAGGGGCAATGTCATTGTAGTACTTTTGACCAATCGGATTGAGACGAACTTGCCTGCCTATACGCTGAAACAACGGCTGCCCAATAAGTGACTCTAGGCTTTTGATTGCCTGACTGATCGCAGAGTGGCTGACACTAAGTACCTCAGCAGCCTTAGTCATGCTACCGGTGTCAGCAACGGCGATAAAAGCGTAAAGAGACTTAAGAGGTGGTCGTTTGTTCATATGTAAGTTTATCTAACAGATTTGTTTAAATATATTCGTTTTTTAAGCCCTTGTCATTCCTTTACTATAGGCACGCCTATAGGGAGGAATCATGTTGTTAAATAACCTTGCTGTACCTTATATGCTCGTTTCAACCTTTAGTTTGTCGTTAACGGGTTTAGCTTTAAAAAAACTAACAGAAATATTGAGCCTTGAATGGCTGACATTTCTCAGATTTATATTGCCGACATTGCTCCTGTTTGCTTTGGTCGCTGCAACAAAAATTCGTTTGCCTCCTCCGGCTCTGTTGAAGCCGATCGTGATTAGAGGTATGTGCATTGCGGCATGCCAACTCTGTTTTATAGCATCACTCAACCGATTGACACTCGTGGAAAGCTCTGTGCTGTTTGGTACAGGGCCACTCTTTATTGCTGTGTTGGAGAAGATCTTTTTTAAGGTCAAGATTAAGACCGAAACCAAATTTAGCTTAGCGGCCACGTTTGCTGGTGTCGTGTTGCTCGCTGGTGATGTCAGCGGCATTCAATTAAGGCCTGAGTTGCTGATTGGATTAGCCTCTGGGCTATTTAGTGCAGGCTCCCAAGTCTGTCTATTTCGTGCCAGTAAAAAGGAGGTAACGCCGGCACTGCTTAACAGTTGGACATTTTTGATCGCGGCGATAAGCGTATTGCCACTGTGTGTTGTGTCGGGGCTGTCAAAGGTCGACGTTTCAATCGTATTAGAACCACAACACAACTCCCTTGTTTGGGCGTATTTATTGGTTCTCTCATTGGCTGTGGTTGCCAATCAAATCTTGCGCTCTAAAGCCTATAAGTTGGCAGATAGCAATTCACAAGTGGCACCGCTGATATTTACTAGCTTGCTATTCACCGCTCTGTGGCAGGCGATGTTTTTTGATGAAAGTTTCTCAACCTATCAGATCGCGGGCATCGCAATCATTATAGTGGCAACCATCATGAATAATTTTGCAACGTCGTTGTTCCGATACCTTGGTGTTAGTCGCGTCTTTGGCCGCAGTTGATGATGGTGCGCGCAATGGCGCTAGCCCCACCACTGCTTAACAGAGAATTACCAGCGAGGCTGAGCAAAATAGTCTGCCAGATAATCGATTAGTGCTCGAACAGCGGGTCTCATGTGCTTTCTTGAGGAGTAAAGCGCATACACCGTCATGTCGTCTGGCTTCCAGTCGGCTAACACTGGCTGAAGCAGTCCACTTTGGATGTATTGATTGACCAGATAGGTGGGCTGTATCGCTAAACCTGCGCCATTGAGAGCAGCATGAAGAAGTGTTGTTGCTTCGTTCGCAGTCAGGCGACACTCTATTTCGACTGACTGCTGAACCCCATTTCTGGTTAAATGCCAGATGTGCTGCTGGAAGTTTTTGTAGCCTAGGCACACATGACTGGATAAATCAGTTGGCTTTTTAATAGGGCGATGATTTGACAAATAGTGTGGTGACGCAACGATTCGGGATTCACATATCGCTATAGGTTTTCCTATCAGCGAGGGATCTGGTGCCGATGCAATCCGAATGGCGAGGTCGATTTGCTCGTCAGTCAGGTCAGTCACTGAGTCGTGCAAGTCGATATCAATGTTGACGTTCGGGTGAGCGGTTAAAAAGCCTTGAATGGCAGGAATCAGCTGCGAATATCCAAATGACATACTGGTTGCCAGTCTTACATTTCCGCGTAACTCGCCTTGCGTATTGGCAAGATCACTAAGATGGTCTGCCTGTCTAAGCCATTGTTTTACCTCCTGCAAACACTCTTCACCTGCTGACGTCAAGGATACTTTTCGTGTGGTGCGATGCAACAAACGCGTGTGTAACCAGTCTTCCATTGCCTCAATGTAGCGAGTGACCATAGGCCGAGACATATCCAGTCTTTCTGCGGTTGCGGTAAAGCTTCCAGTCGTGGCGACGTCAACAAAGACTTTGGCTGCGGTGAGTTTGTCCATTTATATGCTCGAAATAAGAAATAATCATGTTCAGTTTGGTGTGTTTTTCTGAACACGTCAATTGCCTAGTATCTTGTCGTTAACGAAGATATTGACAGGAGAAATGAGATGAAAAAGTTAACTCTAGCTGCGGCATCAGTACTACTCGCGACAAGTGCGCTTGCACAAGATCTTACGCCATTAACTTTTGACGTGTATAACGCCGACGAGAATAGCTTTCATGTGAACTCAACAATCGTGTTTGGTGACAGTGAAGCAATGGTCGTGGATACCGGTTTTACCAAAGCGGATGCATTGCGCATTGCGGCAAAAGTGCTTGATAGTGGAAAAGAGCTCAAAACTATCTTTATTAGTCAGGCTGATCCTGATTATTACTTTGGTGCGGAAGTCTTACATGGGCTATTTCCAGAAGCGAAAATTCTAACGACACCAGCTGTTAAAAAAGTTATCGAGACAAAGCTGGCGGGTAAACTGGCGTTTTGGGGACCGAAAATGGGTAGTAATGCTCCGGTTAAACCTTATGTACCTCAAGCCATTAGTGGCAACACCCTAATGCTAGACGGGCACGCTATTGAGATTCGCGGTACCGATGGGGATCTTGCGCATCGCCCATATTTGTGGATTCCTTCGAGCAAAGCTGTATTAGGTAACGTCTCCGTATATGGCATGGTTCACCTTTGGATGGCAGATGCACAGTCGGATGAGAGTCAGCAAGCGTGGCAGGAACAATTAACGGAGATCCAACAATTAAATCCGGCCCTCGTGATTCCTGGTCATATGAAAACGGGCACTCAGCTTGATGCCTCTACAATTGCTTACACTCAAGCGTATTTGAGCGATTTTCAGCGTGCAAAGAGCACCAGTCGTAACAGTGAGCAACTGATTGACAAAATGTCTGCAAACTATCCGGATGCGCAGCTTCCAATGGCTCTCGACATTGGAGCAAAAGTGCATATGGGTGAAATGAAATGGTAACGGAGTTTCAAAAGCCAAGGCAGGCACTTCGCAAGTCTCGAGGTCGTTTATTAACGAACTCTTCAAGCAGTGATGAGATGTTTGAGCGTATTGATACTAACCATGACGAGTTCATTGATATGAATGAGTTCCAATCACACAGAGGTTTTATGCGATCTTCAGATCAATAAGTTCCTCACTGTAAGAGAGGTAACATATGTTACCTCTCTCTGAATATCGACTGCGGTCATTCGTTTTTCACGGCTCATGAGCAGCGAGAGCATGATAATGTCGATTGATGGCGTCTTTACAATTTAAAGTCCTTTTTCAAATTGAGATCTTAGTGGCTAAGATAAATATTCAACTTGGTATACTCACACAAAGAATCGTAACGAGAGTGTGATGATATGTCTAAAACAGCAAAGCTCCAGAACGAAGATAAGCTAGTAAAGAAGGCGTTAGAAATTGGCGAGAAGATGGCCAAAATGCAAGGCTTTGACTTACCCAGTACGCCACAGCCTGTCAGGGTGAAGGCCATCTACTTGTTCTTAGTCGATGCAAAGCAAATTGCACCACTACCAGATAACAAACTGGATGGTGCTAGTATCAAACACCGATTGGCGATGTGGATTCATAAAGCACTACCTGATAATGACCCACTGAAGTAATTCCCTCAATGCAAAAGCAAAAAGGATGGACTGAGCGTTGGGTACAAATATACGAATGGCTTCTATTGGTCAGTACTAATTTCCTTTATTGTTGTAGGTAAAGTCTGAAATTTAGCCTAATTAATTATCGGGATACATACGGTAGGATATTAACGGTACTTTATCTTGATAAAAGAATATCCGCTATAAGCGGAGCGATGTGTTTTATTGAATTGACCAAGCAATAAGGCTTATAGTCGGGCTAAACAATCTGAAAAATAATTAATGGAACTGTAATTAAGTCGCTCGTTGAGGTGTAAAAGCAGTTCTGTTATGTATTTATTTTTTGGATATTGTGCTTTTGGGTTAATTGACCATTTAAGACGCTACTTACCATCAATATTATGTTTTGGTAGAGTTCCCTTAATAAAAGTAAGGGAGTTATTATCAATGTCCAGATATCACTATCCTCCAAGAGAAATCATAAGCAGTGAAGAGATGGCTCGATCTATGAGAGAAAGTCAGGTTAAGCGCACAAAAGCGGCTTTAGCTGAATATGATGAAAGGGAAAAAAGAAGACTGAAACAACAGGCTTCTTTGACTAAAGATAATCCTCCACAGGTAAGTAACGCGCCAATACTTAAATCAAGGCTGTTAAAAAATGAAGAGAATATGAATGCGCTAGGAAGTGGTTCATTTTCTTACCTGTCATTTGGAATGGAGAGCTTTGAGGTATTAAAAACTCAAGAAGCATTGAAAGAAGTGAATGTGTATCAGGGAAAGGTAAATGGACATTTTGGAAGTCAAACGGAGCAAGCGGTCAAAAAGTTTCAAAAAGAATACCATCCGACACATACCACGCATCAATATTATCAATTGGGTGAAGTAGACGGAGTCATCGGCAAGAACACCATTCTTGCTTTAGATGAAGCCGTTAATGAAAGTTGGAAATATCTTGATGATGCGATGGATGAAAAATGGCTAACTGTACCAAGAGGGCAGTTCACATTTGACTGTGAAGGCGATGATATTGAATCATCCCCCTATTTCACGAGGAAAGCTCATGTTCCTAAGAACGGTAGAGTGGTGATTGGTCAATCAGGTGTTACAATTGGGCGAGGTTTAGATTTAGGAAATCCACCTACAGGAGCGACCGGACAATCACCTGCTAAGTTGGACTTAAAAGCGCTATTTCAAGAGGCGGAATTAATCCCTGAATTATCGGATTGGTTACTCAGTGTCGAAGGGGTTAAAAGAGCAAGTGCCCTAGAGTCTCTTGATAGTTCAGGGTTGACTGATGATGAACTGACAATAACACGTAAACAACAACACTTAATGTTTAATGATGTTTATGATTATATGGAAGAAAAGACTCGCATCTTGCTGACTAAGTCAGATGTTAAAAAAGCATATGGTGATGTTGGGTGGGACGATCTTCCTTCAAAAGTTAAAGATATTCTTATTGATTTAACTTATAGAGGCGATAATCACGGTTATAGCCGGAAAATCTTTGTACCAGCTTTGGTTTTAGACAAAGACTTAAATGATTACTCAAATTTTTATAACGCTCTAGAAGAATTAGTTAATATTCCGCCAGAAAGATTGAAACTGAGGTTAAAGTGGTTAAATTAGTAATGGTTATTTGTTTATATTGCATAAGTTTTCAAATAATAGCGATGGGTGAGTCTAGTGCAAATTGGATTTTCGAAAAGCAAAATCAATGTGAAATAAAGATAAGTTCCTTAAAGAAGGATATACAAATCAATGCTGATAATCTATCTAAAGGTAACTATAACGAAGCTATCGTTTCTAGTCTGACTTCAACTAAGTATAAATATATAGAAGAGAAATGTAGGTTTGAGTATTTTGAAAGTATAGGGACTGAAGCAGAAACATTAAATATTTGCAGTTGTTTGATTGATGAATATACAAAGTTCAATGATTACTTAGTTGAAAAGATTAACTTACCTTGATTTCTCCTTTATCAGGATACACTCGATAGGATATTAAAAATGTCTGTGATGTGTTGAGGCGAAAACAGCCCTAGAACAAGGGAAGGCTTTGTTCCTGCATTGGTTGATTACAATGCCCAAAGTTTTAAAGCAGTTATTTCGAATGTAAAAGCGTGGAGGAAATTTGATGTTCCACGTAGTAGGTGTATTGCAAGAAAGGAGTATCTAGAATGAAGCTTAAACGTATTTTGATGATAGGCTTGGTATTGGTTTCAGCTTATACAAGTGCTTCCGAATATCGACTGTATGCTTCGGATTATTCAGTTAGAACGAAGAAAGAAAATTTTGCTGCCTATGTCTTGAAAGATAATCCATGTATCACTGTATATGAATTTAAAACAGGGAAATCAGTCCAATATTGTGAATTAGGAAATAAAGAGAAAAAGGCAAACTCTGTGCATGGTGATGTATCATTAACCAACTTACAGCGAGACTATCCTACTGCTTATGTCATGGATTTAAGTATGTGGAGTGGTGACGTAACATTTACAGTAGCGACTCCTTGGTCAGATCTATCATGTATCATCGATGTTCAAACTCAGGCAGTGAGTTGTGAGTAGTCAGAATTAGCTATCGTACTTAAATTAGCGAACTCGCTGTTATCCGAAACCTATGTGTCTGATTTGGTTGATTTTAATAGGATGGAAGAGATGAAAAATATTTATAAGAGCATGTTTTGTTGCTTGGTGGTTTTTTCAAATATAACTCTTGCTAGCAATAAGCTTCCTAATAGTTTGGAAATTAGAGAGTTAAAGCAAAATTATGACAATAGAACTGGTAACACTGGGGAACTTATAGCTTATATCCCAATTAAAAGGCCTTGTTTAAACGTTTTGTCTGGAGAAAAACATAAAGAATTTTGTTTTATTGATTCTACGACTGAAGATTTAAGTAAGAGTGATGGGGCTGGTTTTTTCATTACACTTACAAATCTTTCAAATGAGAGAGTTTCTTTTGAATACCATACATTGTGGTATTCAAAAAAGTGTAAGTATTACATATATAAAGAAAAGCCGACCTGTGATGAGCCTTACACTAATTAATACATTTAACTTAAATTATTTGCTGTAAGACGATTCAAACGCTTAACGCAAAAGCTCTCTTTTTAGTGATATTTAACCTAGTCGTTATTTAGCTTACACACAGTTTTACGGCTTAAAAATCATAGCTCAAGCATTTAGCTACAATGCTTGAGCAATTGTGGATAGGGTTTTATATATCTACTCTTACCGTTCTTTTCTGTTCAACATCCAGAGTTATTTGCCCATTGGATTGAGTTGGTATGGAGTCTTTAGTAGCAACAATATCCATCTCAAAAGTACAAGTGTCGTAACCTTGAGTTAGCTGAGCTTGAGTCTGACCGAATATCTCATTCAGGCTCTTATTATAAGAACCAGCGTTGAGTAGATACTCACCCGAGTTTATATCTGGCGATACAGCTCTGATATTGGTCTCAACACTATTTGTACAAGTTAGCGTTTCAACAACGTAAGAGTATGTATGGTCAGCTTCTGGTGCCCATGAGACGTCTATCACTTCCCCTGCAAAGCTTGTAGTTAATGTGAAGGGTAGCGGAAGTTCATTCACCGTTAATGAGCTTTGAACAACACCATTTCTTAATAACTTAACTATATATTCGGATGCGTTTGCTGAAACATCTGCACCATAATAGTAAACGCCTCCTTCTACCGATGTTTCAGCTAACGAGAAGTTCACGCTGTCAACTTCAGCGACTAGTTGGTCACCTCCATTAATAGCAACGTAATTAAACGAGGTATCTTGCACATACCCCTCAATCTCAGCATTGGAGGTGCTTGTTGCTGATAGTGTGAAGAACATTTGTAAATCTGACGTAGCATAATCACTGCTGTAACGAGTTACATTTGAGTCTGTGTTTAAGGAGTTTGAACTGTCACTATCTCCGCTGCCACAGCCCGCCAGAAGTGCTAAGGCTGATGCTAAATATAATTTCATACCTTTCTAACCCTTAATTTCTATTATTACATTTCTTTACTGTTTCGAGAATTCCACCGATGACGCCATATCGCCAATATTTAGTAGGTTAAAAGACCCAATTGATATTTTCATTTATAAATCTTTACTAACACAATGTTTCTATTGACCTCACGATAGTCAATCTTGTATAGCGCCAATTAACTACTCTTCTTACAAGAAGAACCTACGAAGACTGACGCGACACCACAAATTAAGGCGAGCCAAAAAAACCACCCAAGACCGACATCTCCTCCAGCTTTAAAAGCAATAAATCCAACTAAGAAACTAACCAACGAAATAGCGTAACATATTAACCTTAAAGACATTCTTTAACCTCCACCTGACAGAATTGCACCCCTGCCGCTAATCCAGCCCCTGGACCCCATATTCCTCGTCCCACACTCGAGCCATTTTGGTTTACGTCAAAAGAGTAACTCTGAAGAGGGGAATTCAAGAATACCCCCCAAACATACTAGCAAGGGGGATACTGCTTCTTGAGCGAGAATTGCAAATATTAGGATAAATGCATATACAATGAACCAAGGTTCTTTAAACGAACGAAACATATATCATTCCTCTCCGGCTAACTAACATCACTTATTTCTACGCCGAAGTGATGCAATAACTTCTCGAAGTCCACCAACAACACATCCTCCTCCCAAAAGCCATATTATAAAAAATAATACAGTGCTTGATTCCTTAGATATGACATTTGTTTTCCCTAGCCAAAACACCCCCATAATAAGCAGCCAGAAAAGGAATGCTAACAACTGATATTTCTGACCTAATCGCATCCATATACCTTAACATCACAAAATTGAACACCAGCAGCTATGCCACTTCCAGGACCAACAAAGCCTTTACCAATTCCTGCTCCTTCTTGAGAAAAATCAGCCGAAACTCCTCCAGATAATAGCCCCGCACCTCCATTAATAAATACCCCAAGTTTCCGCATTACCATTACTTAGCGCTTCTCCATAAGCCCCTGAATAACTGGCACCAGTACCACCAAACACTCCCAATCCGAACTGCATACATACAGTAGAAGTTAGACATTGATTTCCGTTAGTATCCATTATTACACCACTAGACAAACTAACTCCGCTAACACCAACAAAACCTGAAGCACTACCGCTTGCCCCTCCAGCTAGGTGGTGGCCATTTGAATGATCTGCTAGATGTGCCTGAACTCCTTCTTTAAACTCAACCTTTTTAAATATTGACCAACCTTTGGTCATCTTATCTTTAAAACTCATAGA
Organism: Vibrio sp. TRT 29B02; assembly: GCF_050113655.1. Lineage (NCBI taxonomy): Bacteria > Pseudomonadati > Pseudomonadota > Gammaproteobacteria > Vibrionales > Vibrionaceae > Vibrio > Vibrio sp. TRT 29B02. Next base: position 14,108 of record NZ_JBNJOJ010000021.1, read on the forward strand.
GTCATTGTACAAGTAGATAGTAATCACACTAACAGCAGAACGAACCACTGGAACACCGCCAATCTATAATAGCATTGGCTCATATCTCTCTTTGAATACTGGACCTCTTCAAAATATAAAATGGCATTGGCATAGCGACACAAAGACCAATTAACAATGGAAATGAAAGTCCCCAGCTTGATAAAATCAATTGCAAAGGTGGAATACAAAAAAACATATAAAGAGTCAAAAATATCAACTTGAATGCTTTAATGTTTTTTGAACTAACCACCTTCGAGTACCAAAAACACCAGATAGTAAATAAATAAAACCCAACGCCAAATAACATACTTACATCAAAGCCGATATTAATCGACGTCAAAATAAATAGAGCTATAAAAAAAGCATTAAACGCAAACAGATAAAAATAAAGCAAAAAAGAATACATAACAAACTCACTCTATATTTCTTTGGAAAGACTGTTGCTCACAAACGGACATACAATAATTATTATTACTTATATACCTCTCTCTAAAAGTATATATATACACACCAAAATCAATCTCTTTCGGCATTTCTAAGTTCTTCAATTCAACTAGCGTTGATGTTGTATCATGCGCAGTTTTTAATGCCTCTGTGACTTCATCTCCCCCATAACCAGAGAGGGTACCACTTAATGAGCAGAATGTTGTTTTAAATAGCGAACATCCATTCGATGTATCGGGTGAAAGGCCTGCGGCCTTAAATGCTGCATTATCTCTATACTGCCAAATGCCGTCACCGCGTTTTACCATTTGTGATCTCGAAGAGTCTTTTTCTGCTTGAGCATCATTGTACAAGTAGATAGTAATCACACTAATAGCAGAACGCATCACTGCATCTCGGCTATTGGAACCACTTGCTGCGGCCGCTATACCTGACACGATAATCATACCTCCAGCTTGAAGAGTCTGCGTTTGAACATTGGCATGAACAATTCCTCCACCAAGCTTACCAATGACGCCGCTGATAAAGCCTTGCTTGAAGCTGCCACCTTGCAATTCATGGATACCACCTTGAGCTACACCATGAGCAAGGGGTAACGCCGCTCTTAAGCTTCCTGTTTGTGCATTGAATGGACTGCCCTCACCATGGGCAAGCCCATTTGTAATACCAGCAGATAGGCCTCCTATCACACCAGCTTGGACTGAGTCTCCAAAATTTCCAGTAGTGATATAGGTCGTAGAGAATGAAGCGGTTGCACCGCTCGCTGCCGCTTGAGCTACTTCGCCCAAGCCAGCATATAGCCCCGAGGTGGCATAACCCATCGCAATTGCACCGACCACCATGCCAGCCATTTGGATTACAGGGTTTTCAAACGTCTGACTCACAACAAAGAATGCCATCGCAGCAGCCCACCACACCCAGTGCCCTGTTGGGTCAGTATATTTCAACGGGTTGTTATACACGTATGCGTAACGGTTGTAACTTTGGCTAAAGCTCGGCTCTGGCACGAACGTATCGGCACTTAAGAAACGACCAATCACAGGGTCATACAAACGCGCGTTCATATTAATAAGACCACTGCTATTGCCAACATTTTCATGCCCAGTAAAGCCGCGCATTTCTGCGTTGGTAAACATTGGGGTCGCTTGCAACTCAGCAGAAGCCAGTAGCTCACCAAATGGCGTATAGCCACGCTCTATCTGCACTTGGCCATTCGGGTCTGTAATGAGGTCTGCCGTACCCAGAGCATCACGGTGGAAATAAGCTGTGCGGTCAATTTGTTTTTCACTACCAATTAACGTTTTGACATGCTCAGCAACCGCTTGGTTGTCAGCGAGGAAGCGGTGACGCATGGTTGTCACGGTCTTACCACTGTTATCCGTTGATAATTCAAGCTGATATTCAGGGCTAATGTAGTAGGTCGTCACACCATTAGCAGTTTGTTTCACACGTTCACGTTCACTGCCATACTCATATTGCACGAAGTCGCAATGAGACTAACACATAATATAGCTTCATAAATTCACCTATATATTAGTTAAATAAACAACGTGAGATCGTGATGGCGAATATAAACACACTACATTCAAAGTAATAAAAGTCTTCTTATTTAACCCCAATAAATAAGACCCTTTCTAAAAGCCACTTGAAGTTAATTCAAGTGGCATCTAGTACTTGATGAGCTCACCTACCTATCAATAGTGTTAGATGCATAGCTTTCCAACGCCTTCAGCGACACATAAAACATGCAAGGCAACGCGATCACTAGTACGATAAACTCGGGTATAACAATACAACCTACCGCAGAGATTACTAATATTGCTATAACACGCCCCCTGTACCCACGGTCAGTCTTAAACATTAAACGTGTGTATTTCTGCATAAAACCAAATAAACAAAATATCGCAATAATTAACACATCATATCGCCCATCATTTATAAAGATTGATACTAATGGAATTGTTGCACCAGACATCATCATTAATAGTAACTTAGGGTAAATACCTTTTATTTGAAACGCATTTTTCACTCTTTAATCCTCTGCATGATCATTTAGCATCGCTTCTTGAAATAGAAAATCACTAACTTTTCCATATGCGTCAAACCCTATCATAACGGGCAATTCAAGTTGTACCGGAAGTGCTTCGATAGCCAAATCGTTCAAAATTAATGAGCCTACGTCATTTGCTAAGTCTGCCGATTGAGTCATTGTGGCAGACTCGTTATAAAGGTCGTAAGCATACTTCCCACTCGTTGCTCCAAGTGATATCCCACCGAAAAATGTAGCACAAGGTATATTTGCTGTTAGCAAGCATCCCGTTGCAATCTTATCGCTGGCAAAGCCAATATTTGAGACACCATGCATAATATCCTTTGCTGTAGTAGGACCAGAACGTCGATTCATTTCTTGCATACGTGCAATATCGTTATAGAGATAAACAGTAATCACACTAACAGCAGAACGCATCACCGCATCTCGGCTATTGGAACCACTTGCTGCGGCCGCTATACCTGACACGATAATCATACCTCCAGCTTGAAGAGTCTGCGTTTGAACATTGGCATGAACAATTCCTCCACCAAGCTTACCAATGACGCCGCTGATAAAGCCTTGCTTGAAGCTGCCACCTTGCAATTCATGGATACCACCTTGAGCTACACCATGAGCAAGGGGTAACGCCGCTCTTAAGCTTCCTGTTTGTGCATTGAATGGACTGCCCTCACCATGGGCAAGCCCATTTGTAATACCAGCAGATAGGCCTCCTATCACACCAGCTTGGACTGAGTCTCCAAAATTTCCAGTAGTGATATAGGTCGTAGAGAATGAAGCGGTTGCACCGCTCGCTGCCGCTTGAGCTACTTCGCCCAAGCCAGCATATAGCCCCGAGGTGGCATAACCCATCGCAATTGCACCGACCACCATGCCAGCCATTTGGATTACAGGGTTTTCAAACGTCTGACTCACAACAAAGAATGCCATCGCAGCAGCCCACCACACCCAGTGCCCTGTTGGGTCAGTATATTTCAACGGGTTGTTATACACGTATGCGTAACGGTTGTAACTTTGGCTAAAGCTCGGCTCTGGCACGAACGTATCGGCACTTAAGAAACGACCAATCACAGGGTCATACAAACGCGCGTTCATATTAATAAGACCACTGCTATTGCCAACATTTTCATGCCCAGTAAAGCCGCGCATTTCTGCGTTGGTAAACATTGGGGTTGCTTGCAACTCAGCAGAGGCTAGGAGCTCACCAAATGGCGTATAGCCACGCTCAATCTGCACTTGTCCGTTCGGGTCTGTAATGAGGTCAGCCGTACCGAGAGCATCGCGATGGAAATAAGCTGTGCGGTCAATTTGTTTTTCGCTGCCAATTAACGTTTTGACATGCTCAGCAACCGCTTGGTTATCGGCAAGGAAGCGGTGACGCATTGTTGTCACGGTCTTACCGCTGTTATCCGTTGATAATTCAAGCTGATATTCAGGACTAATGTAGTATGTCGTCACACCATTCGCGCTTTGTTTCACACGCTCACGTTCACTGCCATACTGATATTGCACGATATTGCCATTGTCGTTGATATGTCTAGCTTTGTTAAACGAGTTCCAAGCAAGTGTACGGCCACGACCTGTCAGCATGTTGCCGTTGGCATCATAGGTATATCCGTTCGTTAACTGACCATTTGGATTGACTTCAAAGTCACCTTGATCGGTTTTATACGTCAAGTTGCCATAGACATCGTAACGATAGTCGCGCTCAATAGAGGAGACACTCTTGTTATCGCTGAAGTTCCACTGCGTTAGACGGTCAAAGTCATCATACTGGTAGTATTCGGATTGATTGCGTATCGCACTGACTTTACTTAACACATTACTGCGCTCGTCATAGGTATAATTGATATCACGCAGATAGGTATCGCCCATGCCTGTAGTGATGCGTTGAACCGTACCACGAGAGCGGTCTATATCACGTCGAGTTAGTAGACCATTGCCAAACAGTTCACCACCGATTCGACCGAAGTTATCACGACTCGTCGCCACCCAAACAATTTCAGCCGTTTCATCTTCAAGACGCTGGTCAAGGATTTCTTGAAGTTCTGCCTCTGCCACCACTAAATCATCCAGTTCATCCGTCAAGTCAGACAACAAGTCGGTTTCCTGTCTTGCCAAAGCCGCATTTTGCTGAGCTTGAACAATCAGTTCATTCGCCCTCGCTTCAGCATTATCAGATAACGCTTGATAATGATTCGCTTGGCTTTGTTCCTGGTTTGCTTGTGCACGTTGGCGATTTGCAATGGCCTGATAGTGATTGGCCCATTGGTTATACACCTGCGTCAAGTTAATACTAGCTTGAGCACCGTTGAAGCAGAGTGTTCCACCTTTCCATGTTGAACAACGACGTGTTTGCACCATCCATAATGGTACTTTAGCCGTAAAGTATTCTTTTCTCTTACAGTTCCCCTTCCAGTCTTTCTTCAGGCAGCGGTCATATTTATAATACGCATACCCATTTTGAGTTTTGTAATTACTGAAGACTCGATTACCAAACACACGCCAATAGTATTGGGCTGTATTGCGGTAACTCGCCGCTTGACTGGCATTTATGTTGGCACTTCTGAACAAAGACTGTGCACTGGCGCTTAGCTGATTCGCCGTGTTTTGATGGCTGGCACTTTGTGCAAATAACTGCTCTGCGGCTTGGCGAAGACGTTCAGATTCTTCAATGTAAAATTGGGCGCTTTGCTCTAGCTCGTAGGCCTGTGCCTCAAGTTCCATGATGCGCTCTGAGGTTTCCATCAGCGCAGTTTCAATTTGCAAATATTGGCTATCCCAAATGTCTGAGTAGGGAATACTCATTCGTTTGAGTAGGCCATTGACATCATAATCTTTATCCAGATTCATACCCGATGGGAAAATCACTCGACTTAGTCGGCCTTGCTCATTGTACTCATACTGAGTGATGTAACTAGAGCCATCAATCGTTAAGGTCATAGACTCTGTTCGACCGAGGGCATCGTATGTGTAGCTGCGATTGCTGCTATCACTACTTGCGACATCAAGGCCACCTTTCAAGACTTGGTCATATTGCCACTGATTCACTCCATCAGGACGAGTTTCACCCGTTTTTCGGCCAAGTGCATCATAAGTAAAGGTGGTGCGTTGCCCCTTAGCATCTTGTTGCCAAACAAGCTCGCCCCAAGCGTTATGTCCGTACGTCCACACGCCCATTGCAGGGTCGTTCATTTGAGTTTTATAACCTAGCTGGTTATAAGTCAGCTCCGTCACCAAACCATTGGTATCGGTTTTTGTTAGGTTCCCTACTGCGTCATAGGTATAGCGAACCGTCGATTGCCCATTTTCAGCAATTTGAACCGTCTGACCTAGGCCATTGGTTTGCTCGACTTTTTCAAACTGACCAGGACCAGTTATTGTCGCGGTTAAGCCTTGATAGTACGTTGTGGATACTAGGTCACCAACATCTTCTGTAGGCTGGGTTTGCCTAATTGGGCGACCTAAATCATCATAAGCAGTTTGCAACCAGAAAGTCGCATCGCCAGCGAAGTAGCCCTCAAAGTAAGGCATGGTTTCGCCCACTTTTTGCCCCTTGGCATCATAAGCGATATCGACAATAACCGTTTTACCATCACCATTGAGTTGTGTCGTGCGAACTTCTCGGCCTAATCCATCGAAATACGTTGTTGTCAGCCCGCCTTGCGAGGTTTGTGTGGTCACCATAAAGACACTGCGGTCACCGAGGGTTAATCCATGCTGGTCTAACCCTGCATCAGCACCATCGCTCCACTCATACACCTGCGCAACCCAATTGCCGTCAGGAAGTGTTTTCTTCACTTCGCGACAATAATCATCATACTCAAAGCGTGTGACCAAACCATTCGCATCGGTAATACTCTGCGGCAGACCACATTGGTTGTCATAGGTGGTGCTCACAGCATGACCGAGTGCGTTTGTGTGTCTGGTCACTCGTCCATAGACATCGTAAGCCGTTGCCGATTGTCTGGTTTCACCACTTCCCGTGGTTTGCTCTGAGGTTCTAAACCCTTTAGGGCTATAACCAAATCGAGTCGCTAATGCCAATGCATGTCCGGGCTCTAAAGTTTGTTCAACTAATGCGCCTGTATCAGCGTCATAAGAGAAAGAGGTACGCCTTACTTGGGAGTCGTGACGGTTCGATTTAGTGACATTGATATTAGTTGGTTTACCAATCAGCCAGCGCTGAGTGTCGTGTTGGTAGCGTGTTGTCGTGGTTTCAATGAATTGCCCTCCGTCACCATCTTCAATGACTTTGGTAATCGTATCTGGGAAGTTAAGCGCATCATAGCCACGGTATTGAGTCGTCGTATTCGTTAACAGGTTCGAGGATAAATCCCACGCCTTCTGGTTGGTTTCGACCAATTGAGGCCACGTTTGACCTGATACAGGTGCATTAACATCTTGATAAACAAAATGACTTTCTGCTACTTTGCGATTGTTAATATTAGTTTCGGTTTTAGCGATATAAGGCACCCAGTCTCCGTGGTACGCAGTCGTACTAATCGACTTCGTTTTGCGCTCAACATCATGAGTCTGGATTTCACCAAATCCAAGTAGTCCCTTGTCCTTATGTGCGTGATAACCTTTATAGAGGTATTCAGTTCGATTAGTGCTACCAATAGCATTGTCTTGCTTGAGGGCTTTCACTACTTTGAAGTTTGGCGTTAAGCCAATGAGTCCTTGCGGCGGGGCTGCATTTTGGAACACTGAAGCATCGCCCGTCATGCCATACTCGAACTCACTTTTTATCCCTAAGCCAGATGTCACAGATTTAAGTAGTGCTAATGGCTCAAACTCATAAGACAAACACGCTAAGCCATCGATAGAGCGGTAACAATCGCCAAGTAGACCATCGCCATTCGCATCCACGCCTTTTTTAAACGGGCCGTAAATGTTATTCACGCCAAGAGAATAAATAGTGGTCTTGATACCAAACAACTTTTTAATGCGATTGCCTGAAAAGGTCATTTGGTCATCAAGCTTCTCTAAATCTGCATTGATGGTGGCGAGAAGTTCAGGCTCGTTGAAGCCATTTCCATTTCCGTAAGCACAATAAACACGCTCTCCAGCGATGTAACAGAAATCGGCTAGCCCATCGCTGTTTCTATCAGATAGCATGATAGAGCCTTCAACTTGGGCAACATTATTTTCTCTATCGTTAGAGACTTCAAAGTGGTCGCGCCCAAGAACCAAACGCGTTGTGGCAGTTTCAAAACCTTTGCCTGTATTTTGATGACAGACATAGTTATTCCCACTTCGATAACACAGTTCTGATAAACCATCACCACTGATATCCACCAAGTTCATGGTGCGTTGAAGCTGTTCAACCGTTTTTAAATCTCGTTTATGGGTATCATTTGTCGGGGAGTGAGTCGCCGTATTTTTGAGTCCAATAGGTAAATGGCTGGCCCAGCGCTCTGGCGCTTCAAATGACAGGTTTCCTTCCGACTTCTTGCCTAATGAGCAGTAAAAGTGCCCATCAAGCCTTACTCCACAAAGGTCTGCAAAGCCATCCTTGTTTATGTCAACAAACTGGTTTTGTGGCATCTTAACCGAATCAAACTCAATATCGGTATAGCTTAAGGAAATGGACTTGTAAGTTTTTTCCAATGGGTAACCATGATTAATCAGCACATAGTCTGATGATAGGCCACTTCCGGTATTGTTCGCACACACCACACGGTTCGATTCAACGCGGCAAACATCCACCAATCCATCATTGTTGGCATCCAATAGGCGTACCGCTTTATCAATCGTATAATTTCGGCTCCAGTAATGCCCAGAATCAAACGAGCGTCCATTGCGGTTTAATGCGCAGAAAAAGCCCGTTTCATTGAATGCACAGACATCCTGAAAACTATCATCGTCGATATCCATTAGGCTGATGGATGCGTAGTTTTCTGCTTCTTCCCATGCACTACCTTGGAAATCACTGCTCCATTTCACCGCACTGCCATAACGGCCATTACCTTCATTCAAGCCACAGTAGAGGCCGTCTTTTAAATAACAAATATCACTCAAACCATCTCGATTGATGTCGCCAGCAACAAAGCCTTTAAACTCACCCAGGCGGTAGAGCGTTTTTTGCTCCGGCTCACTACCGGCATAAGGGTTACTTTCCCACTCAAAGGTATGAGCAGGCATACATTCCTCATCCGAGCCACACACTCGCAAGCTATTTAAACGCGTCAGTTCAATGCCTTGAGAGTTCACTTCACCATAGGTGAATTCAATGCGGCGAAGCGCATGACCACTGCGGTTAATTTGAATATTATCGAGCTTTTGTGCCAATGTTTGTTTCTGACCAAACCGATAGGAAGAGAGGACATCAGGGCGATTGACGTAATTAAAGTTAAGGCTTACATCTGCGTATTGGATTTTATCAAGATAATGTTGACCTTGGTGAGTTCGGTACCGATAGTCGATACCATTATTAAATCGGTCAGATTGCTGAGAAATAAACCATTCGAGCCCATGATCATCAACCGTAAGTTGTGCGTCCTCTCTTGAACCGTATCGGGTCACATAACCATCTGCGGAATAAATCGTCCAACTATCAGGCCCCGAAGTCAGGCTGCCGTTTGCAACTACCTTAGTTTGCCAACCTCCCTTAGTGCGGTATTCACTGCCATTTTTACCTAACTGCCCCGAGACTAGGAAAAGCCTTTTGCCATCCAAACAGTAGACATCGGTATCATCAAAACGGAGCCCACTGTTGACACCATCATCTTGTTCATTTCGGCTACAGCGAGTGATGCTAGATAAGCCATCCAAACTCACTCCTAAGCCTAGTGGCCCATTCCCTGAGCCCTGTTGATAACTGACAGACAAAGAAGGGACAAGCTCATTGACGCCACTCGGTAACTGCAAATCAACTTGATAACCTGATTTTCCTTGAGAAACAAATGCACTACCACTGAGTTCCCCCACAGAAGAGGAAAGAGAAGGGAGGGAGAAACAAGAGAGTGCAACGATACATAAGCTCGATTTAATTCTCATCATAACGACTCCTTGTTGTTACCCAAATTGTTAAACCGTTGTTCAATATTGATAAGATCGTCTTCGACCTCAATCACTTGCTTTTCAATTGCTTGAACTTGAGTCGACGGCGTATCAGGAGTCAGTAATACAGGGTCGTAGGTGAATACAATGCCCTCTTGCTCAAGCTCTGACAAAATCATACTCGCTTTAGCCAACACCAATTCAGGGGACTCTTCTTCAGATTGAGCTATCACCGTCTCTTCATCTAACTGACGTTTAGCATCAGCAATATCTTGGTTAAACGTGTCCAGCTCTGCCAGCATCTGAGCTTCAATGCGCTCGCTTTGAGACTCAAAGTCATGGCTCGACTCAGTGAGTGCTATGGTTGATGAATCTGACGCACTCCCCATATCTGGAGAAGAAGAGCTTGCGACAGGCGTGCCTATTCTCTGAGTATGTACCGATTTATCGTAGTTAAGGGCAACGATACCAATGCCGACAACAAGAGCAAAACCAGCCCCTACCGTGAACCAACGTTTAACCATGACGTATCCTTGTTTCGTTATTTTTCGCTGCGCTAAAGAGGCGCTTATTATGGGTAGAGCGAACATTTGTTAGCCCAAGCTGATTAAGTGCATGCAGTAACAGCAAGACACCGAGTGATAGCCACAATAGCCATTGGTGTCCGTACTGCGTGTATAGAGTTTGGCGTGTTTGGAGTGGCACAACGACATCCAATACCTGCGTTCTTTGATGAGTAACTTGAGAAAGCACATCGCCATTAGGTGCGACAAGCGAAGTAAAGCCCTGATTGGTCGGATAAATAATCGACTTCCCAACTTCAGCCGCTCTCACCTGTGTCAATTTGAGTAGAAACTGTTTGACCCAAGGGGTTTGTGTCCATTCCACATCACTCAGTAAAATCGCGACATTACCGGACTGTAATTTAGAGGCGAACACATCTGAATAGAGCGCCTCATAGCATACGGCCAACACCGCTTTGAGCGGCCCAATATTATGGACGTTGCTCGTATTGGGGACGACTTGCATATCGCCACCTCTAGATAACGTCACGCGCTCCATCCAATCAATAAACCAAGTGGGGCGATACTCACCAAAAGGCACCAAACGCTGCTTATAGTAAATAGGGGCAAGCTCATTGTTTCGGTAAATCACGTTTTGTAAATGTTGGCCATTTCTCGCTTGTCCACCCCAAATAACTACCACGTGTTTGTCGTCAATTTTCTGTAGGCTTTCCTGAACAAAAGGAGCAATTTCTCGATACGGCATGGACATCGAAGATTCAGGCCACACGACAATGTCGGCTCTTGGCGCTTGCAAGGAAAGAGATGCGTAACGCTGAACACGTTCAATGACCTCATTTTTGGACAGCTTGTGTGTACCACTGAAATTCCCGTGAATCATTCGAACCTTCGCTTGGTCAGGCGAGAAGTAGTAGTTATTCACCACTTGAATGCCTTTATCGAGCGCAACGATAACCAAAATACTCATCACAAATTGGCTCAAGGGGCGAGCCGGTGATGATCGATTGATAAACACATAAACCAACAAACTCGCCACGACATAAACTAAAAAGCTGCCACCAAAAGCCCCGATAACACTTAACCAGCCGGACAAACCGACATCTTGGAATAAGAAACCGGGATGTAACCATGAAAACGAAAAGCTGGTAAGTTCACGTAAGATATCAATAGACACTAAGATAAAGGGAAGCGTCACCAATGCACTGCGACGAGACAGCCCGAGAGTAACAATAGGAACAATCAGAAAGCTTAGTGATAATATGAAGATAAGTAAGGGCCAAAGTCCCCAACGTATCCAACTGGCGTCACCGTACTCATCAGCGAGGTAACCGTTCACCCAAAACAGTGAGGTAACGTAATACCCTAATCCAAATAACATCCATAAGGCACATCGAGCGCTTTTTGTTTTGAGCTGAATATGCACAAAGAAAAGAACAGCAAAACTAATCAGTGCTATCCCTAAACTTATTAATTCAAAGCGATAAGACATTGCATGAGCAACGCCTACGACTATCCCTAACCACCACATACATCATTCTTTTTTATAATATAACCACAATAACTAGGTGGTATTATTAACATATGCAACTGGCAATTTAGCGTGTTTTTTTTGTACAAAACACAGAGGCGGAACGAGCATCTTACAGTGTGAATTTTAAGTAAATGCTGACTTGAATAACGTGATTTTATTGCGCTTATAGTTAGTTCTAAATGCATCTATCGAATCAGGACTGCTTGGGACATTTTTCAGCGTATGCAAGAGAGAAATGTGAGGCTTAGGTAACCCTGATGCTCGTCCCGCATTGGAATGACATTATCGATTGTAGTAGGTCACATCAGGACTAGGTTGCGAGGAGACATACTTTATGTGATTTCGTCTAGAGCGAGGAAACACTTGTATCTAATTTCTAAAAGTGGACACTAAACGATCAATGGAAATCCTTACCGACCAACCAGTCAGCTTTAAGGACGGTATGGTAGTTAAGTTAACGCTATTAAGTTGGTTGTTCATATGAGCTACAACGCCCCCCAAAGAAAAGGCGAACCAAACGGTTCGCCTTTTTATTCAAGTTAGTTTCCAACTTGGTTATCTGTGATCAACGAGATAATTAATCTTCGTAATTGTCGATACTTGGACAAGAGCAGATTAGGTTACGGTCACCGTAGACATTGTCTACACGGTTAACAGTTGGCCAGTACTTCCAGCTCTTAGTCGCAGGTGATGGGAAGCAGCCTAGCTCACGCGAGTAAGGGCGGTCCCATTCGTCTTTCGACAGGTCAACTTGAGTGTGAGGCGCTTTCACTAGAGGGTTATTGTCTAGTGGCCACTCACCATTTTTGACTTTGTCCATCTCTTCACGGATAGCAATCATGGCATCACAGAAGCGGTCAAGTTCTTCTAGGTCTTCAGATTCTGTTGGCTCAACCATCAGTGTACCCGCAACAGGGAACGACATCGTTGGCGCGTGGAATCCGTAGTCCATAAGACGTTTAGCGATATCTTCTTCGCTGATGCCTGTTTCTTCTTTAAGCGGACGAATGTCGATAATACATTCGTGAGCAACGCGGCCGTTAGTACCACGGTAAAGTACAGGGTAGTGAGGGCGTAGACGCTCCATCACGTAGTTTGCGTTTAGAATCGCGACTTTTGTTGCTTCTGTTAGACCCGCTTCACCCATCATCGCGATGTAAGCCCAAGAGATTGGCAGGATTGAAGCACTACCTAGATCCGCAGCAGATACCGCGTAGTCGTTGCCTTCAACACCATTTTCGATGTGACCAGGTAGGAAAGGTGCTAGGTGTGATTTAACACCGATAGGACCCATACCAGGACCACCGCCACCGTGTGGGATACAGAACGTTTTGTGTAGGTTCAGGTGTGAAACATCTGAGCCGATAAAGCCTGGAGACGTTAAGCCCACCTGTGCGTTCATGTTGGCACCGTCTAGGTAAACCTGACCGCCAGCCGCATGAACCATTTCACATACTTCTTTCACTTGCTCTTCATACACACCGTGCGTCGAAGGGTAGGTGATCATGATGCTTGATAGGTTTTCTGCGTGCTTTTCGATTTTAGCGGCTAGGTCGGCCATATCGATGTTGCCTTCGTCATCACACTTAACAACGACGACCTTCATTGACACCATAGACGCAGTCGCAGGGTTAGTACCATGTGCTGAGCTAGGGATCAGGCACACATTACGGTGCCCTTCGCCACGGCTTTCGTGGTAGCGCTGAATCGCGATAAGACCTGCGTATTCACCTGATGCACCAGAGTTTGGCTGAAGTGAGAACGCGTCGTAGCCTGTGATTTCACATAGCTTCTCTTTTAGGTCTTTAGCTAGAGCTGAGTAGCCTGCGGCTTGATCCATTGGTGCGAATGGGTGAATTGAGCCAAATTCAGGCCATGTCACTGGGATCATTTCAGCAGCAGCATTAAGCTTCATTGTACAACTGCCTAGTGGGATCATACCGTGTGTTAGCGAGAAGTCTTTGTTCTCAAGTTGCTTCAGGTAACGCATCATTTGCGTTTCGCTGTGGTGCGTGTTGAACACAGGGTGAGTCAAGTACTTAGATGTACGACGCAATGCTTCTGGAATCGCGGCAAACTCGTTGCTAGCAATTTCTGAAGAAAGGGTATTCACATCTTGGCTAACTGCAAATACTGCAAATACTGCAAATAGTGCTTCGATATCCGACGTGGTTGTTGTTTCGTCGAAGCTGATGCCTAACTTACCATCAAGCTTGCGCAGGTTGATGTCAGCGGCTTGCGCTTTCGCGTATAGCTCGTCTGTTTTGTCTGCCGAGTTGATAGTGATGGTGTCAAAGAAACTGTTGTGAGCCAGTTCAAAGCCGGATTTGTTAAGGCCGGCCGCAAGGATCGCTGTCATGTGGTGAGTACGGCGCGCGATAGTACGCAGACCTTCTGCTCCGTGGTAAACGGCGTAGAAAGAGGCCATATTCGCTAGCAAAGCCTGTGCAGTACAGATGTTCGAGGTCGCTTTTTCACGACGGATGTGTTGTTCACGAGTCTGCATTGCCATACGTAGCGCTTGGTTGCCGTTGGCATCGATAGAAACACCGATAACACGGCCAGGCATCGTACGTTTATGTTGGTCACGTGTTGCCATGAATGCAGCGTGTGGGCCACCGTAGCCCATTGGTACGCCGAAGCGTTGAGCACTACCGATTACTACATCAGCGCCCATTTCACCCGCAGGTTTAATAAGAGCTGAGGCGAGTAGGTCGGTTGCGACCGTTACTAGAATTTTGTTTTCATGTGCTTTAGTGATGATGTCAGTCAGATCACGAACTTCACCCGTTGTGCCTGGGTACTGAAGTAATGCACCGAACACGTCTTGGTCAGCCAGTGTTTCAACTGCGCCAACTTGAACATCGAAACCGATGTATTTAGCACGAGTTTTGACGACTTCAAGCGTTTGTGGATGAACGTCATCAGCAACGAAGAAAACGTTGCTCTTGCTCTTACCTGCACGCTTACACAGAGTCATTGCTTCGCCGGCTGCTGTTGCTTCGTCAAGCAGTGATGCGTTCGCAATGTCCATTGCAGTAAGATCCATGACCATCTGCTGGTAGTTAAGCAGTGCTTCAAGACGACCTTGAGAAATCTCAGGTTGGTATGGCGTGTACGCAGTGTACCAACCTGGGTTTTCTAGCACGTTACGTAAAATTACGTTTGGTGTGAAAGTGTTGTAGTAACCTTGACCAATAAAGGTACGCTTAATTTGGTTAAGGTTAGCAAATTCGCGCATGGCAACCAGCATGTCTGCTTCGCTTTTTGCTTCTGCAAGCGTCATTGGCTTTTCTAGGCGAATTTGCGCTGGAACCGTCTCTTCGATCAATGTGTCTAGATTCGCTACGTTGATCGCTTCCAACATTTTTTGTTGGTCAGATTTGTTTGGTCCATTGTGGCGTGCAACGAACTCATTTTGTGTGCTGAGGCTTTGAAGTAATTCAGTCATTGTCCTTTACCTACTCCATCATTCGGGTAACGGATTACAGCATTGCTGATAATATTGATTATACGTCCGAACGTTGAAAAAAAGCTGCCACCTAAACGGGGCAGCTTTGCTGTATTCCTAATTACTCGTCTTCGATTGAGTTTAGGTACTCTTCTGCGTCTTTTAGATTGTCTAGCTCTGATGGATCAGACATCTTCACTTTAACAATCCAGCCGCCTTCATAAGGTTCTTCGTTAATAAGCTCTGGGCTGTCTTCTAGATCTTCATTGATTTCAACGATTTCGCCCGTGATTGGGGCGTAAATGTCCGACGCTGCTTTTACAGACTCAACAAGTGAGAAGCTGTCGCCTGCTTCGATTTCGTCTTCAACAGCAGGCAAGTCTACGAATACAACGTCGCCTAGCATCTCTTGTGCGTGCTCCGAAATACCGATAGTTACTGTGCCATCACCGTTGTCACGAACCCATTCATGGCTGTCTGCAAACTTCAGTGTGTTGTCCATTGCTTATTCTCCAAAAATAACTGTATTAAATTGTTTATTGGTAAAGTGGGAAGCGAGCGCAGAGTGTTTTCACTTCTTTGCGAACACGTTGCTCTACTTCAGCGTTGCCTTCTGGGTTATCAACCAACCCGTCTAGTACATCGCCAATCCAGTTACCGATGAGTTTGAATTCTTCAGCGCCAAAGCCTCGGCTTGTTCCTGCAGGCGTACCCAAACGGATGCCCGATGTAATCATAGGCTTCTCTGAGTCGAATGGGATGCCATTTTTGTTACATGTGATCCCAGCACGTTCTAGGGCTTCTTCTGCTTTGTTGCCTTTCAGTCCTTTAGGACGTAGGTCAACCAACATCAGGTGCGTATCTGTACCACCAGTCACAATGTCACAACCGCGAGTTTGCAATACTTCCGCAAGAACTTTTGCGTTGTCGATCACTGAATCAATATAAGTTGAAAATTCAGGACCTAACGCTTCACCAAATGCGACTGCTTTAGCTGCGATTACGTGCATTAGTGGGCCGCCTTGTAGACCAGGGAAAACGGCTGAGTTGATCTTTTTGATGATCTCTTCGTGGTTGGTCAGAATCATGCCGCCGCGAGGACCACGTAGTGTTTTATGAGTTGTGGTCGTCACCACGTGTGCATGCGGTAGTGGGCTAGGGTGAGCGCCCGTTGCGATTAGGCCAGCAATGTGTGCCATATCGACCATTAGGATTGCATCCACTTCGTCTGCGATTTCGCGGAACTTAGCGAAATCAATCGTGCGTGGAATCGCACTACCGCCTGCAATAATCATTTTAGGCTTGTGTTCAACCGCTAATGCGCGAACATCTTCATAGTTGATTTCAAGTGTTTCACGGTCAACGCCATACTGTACTGCGTTGAACCATTTGCCTGAAAGTGCAGGGCGAGCACCGTGAGTCAGGTGACCACCTGCGTCTAGAGACATACCTAGGATGGTATCACCAGGTTGAAGTAGAGCCAGTTTTACCGCACCGTTTGCTTGAGCGCCAGAGTGAGGCTGAACGTTGACATATTCACACTTGAACAACTGTTTTGCGCGTTCAATAGCGATAGACTCAACCGTATCTACGTGTTCACAACCACCGTAATAGCGGCGGCCTGGATAACCTTCTGCGTATTTGTTTGTTAAACACGTTCCTTGTGCTTGCATTACCGCTTTAGAAACAATGTTCTCAGAAGCGATAAGCTCAATTTGTTCGTTTTGACGAGTGAACTCGGCTTGGATGCCAGCGAATACAGCATCATCAGTAGCAGCAAGGTTAGTAGAGAAAAAGTTCTCTAGGCTATGATTTTGAAACGGTTTGTTCATGGTAGATGACCTTCCATTCGTGCCAACGAGATTTTTATATACGCTAATTGGTTCTCGTCAGTTCTACTTCTTTGTCTGCTCATTACTCTGCACGAGCAGGGTGAATTTCCATACCCCAAAATAGCGGGGAAAACTGAAACCAAGGGTTAAATTCCTCAACATTTGGCTTCCGAAATAACATCTCTACAACTAACAAGTTGGTAACATAACGGTTGTGAAAGGAACAATCAACCAAAAATTTCCTATTGGAAACAAGGTTTCTATTTTTGTTAACAAGAGCACGGTTTATTTCTCATTCGAACCTTTCTTCCACTTTACGCTTCGTGCACAATGAAAAATGAGACAGGAAGTAGTAGAAATTAAGAGGGAAATATGCCCGAAGATATCTTTGATGATTATCCATCTTTGACTCTGGCCAAAGAGGCTGAAGAAAACATTGAACCGCTAAAACTGGGGCAGCGAATTAAAGATATTCGTGGCAAGTTGGGCATTACATTAGAAGAGGCGAGTCAGCGTACAGGGTTGGCGCGTTCGACGTTAAGTAAAATCGAGAATGAGCAGATCTCTCCAACCTTCCAAGCGATGCAGAAATTGGCATCTGGATTGCAGATAGATATGCCGCAACTGTTTGAACCGCCTAGAAAAAAGGTGGCGACAGGGCGTAGGGATATTACCAAGGCAAATCAGGGTAAACCGCATCCTACACCTACCTATGAGCATGAGCTTCTGGCTACGCAACTATCTAACAAGAAAATGATGCCATTTAAGAGTCAGGTCCACGCTCGAAGCTTTGATGAGTACACCGATTGGGTGCGACATGACGGAGAGGAGTTTCTACTGATTTTATCTGGTTCAGTAATGTTCTATTCCGAATTCTATGAACCAGTAGAAATGCATGCAGGTGATAGCGTCTATTATGATGCCAATATGGGGCATATGTTGGTCTCAACCAGTGAGCAAGACGCGCACATTTTGTGGGTTACTGCAAAGTAACGTGAACGGTTTGTTAATTTCTTATAGTGAATGCAAACGGTTGCTTTTGGGTTAAACATGAATACAATACCGCCATCTTGACGATTTGTTCGTCAAGGTGGCGTTTTTATTTTCAGTCTTTATTGTGAATATGATGTTAAATGTCACATTTTGAACGGTTCTGATCTTGTTAATCGTGCAAATTCTATCTACTCGTGTTTATTATTGGAAACAAGGTTTCCTTGAATGGAAAACGAACCTGACTAAATGGAGACAACAATGACTCAAGAACTACTCAAAACACCTTTGCACGCACTGCACGTTGAAGCTGGCGCAAAGATGGTACCTTTCGCTGGTTATGATATGCCAGTTCAGTACAAACTTGGTGTTAAAAAAGAGCATCTACACACGCGTGATGAGGCAGGCCTGTTTGATGTGTCGCATATGGGACAGCTTCGTCTTCATGGTGAGGGCGCAGCGGCGTTTCTTGAGTCACTGGTTCCTGTTGATATTATCGATCTGCCTTCTGGCAACCAGCGCTACGCGTTCTTTACCAATGAACAGGGCGGCATTATGGATGATTTGATGGTGGCTAACTTAGGCGATCATCTATTTGTTGTTGTCAATGCGGCATGTAAGCAACAGGATATTGACCATCTGGAAGCGCACCTACCGTCTGGCGTAGAGCTGGAAGTGATTGATGATCGTGCTCTTCTTGCGCTTCAAGGCCCTAAGGCTGTAGACGTTCTCAAGCGATTCAACCCACAAGTTGCCGATATGCTTTTTATGGATGTGAAGAAGCTAGAGATTCTTGGCGTAGAGTGTATCGTGAGCCGCAGTGGTTACACGGGTGAAGATGGTTATGAAATCTCGGTACCGAACACCCATGCTCAAGAGCTGGCGCAAAAGCTGACAAACGAAGAAGAAGTTGAGTGGATTGGTCTCGGTGCACGTGACTCACTTCGTTTAGAGTGTGGTTTATGCTTATACGGTCATGATCTTGATGCAACTACATCTCCAGTAGAAGCAAGCCTACTTTGGGGTATTCAGAAGGTTCGTCGCATCGGTGGTGAGCGCGAAGGCGGCTTCCCTGGTGCAGATATCATTCTAAACCAAATTGAAAATAAAGATGTTTCTCGCAAGCGTGTTGGTCTAGTTGGTCAAACTAAAGCGCCAGTTCGTGAAGGTACAGAGCTGTTTGACGCTCAGGATAATCAAGTGGGTGTCGTGACGAGTGGTACTGCTGGTCCTAATGCGGGTAAGCCAGTTTCTATGGCTTATGTGCGTGCAGACCTTGCTGCTATTGGCACAGAACTGTTTGCAGATGTACGTGGTAAGAAGCTACCAATGACTGTTGAAAAAATGCCATTTGTTCCGCAAAGGTATTACCGAGGTTAACATTTCGTGACCAAAATAAATTCTTGTGATAAAACCTCTCAATTCTGAGAGGTTTTTTTATACTTATATAGTACCCAAGTGCTATGGAGAGCGAGCCGTGATTCGAAAGTTAGCCATTTTACTTTCTAGTTTATATGTAACCAGCGCTTATACCAGTGTTGAAATTACGCCATATGTAGTAAATGGTAATGATATTAGTGCAACCAAGTATCCCTCTTTTACGAGTCTCATGTACGATCGTATTGATTATGATCGTATATATGGTACGTCGCCGTACTGTGGTGCCACGCTGTTAACACAGTACTATGTACTGACGGCGGCGCACTGTATTTATGGCGATACCAATACCCAGCTGTTTACCTCAGTCGTTCCCCAACTTCAGAATGAGTCGGACTTTCCCAACGCTATCACACAGCGAGTGATGGTGAGTGAATACTATTACCCAGACAACTACAACAACGATACTTTAGCCAATGATATTGCTATTTTGAAGCTGTCCCAGCCTATTACCGCCGTGTTCGATTACGCCGATCTCGCAAGCAGTACCGATGCGACCAACTATCGAGGTATCAGTTCAGGTGATCCTTTCTTTGCGGTTGGTCATGGTAATACCCAGTCTGGTTATGACGATAGCGAGGCTCTTCAGGAAACTCAGCTGCGCTACGTTAGCAATTCGAACTGTGATTTATACAATGTCGATACGTCAGCGAATTTATGCATGGACGGAGCGTCAAGCAAAAATGGTCGTGATAATGCAACCTGTCAGGGGGATTCCGGTGGCCCATTATTCTGGAACAACAAGCAGGTAGGCATTACCAGTTTTGGTCCAACGACTTGTGGTGATATGAGTGTGATTGCCAATTCAATATTTACAGAGGTGTCAGACCATCGGGCCTGGATAAGTTCAGTACTCAATGGTTCAGAAACGCCAAAAGTGACGGTCAACGATGCGCAGCGAATCAGTTACCTCAATTCGATAAACGCAAATAGCTCGGGTGGAGACTCAGGTGGGGCAAACAGTTGGTTGGGACTACTTATCTTGAGTGGTATTGCTCTATGGCGTCGTAAGTCTTCTTATCTGCAACAGCATAGTTAACCGTCATTCTTCTGGTATAATTTTTTTGCTGTTGTGAATCGCCTAACAGATAACTCGGTGTGTTCTCAAAAATAAGAAATTAGTTCTAAGCCCATGATTACCATGAATTAAATGGCGGTAGTTTAATTCACTTGATTAATCAACATGTTGACTATTTAGTTCTAAACGATAGTTTTAATTTATCAACAACGTGTGCAGGGACCCCATTATGACTAACCGTGATAACGAAAAAATTACTCTGATTTCTGATGTAAGCATGCAATCTAAACTGCTTAAGGACTCTTTAGAGAAGGGTTTGGGATTACAAGTTAGCATAGTGACAGCTGATACTTTGCAAGCAATGGATGAAGGGCAGGGGCAATTAGATAGCTTAGTGCTTATTGATTACCACTATTTGGATGATAGCAAGTTTGAGTACTATAGCAGCGCCAAATCTCATAGCGATGCTACGATCAAAGAAATTGTTTTCAATTGCCCAATTGATGCGTCTTCAAGCCAACTGTTTAAATGGCGCAATTTGGTTGGGGTCTTTTACCTTGATGACGAAGTTCCTCTGCTGCTTAAAGGCATGGAAAAAATAATGAGAGATGAGATGTGGCTATCGCGAAAAGTCGCGCAAGACTACATCGAGCATTTCCGCTGTGCCAATACAGTGACCACGTCTCAGGCTTATGCCAACCTCACTAAACGTGAGAAAGAGATCATGCGTTTACTTGGTCACGGTGCTTCAAATATCCAAATTGCAGACGAACTGTTCGTCAGTGAGAATACGGTTAAAACGCATCTTCATAATATCTTTAAGAAGATCAATGCGAAAAATCGCCTGCAAGCCTTGTTATGGGCTAATAACAACATTTCGCTAGAAGAGCGCGTTTAGTTTTACAATCTCATCTCAATCAATGAAATACAAAGGTCTGGATAACACCAGACCTTTGTTGTTTAGAATACGCAATGTTTCGCGTAACTGGTCGCTTCATTGGCGCTCCAGTCACCTTTTGGTTTATCTTCGAGAGCACTACACCAAGCTTCGCTTCCAACCGCATCGAGTAACACACAGTGTTTAGCGTAATCGACGGTACCTTGAGCGTTCCATTCACTTTTTGGTTTGTCCGCCATCTCGTCACACCACGCTTGAGTACCCACCTCAGCTTTGCAGGCATTTAGTGCAAGAAGAGTGACTACAGAAAGTATGATTTTCTTCATTTTGTTTTCCAAAGATTGTCAGTGGACGTCACTATACCTAAAACGGCCGGGTTTGGTGTTTGGGGAATGAAAAAATAAAGAAAATAGCCTATCGAAACGTTTCGATGAGGTGATCTGAATCACTCTGTGCGAACAATAGTGGTTGCCAAAGAAGATCAAATTCACACTCTACTTATCTTGCTCTCGAATTTATGAGGTGAGCGACTATTATTCTATCGAAACGTTTCGATGAGTTTTTTCTCAATAACAAATCTGATAGTGAAATCAAGACTCACCATTTTGTAAACGTGTATTTGATAGGTCGATGAGATGAAGAAAAGTACCCTAATAAATTCTGAGCTTTCGTACTTGGTAGCGACGTTAGGTCATACCGATGAGATAACGATTTGTGACGCAGGATTACCAATACCAGACGAGGTTCAGCGTATTGATTTAGCCCTGACACATGGTGTTCCGTCGTTTATGGAAACCGTTAAAGTGATGTTGTCTGAATCTCAAATTGAAGGCGTAGTGGTTGCGCAAGAATTTGCAACGGTTAGTCCAGAACTCCATGAGGCGCTGAAAGTTGAGCTACTTGCAGAGAGTGTGCGTTGCGGTAAAGAGATCTCTATTTCCTATGTGTCACATGAGGAATTTAAAGCGCGTACCCGACAGAGCCGAGCAGTTGTTCGTACGGGCGAGTGTACTCCTTATGCAAACGTCATATTTCAAGCGGGCGTGGTTTTCTAACCCTCGCAATAGTAAGGAAGAGTTATGACTCAAGCTATCCTACAGTTGAGCTCGATCGAGAAAGCATTCCCTGGCGTTAAGGCGTTAGATAAGGCGAGCCTGAATGTCTACCCTGGGCGCGTCATGGCCCTGATGGGAGAGAATGGTGCGGGCAAATCGACCTTGATGAAAGTACTGACTGGTATCTACAGCAAAGATGCGGGCACCATTCAATACCAAGGCCAAACCGCAGCATTTAAAGGACCTCGCGACTCTCAAGAGGCGGGCATCAGTATTATTCACCAAGAGCTGAATCTGATCCCTGAACTGACGATTGCCGAAAACATTTTCCTTGGCCGTGAGTTTACCAACGCGTTTGGTGGCATTCAGTGGCAAAAGATGTACCAAGAAGCCGATCGGTTGCTTGGCCGCCTTAACGTTAAACATCCATCAAGCACCTTGCTTGGCGAGCTTAGCTTGGGCGAACAACAGATGGTTGAAATCGCGAAGGCGCTGTCGTTCGAATCAAAAGTCATCATTATGGATGAGCCGACAGACGCGTTGACTGATACTGAAACAGAGTCGCTGTTTAATGTCATCAACGAGTTACGCGCTCAAGGATGTGGCATTGTTTACATCTCTCATCGTCTCAAAGAGATTTTTGAAATTTGCGATGATATTACCGTTTTACGTGACGGCAAGTTCATTGGTCAATGTCAGGTGTCGGATACCGATGAAGATGGCCTAATCGAAATGATGGTTGGGCGTAAGCTTGATGAACAATACCCACGCATTGATGTCCGCCATGGTGAAACCTGCCTTGAAGTGATTGGCTTAACGGGTTCAGGCATCCAGGATGTGAGCTTCACGCTCAAACGCGGTGAGATCTTGGGTGTATCCGGTCTTATGGGCGCGGGTCGAACTGAACTGATGAAGGTGATCTACGGAGCACTGCCAAGTGAACGAGGTGTCATCAATCTCGACAATAAAACCATCAACCCAGTCAGCCCACAAGATGGCTTGGCGAATGGGATTGCGTACATCTCTGAAGATCGTAAAGGAGACGGATTGATTCTGGGGCTTTCGGTCAAAGAAAACATGTCTTTATGTGCGCTCGATAAGCTGGCAAAAGGTGGTCGAATCCAGCACCAAGACGAAATTATTGCCGTTGAAGACTTTATCAAGCTTTTCAACATCAAAACACCGACACGTGATCAGATCATTGGCAACTTATCAGGCGGTAATCAGCAGAAAGTGGCGATTGCGAAAGGCCTAATGACCAAGCCGAAAGTCCTAATTTTGGATGAACCGACACGCGGTGTAGACGTTGGTGCCAAGAAAGAAATCTATCAACTGATCAATAAGTTTAAAGCCGACGGTATGAGCATCATTCTTGTCTCTTCAGAGATGCCGGAAGTTCTGGGTATGAGTGACAGAATCATAGTGATGCATGAAGGACGAATTAGCGGCGAGTTCAATGCTAAAGACGCCGATCAAGAAAAACTACTCGCCTGTGCCGTAGGCAAAAAGATTAACGAGGAAGCAGCATGAGTACCAATACCATGAGCAAACCAACACAAACAAACGGCAAGAAGCTGTTTAGCAAAGAGTGGTTGATTGAACAAAAGTCTTTGATCGCACTTCTATTCTTAATTGTCGTCGTATCGTTTTTAAACCCGAACTTTTTTACCGTTGACAATATTCTCAACATTCTGCGCCAAACGTCCGTCAATGCAATTATTGCGGTCGGTATGACATTGGTCATTCTTACCGCGGGTATTGACCTTAGCGTTGGCTCGGTACTGGCACTTTGCGGTGCGTTTGCCGCGAGCCTTATCGCAATGGAAGTGCCTGTCCTGATTGCGGTGCCAACCGCTCTGCTAGCGGGTGCCGCACTGGGTGCTATTAGTGGTGTCATTATCGCTAAAGGTAAGGTGCAGGCGTTTATCGCTACCTTGGTAACCATGACTTTGCTTCGTGGCGTCACTATGGTTTACACCGACGGTCGTCCTATTTCTACAGGCTTTACTGATACGGCGGATGCGTTTGCTTGGTTTGGTGCGGGCTACGCACTAGGCATTCCAGTACCGGTTTGGTTAATGGTGATTGTGTTTGCTGCTGCGTGGTATCTGCTGAATCACACCCGTTTTGGTCGCTACGTCTACGCCTTGGGCGGTAACGAATCGGCAACCCGTTTATCTGGTATCAACGTTGATCGTGTAAAAATTGGCGTATACGCCATCTGTGGCTTACTCGCTGCATTGGCAGGCATCATCGTGACTTCTCGACTCTCTTCTGCTCAACCGACTGCGGGTATGGGCTATGAGCTAGACGCTATCGCTGCTGTGGTATTGGGTGGCACTAGCTTGATGGGAGGTAAGGGCAGAATTATGGGAACCTTGATTGGTGCACTAATCATCGGCTTCCTCAACAATGCGCTCAACCTACTCGATGTTTCGTCTTACTACCAAATGATCGCGAAAGCAGTTGTTATTTTGCTTGCGGTACTGGTCGACAACAAAAACAAGTAAATCATAACTAAATAGAGCCAAGTGACGTGTCTTGGCTCGCCCTACACAAGGACTGAGAAAATGAAAAAACTCGCAACTTTAATCTCTGCAGCACTACTTTCTTCAACCGTTTCTGTATCGGCGCAAGCACAGGACACGATGGCAATCGTACTGTCGACGCTGAACAACCCATTTTTTGTAACGATGAAAGATGGCGCAGAAGCGAAAGCTAAAGAGCTAGGTTACGACCTGATTGTTCTGGACTCACAGAACGACCCAAGCAAAGAACTATCAAATATTGAAGACTTAACCATTCGTGGTGTAAAAGCGATTCTGATCAACCCAACGGATTCTGATGCAGTATCGAATGCAATTCGTATGGCAAACCGCTCTAATATCCCTGTTCTAACACTAGACCGTGGTGCTAGCCGTGGTGAAGTTGTGAGTCACATTGCCTCAGACAACATTGTTGGTGGCGAAATGGCAGGTAACTTCATCGTTGAAAAAGTGGGTATGAAAGCGAAAGTTATCCAGCTTGAAGGTATCGCGGGTACATCAGCAGCTCGTGAGCGTGGCGAAGGTTTCATGAACGCGGTTAAAGGCAGCGAAATGGAAGTTCTTGCGAGCCAACCGGCAGACTTTGACCGTACTAAAGGTCTTAACGTGATGGAAAACCTACTCGCGGCTAACCCAGACGTACAGGCTGTGTTCGCTCAGAACGATGAGATGGCTCTTGGTGCGCTACGTGCCGTTCAAGCTTCAGGTAAAGATGTGATGATTGTCGGCTTCGATGGTACTGACGACGGTATTGCAGCGGTGAACCGTGGCAAATTGTCTGCAACTATCGCGCAGCAACCAGACCTAATCGGTGCGCTTGGCGTTGAAACCGCGGATAAAGTACTGAAAGGTTCAGCGGTTGAAGCGTACATCCCAGTACCGCTAAAAGTGATCACTAAATAATATCGCTTAGCCCTCCCGCCTAAACAGGGTGCGGAGGGCGAATAGCCATGAGCTTTGTCGCAAAGTTTATCGCTATTACTCCTGTTCACATTTGCAAGGCTCAATTGAGCCGAGGATTACCTTATGAATAAGTTAGTGGTTTTAGGTAGTGTTAACGCTGACCATGTTCTTCAAGTGCCTTCTTTTCCTCGCCCTGGCGAGACGCTTCATGGTCGTAATTACCAAGTTATTCCCGGTGGGAAAGGCGCAAACCAAGCGGTGGCTGCTGCACGTCTTAATGCGGATACCGGTTTTATCGCCTGTGTTGGGGATGATGCTTTCGGTATCAATATCCGAGAAAATTTTAAGATGGATCGCATCAATATCGCTGGTGTCAAAATGGAGCCAAACTGCCCAACTGGCATTGCGATGATTCAAGTCTCTGATAGTGGTGAAAACAGTATCTGTATTTCTGCTGAAGCCAACGCCAAACTGACCGCTGAAGCGATTGAATCCGATTTGGAGCGCATCCGTGGTGCAAGATTCCTACTGATGCAACTTGAAACACCAATGTGTGGTATCGAAAAAGCAGCCAGTGTTGCAAAAAGCGCCGCAACTAACGTGATTTTAAACCCAGCTCCAGCGCGTGAACTGTCTGATCAACTGCTCGCTTGTGTTGATGTGATTACGCCGAATGAAACGGAAGCAGAAGTGTTAACAGGCATCACGGTGACTGACGACGAGAGTGCGCAAGAAGCCGCAAATGCGTTACACCGTAAGGGCATCGAAATTGTTTTGATTACCTTAGGTGCCAAAGGTGTGTGGTTGAGTGAGAATGGCCGAGGCGAGCTGATCTCGGGCTTTAAAGTCGACGCAACGGATACCACTGCCGCAGGAGATACCTTTAATGGGGCATTGGTCACTGGTCTGTTGGAAGATTTACCTCTAAAATCAGCGATTAAGTTTGCTCATGCAGCGGCGGCTATCTCAGTAACTCGGTTTGGTGCACAGACGTCAATCCCAACCAGAGAAGAAGTGGATACATTTTTAGCCGAACACAGTGAGTCGTAGAGATCGTTATTTGATGGAGAAAATGACATGGCAACCATGAAAGATATTGCAAAGCTTGCGGGAGTCTCGACTTCCACGGTTAGCCACGTCATAAACAAATCACGCTATGTGAGCGAAGAGATCTCTCTGCGGGTGAATAGTGCGGCTCAACAACTTAACTACCGTCCGTCAGCTTTAGCAAGAAGTCTCAAAGTTAACAGGACGAAGACCATTGGGATGTTGGTGACGACTTCGACCAACCCTTTCTTTGGTGAGGTCGTGAAAGGTGTTGAGCGCAGTTGCTATCATCAAGGCTACAATCTTATCTTGTGTAACACTGAAGGCGACCATGAGCGAATGCGAGAGTCTATCAATACTTTGTTGCAAAAGCGAGTCGACGGTTTGATCCTGATGTGTTCTTCACTTGAAGGAGAGCGCATCGAAGTCTTCGAACAGTACCCTGATATTCCCGTGGTAGTGATGGACTGGGGGCCAATGCTGTTTACCAGCGATAAGATTCAGGATAACTCTTTGCGCGGAGGATATCTGGCGGCAAAACATCTTATCGATTCAGGTCACACCGAGATTGGCTGTATTACCGGCCCGTTGGTCAAACACCAAGCCCAAATGCGTTATGAAGGGTATAAACGCGCACTGAATGAATCAGGCTTAGACTTTAACGCCAATTGGATCATTGAAGCGGACTTTGAATGTGAAGGCGGGTTTGAGGCATTCAACAAAATGCTTGCGAAAGGCAGATTACCGAGTGCTATTTTTGTCTGTAACGACATGATGGCAATGGGGGTGATCAACGCAGCTAACGCGAAAGGGATTCGTATTCCTGAAGATATTTCAATTATTGGCTACGATGATATTCATATTGCTAAGTTTATGAGCCCATCACTGACGACTATCCATCAGCCAAAATACCGCTTAGGAAAAGCGGCGGTGGAAGCGCTGCTTAATCGACTTGAAAAAGGCGCAACGGACGCACAAGTGGTTCAGCTAGAGCCTACTCTAGTTGAAAGGGCAACCGTACAAAACATAAAGTAACCCAGAAACACGCTACTCAACAGTTGACGGAAGTCTCTTGTTCAAATTCAATACTTATCTCCGGATTGGGTTGTTCATTAAACGCATGATTGATGCTATTGATGATTAAGTTAGAAATAACCTGAGTCAAAACACCGGGTAAGCTGTTCATCATTACCGAGAGTTCTCCTTGTAATCTCGGGGCTACAGGAAGTTCAGTATAGACCTCGAGATTTGATTGTGATTAACGACATAAAGTGGAAGGTTGTGGAAGGGCAACTACACTTAACAAATACGGTAGGAGAGCCCAATGCGTTGGATAGTCATTTGCCTTATTTTTTCGTCACAAGCCTTAGCAACCAAAGTGCTACTTATTGAAAGTTATCACTCAGGTTACTCTTGGGATGCGAGTTACATCGAAGGCATAAAGCAAACGTTGTTGCCCTCTATTGAGTTCGAAACATTTCAGATGGACACTAAACGTCTACCGATGGAACAATTTGAACGGAAATCAGATCAGGCTTTTACCGCCTATCAAGAGTTTAAGCCTGATATCGTCATGCTGGGTGACGACAATGCACTTAGCTACATGCTCCTAAAACTGTACGATGAGCCAATTTCCATCGTCTTCCTTCAACTTGCAGTACAAGGCGCATCAACCGTAATACCGATTGTGACCGGAAACCAAGGTAAGGCGATCTATTCGAAAAGTGAGCTGTCGCGTTGGGGCTAAACATGCCATCCCACTGGCAGCAAGTTGAGTAAATGTTGTAGTCAAACTAGCAGATAGTAAGAAGTTTGAAGTCAGTCTGCTGATTAGATTTACAAAATATTGAATTGCAGTTAAAAAGTATCAAAGTATTAGTCATTGATGACGATAACTAATAATGAGCAAATATTGAAAGTAGAATTATGAGCGGATCAAGTAGTACGATTTTAACGGAAAGCGGCACCAACGAGCTGGAAATCATCGAGTTCCATTTAGTCAAAGAGTTGCCGGACGGTCGAAAGAAAACCTGCTATTACGGGATTAATGTCGCTAAGGTTCGTGAAGTAATTCAAGTACCAGATACGACAGATTACCCAAATGCACAGCCTCATATGGTTGGGGTGTTCTCGTCAAGAGACATCTTAACACCACTGGTGGATTTGGCTGGTTGGCTTGGTGTTCCGACCTCAAATGACAACTCACGTAAATTCGTTATTGTGACTGACTTTAACAATATGACTAATGGTTTTCTAATCGATAGCATTAGCCGCATTCATCGAATCTCTTGGAATGATGTCGAGTCACCTAGCCAGTTTTTGGAAGCGGGTGAACAAGATTGTGTGGTTGCTGTAGTTCGTAAAGATGGCAATCTCATCATGATATTGGATTTTGAGAAGATCATTGCTGACATCAACCCAGAACTGAGTATGGAAAAATACGATGTGACTTTGGATAAGAGCGTGGATCTTAACCAACGTATGGTCAAGAAGCGCAACGCCAAGACTCTGATGGTGGTTGACGATTCAGCGTTCATCCGCTCGATGATTCAAGATACATTGAGCTCTTCTGGTTACAACGTCATTGCGTGTAAAGATGGCGGTGAGGCACACGACAAATTAATGAATTTGATTGAAGTTGCCAAAGAAGAGAATCTACCAGTCAGTGAATTGATCGACGGCGTAGTGACTGACGTGGAAATGCCGCGAATGGATGGTATGCACTTGGTCAAACGGTTACGAGATAGTGAAGCTTACGCTAACATTCCAATTGTGATGTTTTCGTCACTGATGAGCGAAGACAACCGAGCGAAAGCATTGGCCTTAGGTGCAAATGACACGATTACTAAACCAGAAATTGGTCGCATGGTGTCGATGATGGATAAGTATGTTTTTCGCGACAATGCTAAATGATTAACAAATAAAAAAAGGATACGCAATGCGTATCCTTTTTTGTATTCAAGCAGTAGATTAACCTTCGCTGCGAGTACTACGACCGTGACCACGTTCGCCACGGTAGTTACCACGGTGATCACCACCACGGTTACGGTCAAAGCGACGTTCACCTTCACGACGAGCACGACCACCTTCACGGTTGCCATCACGACCGCCTTCACGGTTACCACGGTAGCCACCTTCACGGTTGCCTTCGCGATTACCACGGTAGCCGCCTTCACGATTACCACCTTCACGGTTACCACGGAAACCGCCGTCACGACGAGGTCCACCATCGCGACCGCTACGACGTGGCTCACGGAAATCGTTGAAGTCACAGACTACAGCGTCAACTTGCTTCTGACGGATACGTAGCTTACGTAGTTTGCCAGCAGTTTCAGAAGACATCGCTTTTGGTAGCTGAACGTAAGTTTCGCCTTGTGCTAGTTTGATTGCACCGATAGAACCTTTAGTCAGCCCCAGCTCGTTTGCAAGTGCACCAACGATATCTTTAACCTGAACACCTTGCTCGCGACCAACTTGAAGTTGGTAAGTATCCCAATCTTGAGTATTGAATGAGCGACCACCTTCGCGTCCGCCGTCACGACCACCTTCACGGCGCTCTTTACGACGTTGCTTGTCACGCTCAATTGCTTCAGTCATTGGGTCTTCGCCAATGTAGAACAGTGGACGTTTACCTTGTTGGCGCTTAAGCAGGATAGCGGCTAATGTCGCTGCGTCTAGTTCTAGAGATTCTTGAAGCTTTTCTACAAGCTCAGCAAATTTTTCTAGTGCTTTGTGTTCTTTTTCTGTTTCTAGTTCTGCGCCTAGTTTAGCTAGACGAGACTCTGCAACTTTGTCACGGTGAGGAAGTTGAATCTCTTCCATTGATGATTTAGTCACACGTTCGATAGTACGCAGCATACGTAGCTGGTTAGTGCGAACTAGAAGGATTGCTTTACCTTTACGTCCAGCACGGCCTGTACGACCGATACGGTGGATGTATGATTCAACATCGAATGGGATGTCGTAGTTGAATACGTGCGTAATACGTGGAACGTCAAGACCACGTGCAACAACGTCAGTTGCAACTAGGATATCGATAACACCTTGTTTGATGTGATCAACAGTACGCTCACGTAGAGACTGAGGGATATCACCGTGTAGTGCCGATGCTTTGAAGCCACGTGCACATAACCAGTCTGCTAGACGCTCTGTGTCTTGACGAGTACGTACGAATACGATTGACGCGTCAGTCTCTTCAGTTTCTAGAAGACGAGACATCGCTTCGTCTTTTTCTACGCCTTTAACAACCCAGAATTGTTGTTCTACTTTGTCTACCGTGTGGTTTTTACCAGCAACGTCAATCGTTTCTGGATCACGAAGGAAACGTTCAACAATGCTTTTCAGCATTGGAGGCATAGTCGCTGAGAATAGTACGCGTTGCGCAGATTCTGGAGCGTGCTCCATGATCTCTGTTACATCATCAACAAAGCCCATGTTTAACATTTCGTCTGCTTCATCAAGTACGAATGTATGAACTTCGTCAAGATGCAGACGATCACGGTTGATAAGGTCTTGAACACGGCCAGGAGTACCGACTACGATTTGCGCACCGTTCTTAAGTGCACGCATTTGATCAACGATAGATGCACCACCGTAGATTTCGAGCACTTTAAGGCCATCGATGTTTTTACCTAGGTTCTTAATTTCAGCCGCTACCTGAATCGCAAGTTCGCGAGTTGGCGCAAGAACGATAGCCTGAGGCTTACGTTGTGCTAGGTCTAGCTTGTTAAGAAGAGGTAGAGAGAAAGCCGCAGTTTTACCAGTACCAGTCTGAGCTTTACCTAGTGCGTCTTTACCTGCCAATAGGTGCGGGATAGCCGCAGCCTGAATTGGAGTTGGTGAAACGAAACCCATACCTTCAAGAGCTGAAAGAATTGGGTCGTTAAGCGCTAGGTCGCTGAACTGAATTACGGAATCTGTCATTGGGATCCTACTTTATATATGTCAACAAAAGGTCCCACGAGCTCTACCAATTCCAATACCAATCCAGTTGAGAGCTGATTCCATTCAGATGCGGAAAAGTCGTAAATCGCATCAAGCCACTAGGGACGTAAATAAGGGGGCGGATTATTCCCTAAAAGCATAAAAAAAGCTAGAAAAAATTGAATTTCATCACAATTATTCCCTTAATTAAGTCATCTAGTATATATCTTGCTCATCTCGATACACCAATAGCATGAAATCTGACCATTTTATGGCATAGGGTAACTGATTGAATTAATGGCGAAACGATAAGTTGTCATGTTTATGCGCTAGCTAGGCTATAGACGCAGTGATATAGTGGGCGGAATTTTTTTGGTTAGATACTTACTCGGTAAAACAAGATAGATGTTCCAAGATAACCCTCTACTGGCTCAACTCAAGCAGCAAATTCAAGAAACGCTTCCTAAGAAAGAAGGCACGATTAAGGCAACTGAGAAAGGCTTCGGCTTCTTAGAAGTCGACAGTAAAACGAGCTTCTTTATTCCACCACCATATATGAAGAAATGTATGCATGGTGACAAAGTCAAAGCCATCATCCGTACAGAGAAAGAGCGTGAAGTAGCGGAACCTGAGGAGCTGATTGAGCAAAGTCTAACTCGTTTTATTGGTCGCGTGAAACTGATCAAAGGCAACCTAAATGTCACCCCTGATCATCCGCAGCTTAAAAAGCTGGCTTTAAAAGCGAAGACACGCAAAGGGATTAAAAGCGATGATCTAAAAGAGGGCGACTGGGTCGTCGGTCATTTAACTCGCCACCCGCTAAAAGGTGACAATGGTTTCTTTGTCGAGATTAGCGACAAAATCACCGATGCGGACGATAAGATCGCACCTTGGTGGGTAACACTGGCTCAGAATGATTTACCCAATAGTGAACCTGCTGGTATTGAACACTGGGAAATTAAAGATGATGCCGATCTAGAACGTATCGATATGACTCACATTCCGTTTGTCACAATTGATGGCGCTTCTACCAAAGATATGGACGATGCTCTGTATGCAAAGAGAACTCAATCCGGTGATTTTGAACTCACTATCGCTATTGCGGATCCAACGGCGTATATCTCAGCAGACAGTGAAATGGATAAGGTGGCACGCGAACGTGGTTTTACTATCTATTTACCTGGGCGCAATATCCCAATGTTGCCAAGAGACCTTGCTGATGAATTATGTTCATTAATGCAAGATGAAGTTCGCCCAGCCCTTTGCTGTACTGTGACCGTCGGACAAGATGGTGTGATTGCGGATGATATCCAGTTCTTTGCCGCCAATATCAAGTCTCATGCACGCCTAGTGTACGACCATGTGTCTGATTGGTTAGAGTCTGGTTCATCCAGTGAGTGGCAACCAAGCGAAGTGACGGCGCAAGTTGTCCGTGACCTATACGACTTTTCGTTGGCTCGTGCACAGTGGCGTGAACAGAATGCAGTGGTGTTCCCTGATCGTCCAGACTATCGATTTGAACTCAGCGAAGACAACGATGTGGTCGCGATTCATGCCGATATGCGCCGCAGTGCGAACCGTTTGGTTGAAGAGGCGATGATTACCGCCAATATTTGCGCAGGACGTACACTGAAGCAGGCATTTAATTCAGGTGTGTTTAACACTCACTCTGGCTTTAAAGCTGAGAAAATCCAAGATGTTATCTCGTTCGTCAATGCAGAAGGCGATTTGCCGTTCACTGTAGAGTCTGTGGCAACGTTGGAAGGATTTGCTGAGTTACGTCGTTGGTTAAGCCAACAAGAGACGAGTTACTTGGACAACCGCATTCGCAAATTCCAAAGTTACAGTGAAATGGGCAATCAGCCGTTACCACACTATGCGATGGGTTTAGACATTTATGCGACTTGGACCTCACCAATTCGTAAGTATGGTGACATGATCAATCACCGTATGTTGAAAGCGCATATTTTAGGCAAAGAGCCTGAGCAAGTTGCAGATGAAACCGTTGGCGAAGAGTTGGCGATTCATAGAAAGCACCACAAGATTGCTGAACGTAACGTTGGTGACTGGCTATATGCTCGTACGTTGGCGGAAGAG
The DNA here is from genome assembly GCF_050113655.1 of Vibrio sp. TRT 29B02. Classification (NCBI taxonomy): domain Bacteria; kingdom Pseudomonadati; phylum Pseudomonadota; class Gammaproteobacteria; order Vibrionales; family Vibrionaceae; genus Vibrio; species Vibrio sp. TRT 29B02. The sequence goes on from NZ_JBNJOJ010000021.1 coordinate 47,880, forward strand.
CCAGCAAAAGAGACCAAATTCCAAGGTGAAATCTTTGATATTAACCGTGCAGGCATGCGTGTTCGTTTATTAGAGAATGGTGCTGCTGCCTTTATCCCTGGTTCCCTCATCTTAGCCAATAAAGAGCGTCTGGATTGCAACGGTGACATGGGCACAGTTTCTGTCGACAAAGAACTAACATACCGTTTGGGTGATGTTCTTGAAGTGGTGTTAACGGAAGTTAATCAGGAAACGCGCAGTTTAGTTGCCAAACCTACTCAAGTATTTGCTGACTTAGAGTGTGCAGAAGAGCCCACTTCTGAGACAGATGCGTAACCTTTCCTGCCTGCGAAAAAATGCCAGTCGTCTGACTGGCATTTCAAATAATCGTTGCGCACATTTTTTTGTTCTCGAAAAAGGTTAATCACCAGTAATTGCTTCCCGCTTACTGACTTCAATTAACTCAATAACGCTTGATACGCCATATTTGTCTAAGATTCTTCGCTTATATGTACTCACTGTTTTTGGACTCAACCCCAAAATATGCGACACGTCATTATTCGATTTTCCTTGCAATAAGTAGTTCAATACCATCACCTCCCGATTGGATAGTTTGGGCACCTTAGATGATATATCTCTCTGATTTGACTTAAAAAAGTTATAACCACTCAGTACCGTTTCCAAGGCGTTAATAATAACGTCCTGACCCTCTGATTTATCTATGTAGCCATTTGCTCCCAGTTCATAAGCGACTTTAGAGCAGTAGTCTTGGCTATTACAGGAGAAAAACACAGTTTTTCCACTGTATCCGTGAGATTTTGCGCGTCGGAAAAACTGAAATCCATCGGCGCTATCTAAGTTGACGTCCAAGATTAATAGATCAAACTCATGTGAAGAGATAATACTGATAGCCTGTTTGTAATTGCTAGTACAGACAATATTATCAACCGATTTAATTCGGGATAAGATGATTTTAAGTGACTCACACACGATAGGGTGGTCATCATATATAAGGACGGCGTGTTTTTCCATTCCATTACTTTTAAACATAGTATTACTTCTTTTTAGTTTTGCGCTACTGTTACGTGAGCTGAATAAAAACATTAACTACATGATTTATATGGGTAATTAAGTACTTGCTTTACTTTTATTTAGATGTGACTCATGTATGTCAATTCTTGTTCAACTGAGCATATTAATGCATGTCATATTCTATAATACATTTGTAGAATATAACCTGATTTATGGGGATAACATTTATAGTTTTGCATTAAATACGATATTTCCTACACGAAGAGAATGAGAAATGTAGGATTTTTTTCTCTAGAGTAAAAGGCTAATAAATGTCAAACTAGCCTATAATGAAAATGCTTCAGTTGACTTAAATAAATATCATTCTATTTAATTTTGGTGTGTTTTATTCGCAGTGGCCTTGTTTATTGGGCAATGGAATGCGCTCGCTATCAATCACTCCAGAACATCTGTTTGGGATCTTTATCTATTTCTCGTATCAGGGCGGTCAAGTCGGTACTGTGAGGTAGAAATGGGTAAGGTATCCAAGTGTCTATTTGAGTTTCATGGGGGATGAACAACTGCCAACGTTGGGTATTGGCGCACCAAGATAGTTTCGCAATATAATCCATGTAATCGCAGTGAGCTGAATCGAGTAAGAAATGCTGTTTTATGAAGATGACCCCGTTATTGGTGACCTCGTAACGGGCTTTACCTAACTCGGCTGGTGTGTTTTGGTTTCTCACTTTACAGATCGACTCTGCACGACTTTCAACCTGACGTTGTAGCAAACTTACTAATCCCATTGCACTCTCACTTCAGTAATGTGCTGTATTCTAATCAGAGCAGAATACCTAATGCATACAGATACTATTTACATCAGAACTATTTATCTGCCCAGTTTTTCACAAAATTGTCATCTTATGGAAATATTATGAGGTCGGCTAACTCGAGTCTATCAACTATCAGGAGAAAAATATGATTCGCATTGCGCTGGCTGCACTTTTATCTACATCATTGGTTTCAGCGCCAATATTTGCGAAAGAAGTAAACGTATCAGGTTCAACTTCTGTTGCACGTATCATGGATGTCTTAGCGGAAAAATTCAATGCCACTCACCCTGAAAGCTTTATAGCGGTTCAAGGTGTAGGCTCAAGTGCGGGAATCACGCTTGTTAATAAGGGTGTTGCAAACATAGGAATGAGCTCGCGTTACCTGACTGAGAGTGAACAAACTGAATCATTGACGGTGATGCCAATTGCTTACGATGGACTCGCTGTTGTCGTGAATAAGTCGAATATGGTTGACAATGTGACACGAGAACAGTTGTTTGATATCTACAAGGGCAAGATTACTAACTGGAAGCAGATCGGTGGTAGTGACCAAAAAATTGCTGTGGTAACGCGAGAAGCGTCTTCAGGTTCGCGTTATAGCTTTGAAAGCTTAATGGGCTTAACTAAGACGATTAACGGTCGAATGGTCTCAGACATCAATCCAGATAACTTAGTCGTTAATAGCAATAGTATGGTTAAAACGATCGTTAACCATAACAAGCAGGCGATCGGTTTTATTTCAACGGGTTCGGTAGATAGTTCGATTAAAGCCATTCAGTTTGAGGGCGTCGATCCTAATACCAATAACATTGCGTCAGGGAAGTATGGATTGGCCCGCCCGTTCTTAGTGCTTTACGATCAAAGTCGTCTGAGCGAAAGCGCTCAAGAGTTTGTACACTACTTGGCGGAAGATGAAGCGAAAAATCTGATTGATGAGTACGGTTATACCTCCATCAGAGACAAAAAACAGAAGTAATAGCGATTTTCCACGACTTTGTTGGGTAATTTGATGGAACTAAATCAGGACGTTACGATCTGATCAGCTACATCAGTTAATCAGCGTAGCCTTATGCCGAAACCTCGTTACAAACAAGATCACAGGGCTAGGTATGGCTGAAACAATGATGACCGCCTATAGAGATAAAATAAGCCCCTATAAGTAGGGGCTTTCTATCAGCGGGAGTTTTAATGAGCAGACTTGTTAGTCGAGCTCCACTCCAGATTCTTTATACAATCGACGACATGCTTTGCCGTCACTGTGGAACAAGTGGCAACGGTGAGCTGGAATGCCTACCGATAACTTATCACCTGGTTCAACCGCTAGGGTATCTGGTTGACGGAAGATCATGTCTGCATCAGCGGCATCGATATGTAGATAAGCTTGTGTCTCGTTACCTAGTTTTTCGACGATATTGACTTCACCTTCAATGATTGCGTCACCTTGATTTGACGGTAGTAAATGTTCAGGACGGATACCCAGTGACATACGTTCACCACGCGTCACTGTCGTGCCATCGACAGGGATCCAGAAAGTCGTCCCGTTTGCCAACTGAACCATAACGCGCTCTTTCTCAACGGCTTCGATAAATACACTCATAAAGTTCATTTTAGGAGAGCCAATGAAGCCTGCAACAAAGCGGTTTTGTGGGTAGTGGTAAAGTTCTAAAGGCTTGCCCACTTGAGAGACAAAACCAGCATCCAATACCACGATTTTGTCAGCCATGGTCATCGCTTCTACTTGGTCATGCGTTACATAGATCATGGTACAGCCCAGTTTGCGCTGTAGCTTTGTGATCTCTGAACGCATCTGTACGCGAAGCGCAGCATCTAGGTTAGACAGAGGTTCGTCTAGTAGGAATACATCGGGTTGCGAAACGAGTGTTCGTCCGATTGCAACACGTTGACGCTGACCACCAGAAAGCGCTTTTGGTTGACGTTCTAGAAGATGACTGAGCTGGAGGATTTCCGCTGCGTGTTCAACGCGTTTATCTATTTCGTTTTTATCCGCTTTGGCAAGTTTGAGACCAAAAGACATGTTGTCGTAAAGGTTTAGGTGAGGATAAAGTGCGTACGACTGGAACACCATGCCGACCCCACGCTTTGATGGCTCAACGTCGTTCATTCGTTCATCGCCAATATATAGGTCGCCGGAAGTGATGTCCTCTAAGCCAGCGATACAGCGTAGCAGTGTAGATTTACCACAGCCTGATGGACCAACAAATACGACAAACTCACCTTCTTGAATGTCTAGATCTACATTCTTTGAAATCAGTAAGTCACCGTAAGCTTTACATACATTTTTTAACGTGACACTCGCCATCTAGCTCGTCCTCGATCAATTTTATATTTTACTGCCTATCATTATATGAATTATGGACAAGGCAATAATAGTAGGAATTGGGTAAGAAAATGGATTTTTTACAGGTAAGAAAATATGGGTGAAGGAGTTCCTCGCGACACCCATCAAGCCAAAGTCAAGTTTGCTTCCCCCGTGTAACACAAGCTTCTCCCCCGGTTGAATCAGTTACCTGAATACCTATGTCACTTGTGTACTCTTAGCAAACCCTCGCGGCGTTGCAACCAGTGACATGATTCATGTCTTACTGGAAAGGGTTCTTACCATCCACTCTTGGATGACTGTAGTTTGCGGAAAAATGAGGGCAGCGACATCCTCCTATACGCAATAATTGTAGGGGGAGTAGGAGGGGATGAGGTTATCAAGGGATGAGAAAGCACAAAGAGATCAAGTTCAAATTATTGCTTGCATTTATATAGAGTTCGATCACGTTCGAGAGTTGATTTGTGACTTAGGTCGCTAACCTGTATCGATGGAGATCACGAAAATAGTCCATAATAGCGAGGGCGTAGGGAGTAGGAGGATGAGCCATTGATTCGTTTGGCTGAAAATAACTGCTGAAATACGGTGAAGCCTCTGGTTGAGCCCTACAACACAAATATAAAAAGGATATGAACATGAAAAATGCCCTAAGCACAGTAGCACTAGGAACTCTTGTTGCTCTTGGCTCATTTGGCGCAAATGCTGCTATCGAAGAAGGTCAACTAACGATCTGGATCAATGGTGACAAAGGCTACAATGGACTTGCTGAAGTAGGTAAACAGTTTGAAGAAGATACTGGTATCAAGGTAACAGTTGCTCACCCTGACGCACTTCAAGACAAGTTCCCACAAACTGCTGCAACTGGCGACGGTCCTGATATTGTGTTCTGGGCCCACGACCGTTTCGGTGGCTACGCAGAAGCGGGTCTACTGGCTGAAGTGAACCCGTCAAAACAACTTAAAGAAGGTATTGTCGATTTTGCTTGGGATGCAGTTAAGTACAACGGCAAGCTAATCGGCTACCCAGTAGCGGTAGAATCTCTATCTCTTATCTACAACAAAGATCTTGTACCAAATCCACCTAAGAGCTGGGAAGAAGTCGCGGCTCTAGACGCTAAGCTAAAAGCAGATGGCAAATCCGCAATCATGTGGAACCTGAAAGAACCGTACTTCACATGGCCTCTAATGGCAGCTGATGGCGGTTACGCATTCAAATATGGCGCAGCTGGTTACGATGTGAAAGATGCAGGTATCGCGAAAGATGGCGTTAAAGACGCAATGAACTTTGTGAAAGGTCTTGTCGACAAAGGCGTGATTTCTTCAGACATGGATTACTCTGTCTCTGAGTCAGCGTTCAACCAAGGTAAAACAGCAATGACAATCAATGGCCCATGGGCTTGGGGTAACATTGAAAAGTCTGGCATTAACTACGGTGTAACGACGCTACCTAAGTTCAACGGCCAATCTTCAAAACCTTTTGTTGGCGTACTAACTGCTGGTATCAGCACTGCTTCACCAAACAAAGATCTCGCGGTTGAGTTCATTGAGAACTACCTACTAACCAACGATGGTCTACGTAAAGTAAACAACGACAAACCACTTGGTGCGGTTGCTCTTAACTCATTCCAACGTGAACTTGATGCTGACAAGCGTATTGCAGCCACAATGGACAACGCAATGAATGGCGAAATCATGCCTAACATCCCACAAATGGGCGCATTCTGGGGTGCCGCTAAAAACGCAATCATTAACGTTGTTGACGGTCGCCAAACTGTAGATGCAGCACTTGCTGATGCAGAAAAACAAATGACCAAATAATTTAGTAATACCCTTTTGAGGAGAGGGTAACCTCTCCTCCTTTTCAAGTTTTATTATCGCTAGCAGGTTCTCTTATGCAGTCAGTTCAAGGTACAGATGTTATGCCATCTACAACAACGAGCTTGCCATCAAGTAAAAGCGTATTCATCAAATGGGGCGTATTGGCCTCTGTTGGTATTGTTAATGGCTACGCAACCGTTCTTATGTATTCTCGTGGTGAGACGGCTTTTGCGCTACTTACCCTTATTTTAACCGCTCTGGCGTTGTACATTTTTGGTAGTAAAAAGACATACGCACACCGTTACATTTATCCAGGCATCGCAGGCATGATTCTATTCATCCTGTTCCCTCTTGCTTACACGGTCAGTCTTGCTTTCACTAACTACAGTGCGAAAAACCAACTTTCATTTGACCGTGCCCAAGTGGTACTGATGGATCGTACATTCCAAAGTGGTGATAGCTATCCATTCACTCTGTATAAAACAGAGACAGGTCACCTTCTTTCAATCAAGAAGGGTGATCAACTGCTAGCAACTGATGTTTTTGACCTTGCTTCCCTGACAGCAACCGATATGGATTTGAAGCCTGTTGACTCGATTGAGGGTGACAAGGAACAAATTAAGACGATTATCAGCCACAAAGTGGCACTGGGTAATCTCGACCTGCACCTTCCAAATGGTGACGATATCCGCATGAGCGGCTTACGTAAGTTTGCTGCGGTTGTACCGCTCTACACGATGCAAGATGACGGCGAGACGCTCTACAACAACCGTACTGGTGAAACTCTACGTCCAAACATGGAGATTGGTTTCTACCAGCCTATTGACGAGAACGGCCAATTTATTGGTGCGACGGTATCTCCTGGTTTTGTCGTCGACATTGGTGCGAAGAACTTTGAGCGAGTTTGGAAAGACGAAGGTATTAAAGAACCGTTTGTCAGCATCTTCATTTGGACAATTCTTTTCTCAGCGTTGACCGTTGGTCTGACCGTGATCATTGGTCTGGTACTTGCGAGTATCGTTCAATGGGAGGAGATTAAAGGTCGTGCAATTTACCGAGTGTTGCTAATTTTGCCTTACGCAGTGCCAGCGTTTATCTCAATCCTAATCTTTAAAGGTTTATTTAACCAAAGCTTTGGTGAGATCAACATGGTACTAGAAGCACTATTTGGTATCAGTCCATCGTGGTTTTCAGATCCGCTAATGGCGAAGGCAATGATCGTCATCGTTAACACTTGGCTAGGTTTCCCTTACATGATGATTCTGTGTATGGGTCTGCTTAAAGCGATTCCGGATGACCTTTACGAAGCCTCGGCAATTGATGGTGCTAACTTCTTTGATAACTTCCGTACTATCACATTACCGTTGATGATCAAGCCGCTTACTCCGTTACTTATTGCGAGTTTCGCGTTCAACTTTAACAACTTTGTTCTAATTCAGTTGTTGACTCAAGGTGGACCAAACATGATTGGTACTTCTGAGCCAGCGGGTTACACCGACCTACTTGTAAGTTACACCTACCGTATCGCTTTTGAAGGTAGTGGTGGTCAGGACTTTGGTCTAGCAAGTGCTATCGCAACGCTTATCTTCCTATTGGTTGGTGGATTGGCACTACTCAACTTACGCTTCACTAAGCTGTCTCAAGATTAAGGAGTACTGACAATGGCAATGGTACAAGGTAAGTCACTTAAATACCGCGTATGGGCGACGCATATTGCTCTATGGATTTTCTTGTCAGCGATTATCTTCCCACTACTGATGGTGGTTGCGATCTCATTCCGTGAAGGTAACTTCGCAACGGGTAGCCTGATTCCAGATAATCCGTCACTGGAGCACTGGAAACTGGCATTAGGTTTCTCTGTTACAAACGCTGATGGCTCGGTTACACCACCACCGTTCCCTGTTCTTACTTGGTTGTGGAACTCTGTGAAAGTTGCGGGTATTACATCTGTGCTTATTGTGGCTCTGTCTACTACTTCAGCGTACGCTTTTGCTCGTATGCGTTTTAAAGGCAAAGAAACGATTCTGAAAGCAATGATGATTTTTCAGATGTTCCCAGCCGTGCTAGCCCTTGTGGCACTTTATGCGCTGTTTGATAAGTTGGGTCAGTACATTCCGTTCCTTGGTTTGAATACACACGGTGGTCTAATTTTCTCTTACCTTGGTGGTATCGCACTGCATGTTTGGACCATCAAAGGGTACTTTGAAACGATTGACACCTCATTGGAAGAAGCCGCAGCTCTTGATGGTGCGACACCTTGGCAGGCGTTTAGATTGGTACTACTCCCTCTTTCTGTGCCAATTCTTGCGGTAGTGTTTATTCTGTCGTTCATTGGTGTTGTAGGAGAAGTTCCTGTGGCGTCATTGCTACTTTCTGATGTAAACTCTTACACATTAGCGGTTGGTATGCAGCAATACCTCTACCCTCAAAACTATTTGTGGGGCGATTTTGCAGCGGCAGCAGTACTGTCTGCCTTACCAATAACCATCGTATTCTTACTTGCTCAGCGCTGGTTGGTCGGAGGATTGACCGCCGGTGGTGTGAAAGGTTAATAAGAACGATAAGGGCGACCGCAAGGTCGCCCATTTGTTTCTCTGCTTAACACTTTTGGTTTGGCCGCCGATCAGTTAAGAAGAGAGCATAACTGGCGTTACGCATAGCTGGCTGTTAGCTAGATTCCTTACTATTTACTACTAACAGTTTTTGTAACCATTACCCGGCTTGTCCGGGTATTTTTATGTCTGAAATTCAGCTATCAAGGGATTATACGGAGGCAAAAATGGAACGGCAGGGTCGAATAGCGGTGTTGCGAGGAGGCGGTGATTACAAAATGCAACGCATAGAGGCGTTGCAGATAGTTGCGGCAAAAAGCACAGAAATGCTAGGGTTTATAGCTCGCGGTTAGAAGGTGCACAGCCTAAATGTTGCAAAAGCACATAGATACTTTCCTGCGACAACGCGACTTTTCTAAACAGGTCGGCGAACAGTTCATCTCCACCAAAGCAGGTGCGTATGTAGTGGTTTATCTCTGCGTCCCCATAGCCTTCAACATACATTGTCCGAACCCATTGATACTCTATCGCTTTCAGGTTCAGCAGCGTTGATTCACTCAATGTGGTTTGACTCAGGTTCAAGGTCTATTCCTTCAATTGTTTCTGTGCTCAAGGATTTAAACAAAGAAACATGAAAGAAAAATGACAGAGGCTGGGTTGTGGTGCCAAAACACTCTCTGCCATCACAACCGTGTGTTGAATGGGTTATTTCAGATACTTGACGTGAGCTTCCATCTCTTCACCGATCTGCTTGCGCATATTCATCAGACGGATGGCTGAGTCGCGTAATTCGATGTCTTCAGGTGTCTCTGGAATCCATTCTGGAACAGAAGTTGGTGTACCTGTTTCATCCACGGCTACCATGATCACGATGCAGTGAGTTGTAAGACGATTTTTGAGCTCTTTAGGATCGCAAGCCTGTACATCGATTGCGATATGCATGGAGCTTCGACCTGTGTAAATCACTTTGGCACTGACTTCGACCAAGTTACCCACATGAATAGGTTGAACAAAGCGAATTCCGCCTGCGTAGGCAGTAATACAATACTTACCACTCCATCCGGCAGCATTAGCGTATGCCGCTAAATCTATCCATTTCATCACGGCGCCACCATGGACTTTACCGCCAAAGTTAACATCTCCGGGCTCAGCTAGAAAACGTAAGGTTATATCTCGTTGACCAGTACTCATCTGTCAATCCTTATTGTTATAGGTGTGTTTGCGACTCGCTAAAATACTAGATAACAAAGCTGTCAATTATCTGCAACATCTATTGGAGTTTAGACGCAAAAACAAGGTCTCAAGCCTGATATTGTCGTCGTATGCAGCACTTCGTGGTATTTCGATTGAAGCGGTATACTCTTGGGCGTTTTTTTAAACTTCTGTTCATGTTTGATTCATTTTGAGTTCGTTAAGCTGAAGCTAACTTAATAGAGGATTGATTATGAATAGAATGATTACTGGCGTATTTGCGCTTTTCATCGGTTTCTTTACCCTCATATTTGGCTTGATTCTAGCTATACCGCTAACGATAGCGGCGCTTATTACAGGTAAAAAACTCGAACGAGCAATTAAAATGAACCACCCACTGTTCAGCCAAGGTAACCGTAAAAACGTTATCGAGGGTGAATTTGAAGAAGTCTCCAAATAATGACCGTAGTATAGACGGCACTTGTGACTCTCTCGTGGTGAAAACAAAAAGGCCACTTCCATAAAACGGAAGTGGCAACTACGGGGGATTATTATAGGTATTAGTGTTGTGGAGTTTTGCTCCCGAGAAGGTGAGAGCGATATTCTGTTATAAGCAGGCTCTATTCAATAGAACCCGCTTATTTATCCCGCGAGATTATTTTGTAGGGAATGTTTTGTAACGAACACCCATCATCTGTTCCATACAGTGAACAACTTGGCAGCTGTAGCCGAATTCGTTGTCGTACCAAATGTACAGAACACAACGGTTATCTTGAGCAATCGTCGCCGCGCCATCAACGACACCAGCAAAACGAGAACCAACAAGGTCAGTTGATACGATTTCAGTAGATTCAGTGTAATCGATTTGCGCCGCTAGCTCAGAGGTCAAAGCGATTTCACGTAGGTAGTTGTTCAACTCTTCCTTGTTAGTCCCTTTTTCTAGGTTAAGGTTTGCAACAGCCATAGAGACGTTAGGCGTTGGTACTCGAATTGCGTTACCAGTTAGCTTACCTGCTAGTTCAGGTAGTGCTTTAGCAACTGCTTTCGCTGCACCCGTTTCAGTCAATACCATGTTTAGCGAAGCGCTACGACCACGACGCTCTCCTGAGTGGAAATTGTCAATTAGGTTTTGGTCGTTAGTGAACGAGTGAACGGTTTCAATATGACCAGAAGTGACAGTGTATTTATCATTGATCGCTTTTAGTACCGGAGTAATAGCGTTCGTTGTACAGCTCGCCGCAGAAATAATCGTGTCTTCAGGTTGAATAACGCTGTCGTTAACACCAAACACAACGTTCTTAATGTCGCCTTTGCCTGGAGCCGTCAGCAGAACTTTTTCTGCGCCGTTACACTCTAGGTGCTGGCTCAGACCTTCAGCATCACGCCATACACCTGTGTTATCAACAACGAGAGCGTTGTTGATGCCATAGCTGGTGTAATCCACTTCTTGTGGTTTGTTTGCGTAGATAAACTGGATGAAGTTGCCATTTGCAATGATTGCTTTGCGTTCTTCATCAACAATGATGCTGCCATTGAACTGACCGTGAACAGAATCACGACGTAGCAAGCTGGCGCGTTTTTCTAGATCGCCTTTTTTACCACCACGAACGACAACGGCTTTTAATCTTAGTGGGTAGCCTGGGCCGCTTTTCTCAACAAGTAGACGAGTAAGCAGACGACCTATACGACCAAAGCCGTAAAGCACGACGTCACGTGGTTCCGTAACGCTCTTGCCATCCATAGCACCCATTAGAGAAGTGTGAAGGAAATCCTTTACGCCATGCTCATCATCTCGTCCTTTCCAGAACTCGTGCGCAAGCTGACCAACGTCGACACGACATGGTGACAGTTCCATTTCAGATAACGCTTTAATCAGTGGAAGAGTTTGTTCTGGGGTAAGAGAAGTACCTGTGTAACGGCGTGCTAGACGGTGAGTTTTGATGATATCAATGGTTGCCGCGTTGACTAGTGTTTTACCGAAAAGTAAAACTTCTACGCCTTTCTGACGGTAAAGCTGACCAAGCAGGGGAGAAATAGATTCCGCAATCGTTTGGCTAGTTTGCCAGTCTAAAAGATGTTTCTCTGGACTCATGTTTCGTTTGGACCTTTCACGTTTTGGGGACTGACTCTACTTTGCTGTTGTAGGGGAGCAGGTAGAGATAAATAAACTATGTATTATTTTTGTAATTTTTATGCGGCAGGATTGTAAGGTCTAACATCTTATTCTGCTAGTAAAATTAATATGAGACCTAAAGGCCATAGATTGAGGGTGATTTGGCGAAAAATACTGTAATGAGTACGAGGGATCGCCTATTGACATTTTTAAAGGATGTAGCTTATTTCGTGATAAAAAATACTTGTCGCACATAAAATGTGTAACAAGAATGCGATTTATCTCGTCTGTCTGTGATCAGGGTTGATTAATACACTTAAAAGGTAAACGATACACCCGCGGAAACGACATCGACTTTAGACGCGAGCGGTTTGCTCGGATCTTGCAACTGAGTAAACTGTCCACTGATCACGTTTTGCTCTCCTGTGAACCGTTGCCATTCGAGAGATGTATTGATTTGTGGTGTCCAGTCATAACGAAATCCGACTAAGTAGCTTTCGCTGGTTCTTGAAACCCGAGCCTGACCATATTGAATATAAGGTGTGATTTTCCCCAAACTGTAATCTAGCCCCGCATACCAGTTAGCACTAATATCCTTGGTTAAGATAGCTTCTGCTTGAAAGTGAAGGGCGTCGAAATAGTGGCTCAGACCAACGGAAAACATGTCCATTTTGTACACAGACTGTGCCGAAATAGTGTTGGCTTCTGTTGCATCAACATTTACATACGCGAATCGAACTAAGTTATCGCCGTAGTACAACTCAGAAGAGAGCCCGATAGCTCGTGAAATATCAAGGTCGATACTTTGTCCGTAATAGTGGTAATCGACTTGTCTGGGCAGTGCATAAAAGGGGCTGATGTTAAGTTGCAGATCATCCCCTATAAAATATGACATATCTCCCGTAATGCCATCGTAGTAGGTGATTCCGAGGTTGTTGCTATAAATCTCCAACGGAAGACGGAGCCAGGGATAGGCACTTGAAACATAGTAGTATTCAGACATGATAAAGAGCGGGATTCGTAATCTGCCGGCGGTGATTCGAGCGTTACCCATCGCGTATTCAACAAATGCTCGTTCGATTTCAGGGGAAGAAAAGTGATCTTGAGGTCGTTTTACGACTTGAACAGTAGATCGGAAGTTCGCCCCCATCAGCCAGTCCATTTGCAGCCCTAAGGTGGTATCACAATCAAAGCACCATTCGTTCGTAATATCTCGAGTGTCAATCACGGGTGTTGCATTGTCACTTTTTGCTGCTGAGAGAGTGCCAAAGCCACTTAACTGTATGCTTTCATTTAAATTATATTGTGCAGAGCTTGGCTTAGGTATCAAAGCTGACAGTATCAAAATAGCCGTGACCACGGCGCTATTCAGTGAGTTTATAGATGACATAAGCGTCCTCTGGAAGTAAGTGTTCTGGAACATACGCAATGCCATTCGCGTTGTTCCTTAGCCAATTAACGATGACGATTTTTGATTCATCCTTTATTTCGATTGGCGCAACTGCATTGCCAGAAAAGGATTGCCTAGCCCAAATAGCCGACATTTGGCTAGGTGTTTTATTGAGTAATTGTTGGTAGAAGAGTTTTCGATAGGCAGAGTCGCGCGGAAGATCCATCAATCGGGTAGCAATGCCATTGATGCTGGATATTCGGCCTCGGTAGAGCATTTTGACTTGGTTTGAATGTAGCGCTTTTATCTCAGGATTCAGAGTAATGATGACAAACGTTTGTCCCATCACAGGCAGGCAGAACCCAAACAGAAGTGCAAACATCAGTAGTCTGTTCAAAGAAATCCTCTCAACTGCTTATAAGAAGCATGTTGTCTATCTCATTTTAGTACAACCAAGATGACACACTTATATGAAATATCATGCGACGTTGTGAATGTTCATCTACGCTTATATTTCGTTAAACCAAATTGATTCAAGGAATGAATCCGGATGCGACTGACTAATATGTCTATAAAAACTAGACTATTTATCTTATGCCTCATACCTACTTTAGTAATCATTGCGTTCAGTGCCAATCAAGCGAAGGATTTTCAGGGCAGACTTCACAGCTATCAGCTTGTAGACGAAAAAAACACCACGATTAATTTGTTAACTGAGTTCTCCAACCATTTATCTACTGCTCTAAATAAGCGTTTGAACGGCCAAAGTGCGTCGACTTCAATCAATATGGGGCAGGAGCTACTCCAACTTGTCGCCGTCACCGCTCATACTGAGAATCACGACCATCACGGTAAGCCCACAGTTAATCAGGCACTTAGCTATATCGAAGAGTTACAACAACTTATGCCAGAGTTAGAGTCAGCGAGCCCAGAGTCAACAGTCGAGATTGGCCGGTTAATCTACACTGTCTACCATGACTTAATCATGGAAGTGCAATCACTGGCTAGCCATAACTCTTCGATTGCGATTCACAGCTTAGATTTGGTGCTTTCTGATTTGAGTTGGCTCTATTACTGGATGGAGAGAGAGGCTTGGCTGACTCAGGAAATCAACTGGTTCGGTTGGGTATACACAGATTATGCGGAGGAGTACTTTCGTATCAGTGAAAGGCAGCAGTTCTATTTGGACAAATTTATTAATCTTGGCGCGGACTCTGAGCAGATCGATGTGCTACTCGACATTTTTGCTAGCCGAGATTTTCAGCAAGGTCTGCTGGTTAAAGACCGACTACTGACTTTTTCACAGAGCAACAATGTGCCAGAGGGTTTCGTTGACATCATTCAAAAGCGAAATAAAACCGTGAAACGTCAACTGATTATTTTCACCCAGCAGTTGCAAACCGAACTAAAACACGCCATCAGCAACGCGGAGCAAGCACTGTGGTTAATCGCAATTTTAGGCGTGACCATTTTTACTGTGATGTTTACCTGGGGATCTAGCACCCTGATGCGAATCAACAGCAAGCTTGCCAAAATCATTCACGTAATGGGTCGCTTGAAAGAGAAAGATGGTGCGGAGCAGATCCCTGTCGATGGTAAAGATGAATTTTCGGCATTCGCCAGCGAGCTCAACCAAATCATAGAACAACAAAAAGAGTATGAACAAAAACTGGTAATGGCAAAAGAAGACGCTGAGGCAGCCAGCCGAGCAAAAAGTATCTTTCTTGCCAATATGTCCCATGAGATTCGCACGCCCCTAAACGGAATTATTGGCATGGCGGAAATACTCTCGGATAGCCATCTATCGAGCAGTCAGAAAGAGATTTTGTCGGACATTGATACCTCGTCTCATGCCCTGCTAGTGCTGATCAACGATATTTTAGATTTGTCTAAGATTGAATCTGGAAACCTGGTGCTATCAATTCACAGCGTCAGTTTACGAGAAATGGTGTTTGACACAATTAATATGATTAGTTCAAAAGCGCTAAAGCAGGACGTCGAATTGAAAGTTGAGTTCGCGGATGATCTTCCTAACCATATTGATATCGATGACTTTCGCTTTAAACAAGTTCTGATGAACTTGCTCAGTAATGCGGTGAAGTTCACCCAACAGGGATCGGTCAGTATTGAAGTGGCAGCACAGGAAGGGTTCCTCGTTTGTCATGTTGCTGACAGTGGGGTAGGCATTTCACAGGAAAAGTTGAGTGAAATTTTCAAGCCATTTACTCAAGAGGATGGCAGTATTACACGCCGATTTGGTGGAACGGGCTTAGGACTTGCGATATGCAGTCAATTAGTCGATGTGATGCAAGGTACGATTTCTGTCAGTTCAACACTCGGTGTCGGTAGCCGTTTCACGGTTTCGGTCCCTTTGATTATCAGTCAAGAGCAACCCGCTATCTTTCAGTTGCATGAGCGTGTGTTGCTGGTGGTGAATGAATCCAAGTATCGCCAACTGGTTATCAAAGAGACGGTACGTTTAGGTGTGGAACTGCTGACGTGTGAAACCGTTGAAGATACCTTATCGATTGATAACGAGTTTTCCTTAGTGCTCTACTGCATCAGTCAACAACGAAGTGCAAGACAGGATCTCATTCAGATAAGAACTTGCTTTCCAAATTCGGAACTGATTGGTCTACATCATCATTTATACGCAGAGCCAGAACTGGAGGCCTTACTGTCAGCGCACGTCACTTTACCTGTACTGGGGAGAAGATTGGAGTCGACACTTAAAAATGCGCTTTCCGCTAGGCATTCGGAGTCTTTTACTCAGGGAGACAGTTGGCAGGACAATCTCGATGTGCCAGTCAAGAAGGTGCTCATTGTAGAAGACAACCTTATGAATCAGAAAATCGCTTCCTTTTTCCTCAATAAAATGGGCATTGACTACACCATCACAAGCAATGGCCTCGATGCGTTGAATACAATCAAGTCTGGTGAGCGGTATTGTGCGATCTTGATGGACTGTATGATGCCGATCATGGATGGGTTAACCGCGACCAAGAAGATTCGAGAATGGGAGAAGGAGCAAGGCATAGGCAATACGCCGATTATTGCCTTGACGGCTAGCGTATTGCCTGAAGAAATTCAGAATTGTTTTGACGTTGGTATGGACGCTTATCTGCCTAAACCCTACAAATCACAACAATTGTTTGAGACCTTAGAGAGACTTCAGGTTACTTTTTAATTAAGGTTGACCAAGTTCGCTCAATGGCAGCCAGTTCACTTTTACTCCGGCTTGCAAAAACATCTCTTGGCTTACGGTGATTTTGTCTCCCCAACGGGATAGAAAGTCAGCTGTTTGCTCGGGGCAGTGGACTGCGGAAATACCTGTCTGGATAATTTTGGCGGCGCAATTCGGGCAAGGAAAGTGAGTTACCCAGATTTCACATCCATCTAAATCACGTTTAGCAAACAAAATGGCGTTTTCTTCGGCGTGAAGCGTTTTCAAATATTTCATCTCTCGATCATCGGTCATCGCGCTATCGGAAATACCGTGCGGGTAGCCATTGAAACCCACAGAGACAATTCGGTTCTGTTTAGTAATAACGGCGCCAACCTGAGTAGACGGATCTTTACTCCAAGAGCCGACTAATTCCGCCATTTGGTAAAAACGTTGAGCCCACTTAGAAATCATTGAGTCTGTCCTCTAAAAGATATCGGCCTAGAATTGAACTAGGTTAATTGAGTTCTGTGATATTGATCTGGTCATAATATCCTAATTTAAGTGCAGTTAGTCCAGAAAAAAGCGCTGCTGTTTGGTGGATTCACTCTCGTACAAGGAGGCTTAGTGATCCAAGTCACTTTATCAAAGCGGAAGAATGCAGTGATACGCCTGTCACTTTGTGCGAGATCTCTCACGAGGTCGTGAGCATTGAGAGCTTGGTTGTTTGAGAAAAACAGTAAAGTTAATCGTAACTTATTAATATTAAATGCTTTGTATGTTTCTTGAGCAAAGGAGAAATTATCAAAAATGAAAATTTATCCGTTGTGAAAAAATACCGTTAGCTTAATCTTAATTTGTCGGCAGGATGCAGACACGGAACAGGAAAGACCCAAGGATAGGTCATCTTCAGGAAGAAGATTCGATTATTCAGGATGAATAATTGGCATGGAAAGCGAAGGACATTGGCTGGACGCTAGTAGCTAGGATGGTTACACAAGGAAAGACAATGGACGCTTAACGGACTAAGGCAATTGCTATCAGGATGATAGAATCAGGGACACCACTTAGGATTGAGTGATGAGAGTTAACTAGGATAGTTAACGGGCTGGATTGCCAAGGACACCGCTAGGAAGGCGATGATAAGGAAAGTGCTGAAGGATTCAGCTTACTATCAAGGAATAGATGCAGGGAGCACCTATTAGTAGCCGGATTGCTGCGAGTAAGAATAGACCCCACTAGGCGAAAGCTTAGTGGGGTTTTCTTATCGCTTGAACGTCACGCTTTCAGTGCTATCCAAATGTATTTCCGTTGTTGCAGGTTGAGTTTGTGCAATGATCTTACCTGCGCGTACAGAGTATCGAACAGGAACCTGGCGTCGGACGGCATCAAAACCATTCTCAGCAGGTAGAATCAGCAAGCTGCCAGGTTTATCGACTTCGATGCCATGCTTGTCGGTAATGTTCAGCGTACGTGCTGAGTTGGTGCTGATGAGATCTAAACTGTTGTTGATTTGCTCGTAACCCATCACCTGGCAAACATGCAGCCCCATGTGAAGCACTTGTAGCATATTCGCCGTGCCCAACGGATACCAAGGGTCAAATACATCATCGTGCCCAAAGCAGACATTGATATTGGCTGCCAGCATCTCCTTAACTCGCGTGACACCGCGACGCTTAGGGTAGTCATCAAAGCGTCCTTGAAGATGAATATTGACCAAAGGATTCGCAACAAAGTTGATGCCAGACATACGCAGTAAACGGAACAGGCGAGAAGCGTAAGCACCGTTGTATGAACCCATAGCCGTGGTATGACTTGCCGTCACCTTGTGACCCATCTGATATTTATGCGCGAGCGCTGCTAAGGTTTCTACAAAGCGCGACTGTTCGTCATCAATTTCGTCACAGTGAACATCAATCAAGCAATCGTATTTTCGTGCTAACTCGAAGGCATAATGCAGAGATTCAATGCCATATTCGCGAGTGAACTCGAAATGAGGGATTGCGCCAATCACGTCGGCACCTAATTGTACTGCCTGTTCCATCAACTCTTTACCGTTTGGGTAGGAGAGTATTCCTTCTTGCGGAAAAGCGACGATTTGAATATCAACCCATGGTTTCATCTCTTCACGCAACTCAACCATCGCTTTTAGCGCAGTCAGTGTTGGATCTGATACGTCAACGTGGGTACGGACGTGTTGGACACCATTGGCAATTTGCCATTTCAGAGTCTGTTTAGCGCGTGTTTTGACATCGTCAATAGAAAGCAATTCTTTGCGCTCAGCCCAGCGTTCAATCCCCTCAAACAAAGTGCCTGAAATGTTCCAGTTAGGCTCACCTGCGGTTTGGGTGGTATCTAAGTGAATATGTGGTTCACAAAACGGCGCAACAGCTAATCCACCTTCTGCGTCGAGAAGATTTCCTTGGTAAGCCAAATCAGCATCGTTGTCTAAGATCTGCTTAAATTGACCGTCTTCAATCAGGATCTGCTTCAAACCCTTTTGGTCTGGTAGTGTTACGTTTTTGATCAATAACGTTGTCATGATGCTTCCTTACGCTGCTTGTGTTTTCAGCGCGTATTTGTTGAATAGTGGGTTTAGAAGTGCGTAGCAAAGTGCACCGCCAAGTACAGCGTTTAGCGGTACTATTCCCGGAATAAATTTACCTGCTGCAACGCCAACGGCTACAGCAACAATACCAGCCCAGTTAACGGTTTTGAATTGGGCATTTGCAAAGTTTTCATAACGTTTACGGTTGATGATAAAGTCAGCAATGATTACGCCGCCAATTGGTGGGATTGCAGTCGATAAGAAGGTTAACCAGCCAACGAAGTTATTGTATAACCACAAAGCGAATATCGTTCCTACGATGCCGTTGACTATAGACATTATGGTGCTTGAACGGCCTGTAATGTTAGAGAAGCCTAGTCCCGATGCATATAGGGCGTTTTCATTGGTCGTCCAGATATTTAGACCGAGAACAATGATAGCCGGGATCAGTAATCCTTGCGCAATCATCACATCAGAAATGTCCGCTTGACCTGTTGCCGCCGCTCCTGCTGCACCAAAGATAAACATCAGTGAGTTACCAATAAAAAACGCCACCATGGTCACCAGTACTGCGCCCGCTGGCTTTTTACCAAAACGAACGAAATCGGCGGTCAAGGTACCAGCACTGATGAACGAACCTACTACCATTGCCAACGCCACTGAGAAGTCCATCGGGGTTTCAGGCTCAATAAGTTGCAGTTGTGCCAATCCGCCAACACTGTCTACTGCCATAGACACAGAGTAACTACCAAGGATAGCAATTGCCGGTACCGCAACCGCTGAAAGTACCATTAACGCTTTAATTCCGAAGTAAACCGTTGCCGTCATTAACAGGCCAGAGATGATAATCAAGGTGTTGGTGTCAATTCCCGTTGCTTTATGAACTGGAATGGCAAACATGGCAACACCGACACCAAACCAGCCCACTTGAGTGCCACCTAATAGAGCGGATGGCAGCCATGAGCCTTTAGTACCAAATGAGAAACGTGCAAGAAGGTGAGTAGAGAGACCAGTAGAAGCGCCGATGTAGCCGAGAAAAGAAGTGTAAATGCCAAGAATGAGGTTACCAATTAGGACTGCGAGGAAGAAATCGTCAAATGAGAGCCCCGTACCAAGTGAACCGCCTGTCCACATACTTGCGGAGAAAAATGTCAGTCCCAACATGACCATGGTCAGTGAAGCAACGCCTTTTCTCGCTGTGTCCGGTACTGGTCCAAGACTGTAGTTATTGTCCGCAGCCATCTATAACCTCCGCAAATAGAATAATGATGAAAATTTGTCAGTATATTTTAGGTAAACGGCGCGTATTATGTTGATATTTAATTTGCTGTCAATTCTCTAGGTGAGTTTTTTTAATAAATTCCTTATATGTTTATTTTAAGTGTATTAAAAACAATGCGTTATTGGTTTTGTTTCTTTATGTTTATTTCACGTTTAAGATGAATTTAGTTGAACTTAAATCTGATTAATTTCAAACAAATATGAATTTTTTGTATAAGTTGCCATATATGGCATTCTGTAATTAGTGTTTGCTGGTGCTAGCCATTCTCTTCAGATAAGCAAACGTTTTCTTATCATCATTGCGCTTTGTTCTAATATGGGTGGTTAATTTTCGATCTTTGAGTGGTGTTAATGTTGGCTTGTTGGGTGGATTTGGTTTAAAGCTTAAAAAAAGAATGTTTCTGATGTAGAGAGCCGATGGTTTGAGTCAGTTCTTCATATAACAAAAAGGCCAATCTCAAGTTCGGAGATTGGCCGCTATAAATGTGAACAAATCAGGTTCACTAACAACGTCAGTTGGCTAGGTGACCCTCGGCTTAAAAAGGGTCAAGCATACTATTGCAGTATATGTGCCAGTTTTAATAGCGACTAATTGCGCTAAAACGGCGGGTATTTGCAGATATTTACGCTTTTTTTTGCATATTGAAATTGCAAAATGCAACTCATATCATATTTGCTAATTCTGCCTTTACAGCATGACCAAACTCGCCGTGCCAAGAAAAGCAAAGAAGCCAACGACGTCCGTGACTGTGGTGAGGATTACAGAGCCCGCAAGAGCGGGATCCAACTTAAGTTTATCCAGTGCGATTGGAATCAGCACCCCGAACATAGCAGCGGTAATAATGTTGACTATGATGGCTAAGGCGATCGTTGCCCCGAGGATTGATGATTGAAACCATAAACCAGCAATCGCGCCGATGATCAATGCCCACAGCAGTCCGTTGATCGAACCAATGCCAATTTCATTTTTAAGTAGCGCCCAACGGTTACCCGTTGTGATCTGGTTAAGAGCCATAGCGCGGATCATCAGGGTAAGGGTTTGGCTACCTGCGATACCGCCCATTGAGGCAACAATCGGCATTAGAACCGCCAATGCCACGACTTGGGCGATGACATCTTCAAACAGGCCGATGGTGACAGAGGCTAAAATCGCCGTCATTAGGTTGATACCAAGCCAAACCCCACGTTTCTGTGAGCTCTTTACAACCGGAGCGAACAGGTCATCGCCTTCGTCCATACCGGTACCGGCCATTAATCGCGCTTCGTAGATTTCGCGTTGGCTGCTTAGAGCAAATTGCCAATCTATTTCACCAACCAGCAATTGTGATTCGTCAGTGACGGGCATAACGGGTAGAGGGGAGTGCTCCAAAGCATCGATACTTTCCGCCAAACTCAGCTTAGCACTGAGGGGCACGATATTGTCTAACGCGAGATTTTTCAGTCTCTCAACAGGATCGGCACGGAGTAGATCAATGTAACTCACCATGCCACGAAACTGTTTAGCTTTATTGATTAAGTAGATTTGTTGCGGTGCATCATAGCTGTATCGCTCCATCAACCCTTTCGCTTTTTCGACCGAAATACTAAAAGGTAATGTCACCACTTTACGTTCTGCCCAACGACCTAATTCATCGTCTTGGTACTGGTTTGCTTGGTCGTAGAGCTCAAGTTCGTCCTTCTCAATTAACTGCAAGGCTTCATTAATGATCTCTTCAGGAAGAGAATCGGCCCATTCGATAAGCGATAAGTTGTCGAGTTTTGCTAGAGTGAGCTTCAACTCGGTTTCAGAAAGCTGGTCGATAATAGAATGACGTACTTCAGCACGGGCATCGGTCAATGCATCGATATGTAGTTCAAGAGGGAGACTGCGCCATAAACGCACACGATCCTCTAGGGGAAAGGCTTCAAGAACCAGTGCAATAGAGCCGGAATCTAAACCAAGTTCGATCGCGTTATTAAGAATGCTAATCTGATCGGCTTCATCTGCTTGCGCGATCTGCGCAATAAGGGTGGAGAGATCTTGGAACTGGCTCACTAACTACCTCGTTGTTTATACGGAGATTCTGTTTATCACGGTAGTTGAAATTAGCAGAAAAACAATACACTAGCGAGTCACAGACAATAGTTTGAGCATTGGATTGAGGTTGAGTGGACGTTTTTAAGCCATATTAATCGCTGGTGAACCAAATACCGCCAGACGGGCTGGCGGTATATTTGTGTCCTTACAGTGATTAAATGGAATAGAAGTAGTAAAGCTGCGATTTCATGCGGATGATAATTCCGCGAATTGCATCCAAAAACGCCATGAATCCAATCGGTTTTTCACCGCTCACCCACGCCAAGCCGACGGAACCAACGGGTATATCGTAGCCTTGACCTTCTTCAATCTTCAGACGCACAAAGTGGTGCTTGTTTTGCAAGTTATTTCCCGTTGTCGTGCGCACGGATTGGTCCATACCTAATAAGTTACCCTGTGCTTCACCAGTGGCTTCAACAATACCTTCTACTTGAGCTGAGAAAATCTTACCAGGGTAGACTGAAGAGGCAAATTCAGCCGGCTGACCCGGTTTGACATTGCGGATAGCCTGATGATTAACCCGCATTAATACGTACTTCTCATTGGTGTACATTTGGAGGCGAGGCATCATAGAGACGCGCTGACCTTCTCGCAGAATAAAGTTCGTCACGAATCCATCCGCCGGAGCATAGACTTTGGTGCTGTCTAAGTCCCATTGAGCTTTCGCCAGTTGTTCGCTTGCGGTTTTCCAATCCGCTTGGCGGCTCTGAACCGTAAGTTCTGACTTGGTAATCGCCAACTTTGCTTTATCTGCCGCGACTTTCTTACTGCTTAACTCAGACTCAATCGTTGTGATGTTATGTCGAGCTTTTTCAACGGTGGTTTGCTGCTTATCGATATCACTGGCAGTAATGGTATTTTTTACCACACGGTTCTGCTCTTGGTACCGTTTAAGCATTTTCTGTTGCAACTCGTAGTCTGCTTTGGCTGAGGCTAAGCGACTTTGAGTCGTCTTAACGTCCTGCAACATCGAGGTGTAGGTTGCTTTTGCAATGGCAATGTCTTCAATCGAAACTTGATGAGCCACTTGTGCTGCTTCTTCGGCCACTTTGGCCTGATTGAACGCAATCTGGTACTGGGTAGGATCAATCTCGTAAATAAGTTGTCCTTTGTGTACTTGTTGATTAGGTTCAATGTAGATTTTGTCTACTTTGCCCGTAACATTGGTTGAATCAGGGCGCAGTTGAATATGAGGAGATTGAACAACAGAACCACCGGATAAGTCCATTGGTGTGAAGTTGATTAAGCCAACCCAAACAAACATTAGCCAGGATACCCCACCTAGATAGGCGAATGTTTTCGTTGCCTTGTTCCAAGGCATACCGATCAAACGCAATAGATAGATAAACAGTGACCATACTGCTAAGCCTTCTAACATTACGCTTCCTCCTGATCGTTGTTGACTTTTGGTGCATGGCGCCAAGTATCACGAAGGTTGATGATGGCTTTTTCCACATCAACGAATGCAAGAATGACAGCGAGAACCCAAACCCAGTGCCAGATAAAACCAATCCAAGTGAGTGCAGTTATTAATCCTATTTGATGATGATCTTTACTGTGGGCTTTATTGATGGGTAGTTCGTGGAATTTCCAAAATCCAAATAGTGCGGCAGAGATAGTGCCTACAAGCACAACAGTAGCGACGACGTGCAAGATGGTATCGGCGCTGGTTCCAACGAACGGGACACTTAGTAAACTCATTCAAGGCTCCAATGTAATAGCGGAGCTTGATTGTGATCTAGATTTGAAAGTTGGTAGACATTGTGACACATTGAGTCAAATATCACTCCAAAATGAATGGATCTGTCAGTGAAGAAAGTGAGATTTATCCGTGCTATCGGGATTATGAACATCCACCATGAAGCACGTAGACGCTACAACATTGGATCTGGTGAGCTGGGTATCCCTGAGGATATCTTCAATAATCCGATGACCTTGATCCCCATCTCCGTGGTCAATGAATGGTACTCGAGACTTGAGTGTCTGACTGGCAACCCTGATGTGATTTTGGATCTTGCGCGGGATCATGAAGTTTCTCGTGCTGGCGCGATCAGTCATTGGTTGTTGTCAGGTTCCGACTTTGCCTCAACCATTCGTCGTCTTAACTATGGGTTGAGCAGCCTGCAAAATGGCGCTTTCCTTTCTGCGTCCATCAGCGGTTCCATCATCAAATGGTCATATCGAAATCCGCATGTTGAACCGAGTTGTAAAGCTCACGACAGTATTCGAATGGCGATGATTCTGGTCAAAGTAATGCGTATGTATCTTGGCGACGACTTTGCACCCTTACGGGTCAGGTTGTCAGGGATACGCAAAGACCACAGTAAGTATGTCACCTATTTTGGCTGTGACGTCGATTGGAGCCACTCATGTACGGAAATATGGTTCCATTCTGATTTACGTTTGGTATCCAAGCAGCAAAGCCAGATACAGAAAGGGCGTTTAGCGATGAACTTCGCTGACCTCGATGAGTTATTGAACATGCCCGATCCTGAAGATGAAGTCAAAGTCATCTATGAGGTCATCAATTATAGCCGTTACTATGGTTTGCCGACTCTTGAGCATGTTAGCTCCTTATTAGCTATGTCACCCCAACAGCTTCAAAGAGCATTGAGAAAACTGGGCATGAACTTTTCAACGGTATGTGGCTATGTGCTGAGCAATATCGCTGTCTCTATGCTGGCTAAAGGGGTGGACACGGATACCGTGGCGAGACGATTAGGTTATCAAAATACCGCGAGCTTTAATCGGATGTTTAAGAAAAATCGCGGGATGACGCCCAGCCAATACATACAGCATTTTGCTTTGGATGGGCAGAGAGTGAATTAAGTCTCCTCGTGCCAACGAGAACCATAGGCCTGACTGTAATCAGGGAGGTGCTGATGCTTGGAATCACTGGCGGCCGTTAGGGGACCAACAACGGTGCGATAGGGTAGGTAGCCGGCAAAAGTGTTTAGTGAGAGATCGCTCTGATCGTCGTTTACCTCACCACAACTGATCTTCACTGACGCTTCTGTCAAAGGAATAGCGAGCAGCATGGTGGCGTTTAACTCTTTAGTGCTACTTAAACGGACATCCTGTGTACGTTGTGGCGCGATTTGCTCAATAAAGTGATTGAGCAGTCTGTCTTTGTCACTCAGATCTTCAATCGGAGTAAACTGGCCCAATACAACCGCGCTGCGATAGTGAGCGCTGTGGTGAAATGCACTTCTTGCCAATACCCAACCGTCAAACAGAGTGAAGGTCAAACATGTCTGAGCTCCACTTTTTAAATTGCGCAATAAGCGGCTATTGTGAGCGCCATGGATGTAGACATAGTCGTCAACACGCCAAGCGAGCATTGGGATCACGTAGGGTTGATCTTGAGTGGTAATCGCAATATGTGCGACCAGTGATTCATCGATGATGTCGTACAAAGCTTGCCTGTCGCTGACGGCTTTATGCGCCCCTTTCTTAATTTCAGTTCGGCTGGTGGTCGATAACATGACTCTCTCCTCGATAACGGTTTGATTTATCGTTAATGTAGCTTTAGATTGGATCTTAATTTAGAGCCAGTTTTAGATAATGGATGGATCCACTTTATGGCGTTGATTGATATTGGCGACTTGCAACTTGATGACAAGACGACCACCAAACAAACCGCGTTGTTTGAGGCGATTCGCAACAAGATAGTCGCGCAGTTATGGGGTAAAGGCTTAAAGCTTCCCTCGACGAGAAAACTGGCACAAGAGCTCAATCTGAGTCGAAACACCGTGATACACGCCTATGAACAGCTTCACGCAGAAGGCTATTTAGAAAGTCGCATCGGGTCAGGTTACTTCGTCGCACTTGAACTGCCCGATCAGTTTGTTGCCACCTCTGTGGCGCGGGCCGAACCTCAGTGTGTGACTACCTCTTCGATTAATAATCAAGCGTTTGCTCCCGGAGTTCCTGATTTGGCTCAATTCCCTCAGCAGAAATGGCAAAGGCTACTCATGCGTCACTTAGGTCGAGCCTCGTTATTAGGAGGGCAAGAGGTGCAAGGAGATATGACGTTGCGTCAGGCGCTATCTAGCTATCTGGCATCAAGTCGCTCCGTGGTTTGTCAGCCCAGTCGGATCATTATTACATCTGGTGCTCAGCAGGCTTTGGCCATTGCCGCGTTGTTAACTAAGCAGCAGGACTCAGGTGTGTTAATGGAACAGCCTGGTTATACACAAATGGCTAAAGTACTCAAACTGTTCAACTTAGCGTTGCTTGAAGCGACAGTGACAGAAAAAAATGGCCTCGATTTAGAGAGGGTTGAGCAAAGCGAAGCACGGGTGATTTATGTGACACCCAGTAATCAATATCCAATGGGGACAACGCTCGATATCAATCAACGACTCAGGTTGATTGAGTGGGCGCAGCAGAGGCAGGGGTGGATCATTGAAGATGATTACGACAGTGAGTTCCAGTTTGCTCATCGTCCTTACCCAAGTTTACAGGGATTGGCGGCAAAAACCGGTTATGACGATCATGTGATTTATGTAGGCTCTTTGAGCAAAGTGATGTTTAACGGCTTGAGGCTCGGCTACCTTGTGGTTCCGGAATCGCAGGTTAAGAAGGCGTTGATGATTAAAGATGCGCTAACAGGGGACTCGCCCACTCATGCCCAAGCGGCTCTCGCAGACTTTATCTCAGAAGGCGATCTTATCCGCCATATTCGCAAGATGCGCCGTTTGTATAAGCTAAAGCATCAACGAATGCTTGAAATGATCACGCTCTATTTTGCGGATAAGGTTGAAGTCATCAGCCAAGCGGCAGGTTTACACATTACCCTTAAATGGCGAGGTTATGTTGATGAACAGCAGTGGACGGACTTAGCGAAACAACGTGGAATCGTGATTCGTCCTTTGAGCTATTATGAACATACTAGTCAAACTCAACGAGACTGGTCTGGTGCAGTACTTGGTTTTGGAAACGTTGCGTTAAACGAGATAGAAATGCACATTCAAACGCTTGCCGAGTTGTTTGAATCGTGATGATATGAAGCAAAGTAAACATCATATAAGGGAAGAACATGTGCCGCTGGTTAGCGTATCAGGGAGAGTCGATCTATTTAGATGAGTTGGTTTATCAGCCGGAACACTCATTGGTCCATCAAAGCTTAGAAGCGAGAAAAGCAGTGACTCGAGTCAACGCTGATGGTTTTGGACTGGGTTGGTATACTGAGCGGAAAACGCCGGGCCAGTTCCATGAAGTTTTACCAGCGTGGGGAGATGAGAATCTTCGCTCTTTGGCTCACCATATCCGTTCACATCGCTTTATGGCACATGTACGCTCGTCCACCGGAACGCAAGTTTCGCGCTCTAATTGCCATCCATTCATCTATGAGAACTGGATGTTTCTTCATAATGGTCAGATAGGTGGTTTTGATCAGGTTAAATACCCATTGCAGCTATTGCTCAGTGAGCCACTATTTTTGAAACGTATGGGGACAACTGACAGCGAGTTGATTTTCCTGTTAATGTTGCAAAATGGTTTGGTAGACAACCCGATTGAAGCGATAAGAAAAACGTTGGAAACGATTCGTATCGAGATGGAAAAGAAACAGATTGGCGATCCGCTAAAAGCGTCGATCTGTATTTCTGATGGTCAACACTTCTGGGTAGTGCGTTATAGCTCTAACCAAGATGCGCCGACCGTGTTTATCAAACAAGATGGCGCCAACATCGTATTGGCTTCTGAGCCTTTAGAGCAAAGCAGTGAGTGGAAATCGGTTACACCACAAAGTATTCTCCAAATCCACTCTGACGTTGTCGAAAGTTTTCTTATCTAACGTTGCTCTGTCTTAGCGTTCGCCATCTTTTCCAAGGTAGGTTTAGTATGGCGAACACAGAGACTGCATAAAGCATCGACCAACCTAGGCAGACAAATACTGCACTACACAGCACTAGTGAGAGACCCGCAAGCTTGCGGCTAAAACCGGTCAGTAGCTTATAGGCTGACAGCATCGCGAGCAGGTAGATAAGTACAAAGATTCCGTTCGCGAGCTTAAGGAAAAACTCCAAGTCTAAGCCAGACATTTCACCGAACAGACATGACACCAAAACCACTGCGCCGACGGCTAGGGTGGCGTTGGCGGGTACCCCTCGAATGGATAAACGAGCGATTGCGCTTTGAGGTGTGTACTCTCTTGCTTGTGCCCACAACATACGTGACAGGCTCTGAGTGTATAGGTTGACACTGGCAAAACAGGCAGCAAAACCAATCACACTGATGAGTGTTTTGAATTCAACCCCAAACAACTGCTCTGATATCCAGGGGATAGAGGTACTGTCGAACGCGGGGTTACCGAACGCGCCCATTTTGAGAATGATGATTGAACAGATCCAATAAGTAGCCCCCGCGACAAAACAGCCAATAATGATAGCGATTGGAAAGTCGCGTTGTGGATTCTTAAACTCTTCTCCCATATGGGCAAAGGCTTCAATACCAACAAAGCACCAAAACATCACGCCAAGAGCCAATCCAATCGGCAGTAAGCCTTCAGTGGTGAGAGGAGGCAAGGTGAGGTCTTGGACAGTAAAGCCGCCTTTCCACCAAAATGCCGTAATCAAAGAAAAAATGGCGATGGCAATGACGGTCTGTAGGCGGCCTGATGATTTCGCACCTGCCAGATTGACGCTAACCAACAGTGCAACGGTTACTATTTGCGCTGTTAACGAGGACCCGAGGCCGTCGGGTAGTAGTTGTTGCAGGAAACCCGCGGCTAAAGCGATCGCGGCAGGCACCCCTACCGGTATGACGCTTAAAAACAGCCAAGCGACGCTTTTTTCAAGTTTGGTATTGAATGCTTTGCGAACAAAATAGGCGGTGCCGCCAGCGTTGGGAAAGTGTTTACCCAGTTGAGCAAAGGTTAAAGCGATAGGGCAGATGGCAATAAACAGCACCAGCCATGCCCATAACGACAACTGACCAGCGATGCCTGCAGCGATGGCTGGCACCATAAATAATCCCGTGCCTAGCAAGGTCGTTGATAGCTGTCCGATCCCTGACAGCAATGTAATCTCTTGTTTTAATTGGCTCATGTCTTCCTTGCATCCCTGCATATTTTTTCACATAGATTAGCTGAAGCGGCTTATCTATGCATTAGTCATTTCGTCGCAGTTTGCCGTCATATTGTCGGTTTGCTAACTAAGCGCTGTCAATTTGTCTGCTTTCATCTGGCGACTTTTTATGTCACATTGCACTCAACCGACAGGATAAGTTGGAGCATATGGGAAGTAACTTAATGGACAAGTTTGATCAGCAGATTCTTAATATCTTAAAACTCAATGCCCGAGAGAGCGTAAGCGATATTGCACGCCAGGTAAATCTTTCGCGCTCAGCAGTGACCGCACGCATTCAAAAACTAGAATCCGAGAAGGTTATTCTTGGTTATCACGCATCGGTGGCAAAAAAGGAGAGCACCGAATTCATTAAGGCTTATCTAGCGTTGAAATTTGATATGTCGAGTTCGACTCAATATTGCGAGACCTACGCCGATCAAATCTATCAAATTGATGGGGTCAAATGGTGCCATGCAATTAGTGGAGAAACCGATATGATGCTTTACGTTGAAGTTGAAACGATGACGCAATTGAATGCGATTCGAGATCGATTGCAAAAAATCCCAGAGCTTCGTCATTTGATGACCCACACCGTGCTAACCGAATTTTTTAACACCTTACACCATGCTAAGTAATTTAAATCTCAATCTGTTGCGTTCGCTGCATGTTTTACTTGAAGAGTGTCACGTCAGCAGAGCGGCACAGCGACTGCATATTACACAATCTGCTGTGAGCCGACAGCTATCGCAACTGCGTGATGTATGCGGTGATCCGTTACTGGTTCGTGATGGTAACCAGCTTGTGCCGACACCAAGAGCCCTTGAAATGCAGGACAAGCTACGTAGCTTGCTTGGAGAGTTTGATGCTCTTCTGGCCGATAAGCCGTTTGATCCTAAGGTATGGCAGCAAGAGTTTGTGTTGTCATCCAGTGATTATGTTGCCCAGTATATTTTACCGGACGTGGTGTCTTTGACTACCGCTCAGGCGCCTAAGGTCAATATTGCTTACCGCTTATGGCAGCCTGAGTATTTGGCACAGTTTGACCAGACAGGGATTCATTTAGCGTCAACGATGCTGTCACATAAGCCCGAACATTTAAGCAGTATCAAAATTGGTCATGATAAATCGATGTGTGTGATGCGCAAAGAGCATCCGCTTGCTCGTCTTGAAAGCATCACTTGCCAAGAGCTGGTCGCCTATCCTCACCTCAAGGTGACAGGAGGGGGTGACAAGGATAGCCATGCTGACTTGGCTCTGGCTGAGCTAGGTTATCAACGACGGATTGCTTTGAAAGTGCCATTTTTCTCTGCTGCCGCGAATGCACTGAAAAGCAGTGATTACCTGATGATAGTGCCTGAACACATTGCTTTTCATCTGGCTAGGGAGTCAGATTTGACCTATCGTCCTCTGCCTTTTGACACCAGTGAGCATCTGTATTGGTTAATGTGGCATCCCAAGTATGATCAGGATAAGGCTCACCAGTGGATGCGCAGCAATCTCCTTGATGCAATGCAGACATCTCCTTACTCAATAGGTATGATTTGAAATCATTATGGCCATGACAACATTTGATTTCAGATCATTATCAGTATGATTTAATTTGGATAGCCAGTTAGCAATGTCGAGATCGCTCGACTCCAACAAGGATAATATCAATGACGTTCACGATTTGGCTTTCACTTTTCACCATTTGTATTCTCGGGGCTATGTCTCCGGGGCCGAGTTTAGCGATGGTTGCCAAACATAGCCTCGCTGGTGGCAGAGTCAACGGTTTAGCGACAGCGTGGGCACATGCCTTTGGTATTGGCATCTATGCCTTTATCACCCTCATTGGCTTAGCCGTCGTGCTACAGCAATCTCCCTTGCTTTTTAAAACAATCAGTTACGCTGGCGCAGCCTACTTAGCTTATTTGGGTTACAACGCACTGCGTTCAAAAGGGGGAGTAGCCGCTCGACTTGAATCAGGAGAACAAACTAGCGTGTGGCAATCGGCAAAAGAAGGTTTTTTGATCTCTCTGCTAAGCCCTAAAATTGCCCTGTTTTTTATTGCATTATTTAGCCAGTTTGTTGCGGTAGGGGATACGTATACCGCCAAAAGTCTGATTGTCATGACGCCGCTGATTGTTGACGGCTTATGGTATACCCTAATTACCTTTTTACTCTCCAGTCCTAAGCTGATTGATAAAATTCGTTCCAAAGCGATGTTGATCGACCGCTTGTCTGGTGCAGTGTTAATTTTACTTGCGTTGCGCGTTGTCATGACCGTTTAGGACAGACAATTGCGCTTCACTAAGGAGATCTTGTAATGATAAAGCTAGCGGTCATAGGAACAAACTGGATCACGGATCAGTTTATCGAAGCAGCTTTGATGACCAAGGAATATCAGCTGACAGCGGTTTATTCGCGTTCGATGGAGCAGGCAAGCCGTTTTGCACAAAAATATGGCTCTCCAAAACTGTTCGATGATCTAGAGCAGCTTGGCGCTTCTTCGCTAGTCGATGTGGTCTATATCGCCAGTCCCAACTCGTTGCATGGCCCACAGGCTATTCAGATGATGCGAGCAGGAAAACATGTCATTGTTGAAAAGCCAATGGCATCCAATTACGCGCTAGCTAAGAAGATGTTTGAGGTAGCAGAGCAAAATAATGTGCTGCTATTTGAAGCGTTTATGTCGGCTCATTTGCCTAACTTTAAAAAGCTAAAGCAGTTGTTACCGTCGATTGGTCAGATACGCAAAGGAATGATTAGCTACTGTCAGTACTCATCCCGTTATCCCAAGTATCTAGCTGGTGAAAATCCTAACACCTTTAATCCTCAGTTTGGCAATGGCTCAATCATGGACATTGGTTTTTACTGTCTGAGCTCGGCAATTGAGTTATTTGGCGAACCGACGATGGTTAAGGCACAAGCGCAACTGCTTGATTCAGGTGTCGATGGTAGTGGGAGTGTCATTCTTAATTATGAGGGCTTTGAAGTCGTACTCCTGCACTCAAAGACCAGTGACTCTTACTTGCCTAGTGAGATTCAGGGGGAAGAAGGGGTGTTGCAGATGGAAATGATTTCCACTGCTAGCAAGCTGACGAAAATCCTACGCAGTGATAAGTGTCGGGTTGATGAAAGCGTCGATCAGGTCAGTAACCCAATGTATTACGAAGCACTTGAATTTGCAGACCAATTTAAGCAACAATCAGCCAATAAACAATGCACTCAACGTTCACTCGTTGTCGCTAAGTTACTTGAAGAAATTCGTCGTCAAACAGGGGTAGTATTCCCGACAGATGACGCCATTTCTCCTAAACAATAGAGAAGAGATACATGCAAGCTGAAGTAAAGTGGGTAGAAGAGTTTAAATTTCTGGGTCAATCTCAGTCGGGTCACTCAATCGTTATGGACGGTAACGGCGGAGCTACGGCACCAAGCCCAATGGAAATGGTGTTGATGGCAGCGGGCGGTTGTAGTTCCGTTGACGTGGTTGATGGTCTTAAAGAAGCGGGTCAGGCAGTGACAGCATGTACAGCAAAACTGACCACAGAACGCCGTGAAACCGCGCCGCGTATTTTTACTCAGGTCAATATCCACTTTGAGGTGTCAGGTGACAACTTATCGCCTGAAGTCGTGGCGAAAGTGGCAGCGGATTCGCTAGAGAAGTATTGTTCAGTGTGCTTAATGCTTGGAAAAGGTGTCGAGATGACACACAGCTGGGCAATCGTCTAACTCCCTTTCACTTGATAACGCCGAGCGTTCAGCTCGGTTTTTTTTTGAGCAAATTGCGATGAACAATACTAATCATAAATTCACCATTGCCGGAATGATCGCTATTCTTCTGTGGAGCAGTGTTATGGGCTTGGCAAGGGCCGTCACTGAAATGCTCGGGCCGGTTGGCGGAGCGGCATCAATTTATACAGTAGCGTCACTGTTTTTGGTGCTGGTGATGGGGGCACCTAAACTGCGTCAATACTCTTTGCGCTACGTTCTGATTGGTGGTGGCTTGTTCGTTGCGTATGAAATTTGTCTGGCGCTGGCTCTGGCAATGGCAAACTCGCGACAACAAGCGATTGAGATGCTCGTGATCAACTACCTCTGGCCTGCGCTAACGGTGTTGCTTGCGGTGTTGGGCAGTGGCAAGAAAACCAACCTATTGGTTTATCCGAGTATTGCGTTGGCTTTCTTTGGTGTTGCTTGGAGCATCACTGGTGATCAGGGGCTGTCTCTCGCGCAGATAGCCGCGAATGTGGCGACCAATCCCACGACTTATGCCATGGCCTTTATTGGTGCATTTCTTTGGGCGATCTACTGCAATCTGACGAAACGAATCTCCAATGGTCAGAATGCGATAACGCTATTTTTTATCATGACGGCGGTTTCTTTGTGGATTAAGTACGCCTTCAGTGATGAAACTGGCATGACTCTGACTCTTGAATCCGGTGGGCTTCTATTGGTGTCGGGTATCGCAATGGGCAGTGGATACGCGCTTTGGAACTACGCGATTATAGGCGGTAACATGGTGCTGTTAGCGACTATGTCCTACTTTACTCCCGTGCTATCGACGGTGATCTCTTCGTTTATTTTGGGGTTGGTGTTGACTCAAAGTTTTATTCAAGGGGTGGTAATGGTGACTATTGGCTCTTTGATGTGCTGGTGGGTGACTCGCGAAAAATTACCATCAGCTACCAAGTAATGTCTATTGGCGTCCCCACTTCAACTAATTGAAGCAACTGATCCATTTCCTGATTACTGATAGCGATACATCCATCCGTCCAGTCAAAGCTTTGCACAAAGTTGACTGGGCGAGTCTCACCATTTTTGAGACCGTGGATTTTTATGTTGCCACCTGGGTTTAAGTTACGCTTTTCTGCGTAGGCTAAATCTTGTTGGTTAGGGTAACTGATATGAATAGAGCGATAAAAATCTGAGTCCTCAAGAACAAAATCTAAAAAATAACGTCCTTCAGGTGTGCGTTGGTCACCTTCATAGACTTTATGACCTTTTGGTCTCTTACCAAGCGCAATTCGAAACTCTTTGATCACCTCGTTGTTTTCAATCAAATACATTCGACGCTTTGATTTATCGACTTTAATGAGATCTACGCTCGCCCAAGTAGGCAAGCAAAACACTAAACCAGCAACGAACAACCACTTAGCCAAAACCACATTCCCTTGCTAACTATACTTTTATCAGTCTAATCGATCTTTTTACTAATAAGGAGTGATTTCATCACTTGGTATTAAACTGAAAGTTCATCATCAACTGAGTTAAAGTGAACAGGGCCGCCACATATGGGCTGCCCTGGTTTTTATTAAGCGGCTTACAGAGAGGCGAGCTGAGAGGTTTTGTTGCTGCGACTCGTTTTCGATTTGCGAGCCTTTTTAAGCAAACTGAGCAGTTCAGTTGCTTGCCATGACTGTTCGGATTGAGAGTAACTGCTCTGGTTCATCATCGAACGTTGTTGCTCAATTTGTTGGCGAATCTCGGCGTTTATTTGAGGGTGTTCTTCTAGCCAGCAATTGAGCAGGAAGTTAGCCTGTAATCTGTCGTCAGCCGCCAAGGCAGCCTTGAGTTTATCTTCTGTCGGACTGGCAACAGATTCGGTGTTGTTAGGTATGTCTGCGTGGCGTGCTCTGTTCCACAATACTAAGGTAGCCAGCCAGAGTAGGGCAAATAGCGCCGTCAAATAGGGCCAGATTCCAGCTTGATAAATGGTGACGGTTTTTGATTGTGGCGACGACACTGTCGGTGCTGAAATGGGCTCGTTGTTGACTTGGTCAGCGGGATTCACGAAAAGCTGTAAACCGTCTAAACTGGCTTTTGCCTGATGATGATTGCTGCTATCCCACCAATTCAATTCAATCTGACTTAGTTCGATTTGACCTTGTTGCTGAGCAATAAGGACTTGTTTTAAAGTCATGCGCGTTTTTCCATCCCCGAGATCGCTAAACTGAGGTTTCTCTTGATAGACTCGTACTGAATCTGGGTAGTTTACTTTGAGGTCGGGAAACTGCTCGCGAGATAAACCTTCTATGTCTAGGTAAATCTCTCGGGTGAGCGACTCTCCGACCGAGGTCGTAAATGGCTGAGAAGGATCGATGTTCTGACCATTGGAATCACGCCATTGTTGGGATAAGGTCAGCGCTGCCGCTGGTAGCCATTGTCCCTGATACTCACTCGGAATGGGCTGTACTATGATTTGAAATTCTTCGGCTGGCGTGTTTGCTGACACCAGTTTGGTCGTGCCAGTCCGATTGTCGCCAAAGACGACACTGCCAGTGAAGCCGATGCCCGACACCGTGAATTGCCCAGATTGTTGTGCTGTCACTCGATAGTTTTGATCGACGACCGTGACTTCAACACCATCAACGACAGCTTGATACTGATTGGGTTCTCCCATCGGCTCTAGAACAATACCTTGTGATCTTGGCGCAATGATATTGGGATTTTGTAGTCGTCTTGGGTCGGCTTTGACAATTAATCGGGTGGTCAACTGAGTGCTTTCTTTTGGGTAAAGTGTTGTTTTACCGAGGCTACTGTGCAGTTCAACCAAATCACGGACTTGAGGTTGATCATTGTCAACGGATACCTGAATCGTGATCGGCTGAGATGTGGCGCCGTCTACGGTAAAGCTAGGGATGGTCGCGATACCGAGGCGTTGTGCAGCAAGCGATATGTTCCATTCACTGCTGTTGGAACGTTTTCCGTTGATGAAGTTCATGGAACTGCCAAAGCTGGGTCTGCCGACATAAAAGTCTTTTTCAAGTCCAGACAAATCCAACGCATCAGATGAGACTTTTGAGTCAACCACCACTCGTAACTGAAACACTTGGTTTTTCACTACTTTGTTGGTACTTACTGTGGCAGTGATGTTGGTTGCTAGCGCTAGCGGGCTCATTAGTGTGAGCACGGCGACCAATAAGCCGACAATAGGTCGTTTGATGATTCTCTTCATTACCATTTCTTACCTGTATCTTGAGGCGGTTTCTTTTGCTGAGCTTGGAGCAAGATTTGAGCTCGGAGAAGTCGGCTTGGGTCACGCGCACTTTCTACCTGCTGAAGCTTCCTTAGCTCAGGCTCAATCGCCTGTTGATTGTCTTGTGTTGTTGCCTCACCGATTTGCTCTTGGGACAAATCCTCCGGCTTCTGCTGATCGTTTGCTTTTTGATTTTGTTGCGCAAGTTGTGTCTGCTCTGAACTCTGTTGAGTCGAATCAGATGGGCTTTGCTGATCGTTTTGTTGACCGGACTGCTCTTGTTCGCTTGACGGCTGGGAAGCACTTTGCTGAGAGTCTGACGATGGTTGATCGCCTTTATTCTCTTGCTGATTTTGTGAAGATGAGGCGGATTGAGAGCCATTTTGTTGTTGACTCTCTTGCTGAGACGACTCACCTTGCTGTTGCTGTTGCTGTTGCTGTTGCTGTTGCTGTTGCTGTTGCTGTTGCTGTTGCTGTTGCTGTTGCTGTTGCT